>CAZYVL010000048.1:6096-17437 GCA_964651005.1 uncultured Chthoniobacteraceae bacterium | reverse complement strand
GCTCCTCGACGGTGATGTTCCCCTGCACCTTGCCGTGCACGGTGACGGATTTGGTCTTGATCTCGCCGCGCACTTCGGCGTTTTCGCCGATGACGAGGACGCCGGGGGAGAGAATCTCGCCCTCGACCTTGCCGTCGATGGTCAGATCGTTCTGGAACTTGATCGAGCCTTTGATCTCGACGTCGGAGGAGAGGTTGTTGCGGGTGGTGGTGGAGTTGAGTTCGGCCATAGGATTGCGGGTTTTTTGCGCCCTTTCAGGGAGCATTTCAGGGGTAATTTTGGAGAATTCGGGAGGAGGGGAGGATCGGCTTTTTTTCTCGAAGAGTTCTCGAAGAGGCTTGGAGACACCGAAGCGCCGCGCCGACTATCACGGTTGAAAAATGCGATGTCAACCCGGGTTTCCCCGCGCGCGCCAAAAAGAACTCCTTTTCTTGCTACGCCAGCTCCTCGGCGGGGTAAGTCCAGATTTCGCTCAGCGTCGGGTGGTAGTGTGGGATCTCCAGGAGATCGCGCGCCGTGGCCCGGAAGCGCATGGCGACGACGATCTCATGGATCAGTTCGGAAGCGTGCGGGCCGACGACCGCCGCGCCGATGATCTCCCCGGATTCCTCGGAGGCCAGCAGCTTGACGAAGCCCTCCGTCTCCCCGGCGAGCATCGACTTGCCGTGGTCGTCGAAGCTGTAGGTCGCCGCCCGGTACGGCACGGCGGTCTCCTGCAATTCCCGCTCCGTCAGCCCGACCATCGCCACTTCCGGCGCGCTGAAGATGGCGAAGAGCCGCAGCCGGTAGTCGATCTCCTCCAGCGCCGCCGGTTTCGCCGGTCCTGCCAGCAGCCGCGCGGCGTTGCGCGCCGCCAGCTCCGCCTGCTGGATGGCGATGTGGACGATTTCGTACGGCCCGGCGACATCGCCCGCTGCGAAGAGGTGCGGAACGCACGTCTGCTGTGTCGGCCCGACGTGTACCCTCCCGCGTGTCGCTTCCAGCCCCGCGTTGGCAAGCTGGAGGCGCTCCGTCATCGGCTGGCGGCCCAAGGCGCAGACAATCTCCTCGGCCTCGACGATCCGGCTTTTGCCCCCCTGCTCGAAGCAGACGCGCTTCATCCCGTTTTCCGCCCGTTCCACTTTCTCCAGCCGCGTGTGGCAGTAGACGCGCATCCCGCGCTTGCGGTAGGCGCTTTCGACGCAGAGGGCCACGTCGCCGTCCATCTCCCGGAGAAGCTGGCGGCTGCGCTGGATGAGCGTCACCTGGACGCCGAGCGCCGCGTAAAAGTGCGCGAACTCCACCGCCGTTGCGCCGCCGCCGAGCAGGATGACCGAGCGCGGCAGATGCGCGAGGCCGAGCACCTGGTCGCTGTTGAGAAAACCAGTCTGCGCCAGCCCCGGCACCTCCACGCACTGGAAGCGCGAGCCGGTGGCCAGCAGGAACGTCTTGCCGCGCAGCGCGCGTTTCGTGCCGTCGGGCAGCGTGACCTCGACGGTGTGCGGATCGACAAACGACGCCCACCCCCGGTGCAGGTCGAAGCGGCCACCCGCGAGCTGTTTGGCGCGGTAGTCGGCGAACTCCCGCACGAGCCGCTCCTTGCGCGAGCGGATTTCGGCGAGCGAGAAATCGATCTCCCGCGCGGCCAGGCCGAACTCCCCGGCGCGGCGCAGCGTCATGTAGCGGTTGGCGGATTCCAGGATTGCCTTGCTCGGCATACAGCCGCGCAAGATGCAGAGGCCGCCGAGTTCGTCGCTCCCTTCCACCACGGCGACCCGGAGGCCGAGCTTGCAGGCTGCCGCCGCGCCGTTGTAACCGGCACTGCCTCCGCCGAGAATGATGAGATCGTAGTCCTCGTAGTCCATAGGCTTGGGTGCTGGGGGGCGGGTCCAAGCATGGACCAAAACGCGCCGCGCTACAAATCCAGAAAGTTGCGCAGCAGTGCTTTCCCCTCGCGGGTCAGGATCGACTCGGGGTGAAACTGCACGCCGTGGATCGGGTATTGCCGGTGCCGCAGTCCCATGATCTCCCCCTCGGCGGTCTGCGCGGTGATCTCCAGATCGGCGGGAAAGGTTTCGCGCCGGACGAGCAGCGAGTGGTAGCGGGTTGCCTCGAACGGGTTCGGGAGGCCGGTGAAGACCCCCTTGCCGTCGTGGTGGATCGGCGAGGTCTTCCCGTGCATGAGCCGCCCGGCGCGGACCACCTCCCCGCCGAAGACCTGCCCGATGCACTGGTGCCCCAGGCAGACGCCCAGCAGCGGAATACGCGGGCCGAAGCGGCGGATCACCTCGTTGCTCACCCCCGCCTCGTTGGGCGTACACGGGCCGGGGGAGATGCAGAGGCGCGTCGGGTTGAGCGCCTCCACGGCGTCGGCGGAAATCTCGTCGTTGCGGCGCACGATCATCTCCGCCCCGAGTTCGCCGAAGTATTGCACGAGGTTGTAGGTGAACGAGTCGTAGTTATCGATGACAAGCAGCATGGCGTTGGTCTCCTTTCCGGGAAAATCAGGGGGCGTGCCCGGCGGTTCCGGCGTGTTCGATGGCGCGCATCATCCCCATCGCTTTGTTGAGCGTCTCCTGGTATTCCCCCTCGGGCGTGGAATCGGCCACGATCCCGGCTCCCGCCTGCACGGTGGCCTTCCCGTCCTTGAGCAGCACAGAGCGCAGGGTGATGCACGAGTCGTGGTTGCCGTCGAAGCCGAAGTAGCCGACCGCTCCGGCGTACGTCCCCCGGCGCTCTTTTTCAAGCTGGTTGACGATCTGCATCGCGCGCACCTTCGGCGAGCCGGAGACGGTCCCTGCCGGGAAGGTGGCCCGCAGCACGTCGTAGGCGTCGCACCCGGGGCGCAGCGTCCCGATCACGTTGGAAACGAGGTGCATGACGTGGCTGTACCGCTCCACGGTCATGAAATCGGTCACGCGGACGCTGCCGAAGTCGGCGATCCGACCGACGTCGTTGCGGGCGAGATCGACAAGCATCAGGTGTTCCGCGCGCTCCTTCGGGTCCGCGAGGAGATCGGCGGCGTTGGCCTCGTCCTCCTCCGGCGTCGCGCCCCGGCGTCGCGTCCCGGCGATGGGGCGGATCGTCACGTTGCCGTCAATGGCGCGGACATGCACCTCCGGCGAACTGCCGACGAGCGAGAAGGCGTCGCCGAACTTGAGGCAAAAGAGATACGGCGAGGGGTTGATGAAACGCAACGCCCGGTAGAGCTGGAGCGCGTCGCCGTCGTAATCCGCCTCGAAGCGTTGCGAGAGCACGACCTGGAAGATGTCCCCGGCGTGGATGTATTCGTGCGCTTTTTTCACCATCGCGTGGAACTCCTCCCGCGTGGTGTTGCTGCGCGGCGGCCTGGCAGGCTCCGGCGCTTGCGCCTGCCGGACGTTGAGCGGCGGCAGCAGCGCCGGGCGCGCAAGGCGTTCGAGCAGCGCCTCGATCTTTTCACACGCGATGTCGTAGGCGGCGTCCGGGTCGCCCTCCACGAGCGCGTTGGCGAGCACCCGGATGCGCCGCAGGCGGTGGTCGAAGACGAGAAAGGTGTCCGTAATCATGAACACCATGTCGGGCACCGGCGCCCCCGGCCCTTCGGGCGGGAGCGGGCCGATGGCCGGTTCGAAAAAGCGCACGGTGTCGTAAGCCATCGCGCCGACGGCCCCCCCGGCGAACGGCGGCAGCCCCGGGAGCGGCACGGGCCGGAAGCGCGCCATCAGCGTCTGGAGTTCCCGGAGCGGTTCGGACTGCGTTTCGAAGCGGCGCGTCTCGCCGTTCTCCGTGATCTGGATTTGCCGCCCGGACGCCTCGAAGAGCACGCGCGGATCGCTCCCGACGAACGAGTAGCGCCCGCCCTGCTCGCTGTTCTCAGCGGATTCCAGCAGGAAAGCGTACCCGTCGCCGCGCTCCAGCTTGCGGAAGGCCGAAACGGGCGTCTCCACGTCGGCGATCAGCTCCGTGCTGACGGGGATCAGGTTGCCGTGTGCCGCGAGTTCGCGGAACTGCTCGCGCGTCGGCGAAATAAGGTGAGTGGTCATTTGGAATAAGTCGCTTGCGGATCGAAAATGGGTGGCTCTTCAATCGGCTCGGGCGATCCATCCCGGGCCAGAGCCTGGAAAAAGCAGGAAGCATATCCGGTGTGGCACGCGCCCCCCTCCTGCTCGACTTCGAAGAGGAGCGTGTCGGCGTCGCAATCGACATACCATCGCAGCACGCGCTGGGTGTGCCCGCTCGTCTCTCCCTTGAACCAGAGCTTGCTCCGCGACCGGCTCCAGTAATGCATAAACCCCGTTTCCAGCGTCTTCTCGATGGAGAGCCGGTTCATCCACGCCATCATCAGGACGCGCCCGGAGCCGGGTTTGCCGTTGGGGGTCTGCTGCACGATGGCGGGGATAAGTCCGTCGGAGTTGAATTTGAAGTTCATGAGTTGGTGATGGCGATGAAAGGCCGGTCCCGAAAAACAAAAAACCCGACGATTCGACCGGTTGAATCATCGGGCAGGCAGTGCGACGCGGGGCGCGCGGCGAACACGGTTTGAGCAGAAAAAAGAGCAAGGAAAGCAACTGTTCCCTCGGCTCTCCGGCTGGCAAACCGAAGCCCGTCAGCGGGGCCACCAATGCAGAATGCGTCTCACGAAGTCGTGTCTACACTGCCCGGATGGGCGTGGCAAGGGGAAATCGCGGCAAAACGGGGAGGGGGAGAGGTCTCACGCGAAGGCGCGAAGGCGCAAAGAAATGAAGGAGCGATCCGGCGGTGTTGGTGGTGTTAGTGGATCGTGCGGGCTTTAGGCGCTCGGAAAACGGAACCCTCCGATGCCTCCTCTTCAACCCTTCGCGTGAGCCATCCCCAGGATCGCCCGAATAAAAAACCCGGCCCGGGAACCGAGGTTCCGAGGCCGGGTGTGTAAGGTGGCTTTGTTGGCTTCGATCAGGCGGCCCGGCGAGCCAGAAGGCTGCCGCGACGACGCCAGAGCAGGAGGGAGAAACCAGCCGCGGAGAGCAGCCAGATCGCGTTCGGCTCGGGAACCGCCGTCACTTCGACGCCCATCAGCCCGGCTCCGTTGGCGAAGTCGGTGAGATCCCAGCCGAAGTACATCATCCCGTCGGAGAGATAATCGTTGCTGACGGTGAAGGCGATGTCGTAGTCCCCGACGGACTCCAGAGCGAAGTCGGAGTAGCCCGAGTTGCTGAGGTAGGTCACCAGGTCTTCCATCGAGCCGGCCCCGGTGCCCACATCGAGGCGGACGCGCAGGGAGGTGTTCGCCCCGAGAATTGCGGAAAAGTCCGTGTTCAGGTAACCGACCGCCGTGAGGTCAAAGCTCTCGCTGACCGGTGCGGATTCCGCCACGATAGTCAGATCGCCCTGAGTGAGGGAGGAGTCGAGCGTGATCTTGTAGTTGTTTCCATCCGCCGCGCCGGTGTAGAGACCGGTGCCGGTGTAGTTCGGCGTGGCGCTGAGCGTTCCGGCGGAGATCAAGGTGTACTCAGTCGGGTTGGCCAGCAGAATGCCGCCTTCGAGGTTCACGTCTACATCACCACCTGCGCTGTCGGTGCCCACGACGGTTATCTTCGAGATATTCTCCTGCGCAAGACCGGCGTTATCCGCAGTGAGCACAAACTCGCGTTTGAAGGTCGGGCCAGCCGTATACGTCATATTGCCGCCAATGGAGACGCTGCCCTTCCCTCCAGTCACTTTCAGGGTTCTGGCCTGTGAGCCTGAATCCTGCAAAACAAAATTGGTTGCGATTGCGAAGCTTCCTCCGGAGACATTGATCGTGCCCGTCAGGAAATCAAGAGCTTTTGCGGACAAAGCCCCGCCCGTTACCGTAATATTTGTTTTTCTTCCACTAACCGTATGGCCAAGGACCATTGTCCCGCCATTGTGCGAAACAACCCCTCCGGAGACCGATATGTTGGTGGCTCCATAGCGTGAGAAAGCCGCATCACCGGTGCCCGTCATCGTCCAGGCTCCTCCAGAAACATTGGCCGAGAGCAAATAGCCATTGTTGGCCCCGCCGATAAGCGTGCCGCTGGTGATCACAACACTGCCGCCCCCGGACGGAGCACCATTCCCGGTAATCCGATTATAGGATAAGAGTCCGCCGGAAACCGTCAGCGTGCTTCCCGCCCCAACTTTCAAGCCAATGGAATTGCTCGAAGAAATAGACGCGCCAGCCTGCACTTCCAGAGAAGAGCTGCCAGTAAGAGTAATCGCCCCGCTACTGCCCAGCGCGGCAGTGCCGGCACCTGCGATGACCAATGCTTGATTTCCAATCGTCACCTCGCCCGAGGAGCTGTTTGGCAGGGCGTCGGTGTTCCAGTTTCCGGCATCCCACCAGCTGGTGGTGCCTGCGCCGCCATCCCAGGAAATGGCAGCAGAGGTAGTTTGGAGGCTCATGCCGTACAAAACCACAGCGGTGGCGGAGACGGCGGATACCCTTCGCAGAAATGCGGAGGCCTTAGGGGATGGGGATTTTTGCATTGCGTGATTTCGAACAGGGTTTCACCCCTGCGTCAAGAATTGTTTTTTATATTCACCGTTGAATTTCATGAATCCGGCGCGGCCGCAAAAACGGGAAAAGGAAGGTATCGGCTTCGGCTGTGGACTCCCGCCGTGTCCTCTGGATTGGGCGTCTTTCGTTTCCACAGAACGAAAAACCCGGCCCGGGAACCGAAGTTCCGGGGCCGGGTGTGTAAAAGAGACGCTTTTTCTTCTGCGCAGATCAGGCGGCCCGGCCAGCCAGGAGGCTGCCGCGACGACGCCAGAGCAGGAGCGAGAGACCCGCTGCGGAGAGCAGCCAGATCGCATTCGGCTCGGGAACAGCCGTCACTTCGACGCCCATCAGCCCGGCTCCGTTGGCGAAGTCGGTGAGATCCCAGCCGAAGTACATCATCCCGTCGGAGAGATAATCGTTGCTGACGGTGAAGGCGATGTCGTAGTCCCCGACGGACTCCAGAGCGAAGTCGGAGTAGCCCGAGTTGCTGAGGTAGGTCAGCAGGTCTTCCATCGAGCCGGTCCCGGTGCCCACATCGAGGCGGACGCGCAGGGAGGTGTTCGCCCCGAGGATTGCGGAAAGGTCCGTGTTCAGGTAACCGACCCCCGTGAGGTCGAAGCTCTCGCTGACCGGCGCGGATTCCGCCGTAAGGGTCAGATCGCCCTGAGTGAGGGAGGAGTCGAGCGTGATCTTGTAGTCGTTTCCATCCGCCGCGCCGGTGTAGAGATCGGTGCCGGTGTAGTTCGGCGTGGCGCTGAGCGTTCCGGCGGAGATCAGGGTGTACTCGGTCGGGTGGGCGAGCAGGATGCCGCCTTCCAGGCTCACATCGACGTCGCCGCCCGCGCTATCGGTGCCCGCGACGTTGATTTTGGAGATGTTCTCCTGCGTGAGGCCGGAGTTTTGTGCCGTCATCACGAAACTGCGAATCCCCGCATTGCCCGTCGTGGCGAAGTTGCCACCGATATCGATTGTCCCCGCTCCGCCCTTGACCTCGAAAACCTGCGTGGCAGGGGCTCTGAGGCCGACCCAGCTATAGTTGTTGGTTGTGGAAAAGCTTCCTCCCGAGACCGTGATCTTGCCATTGGCCTGGTTGATCTTCGTCGCGGTGAAACTTCCTCCGCTCAGATTGAGGTCCGACGTATAGCCAGCACTCGCCTCGCCCATATTGACCGTTTTGGCGGTCATGACTCCCGATCCGGAAATGTTGACCGTGGACTCAGAAGAGGTGGAACCGTGGAAACCGAGGTTCAGGTTGGTTGATTGTATCGTATAGGTTCCGCCGGAAAGATTGACCAACTTCATGGCCCCGCTGCTGTCGTTGGTTGCGGAGATCATCTGGCCGCCGGTGATATTCAGCGTCCCTCTGAGGATGCCCCACCGGCGGTATTTCACCGTGCCGCCGGAAACCGTTAACACGCTCCCTGCATTGATCGTCGGATCGCCGCTGCTTCCCAGATCCAGGGTTCCACCGGTTGTCACCTCCAGCGAGGAATTGTTGCTGAGGGTCAAGCTGCTGTTGACGTTGGCGTTGCTGTTGAGCAGCACGCTTGCTCCCGTGTCGATGGTCACGGCACCCGAATTGTTTGGCACGGCATCGGCGCTCCAGTTGTCGGAGTCGCTCCAGATGTTCGTCCCTGCGCCGCCGTCCCACGAGGCGACTGCGAAAGCAGACCGGGGGGTAAAGCCATAGAGAATGGCTGCGGTGGCAGTGACAGCGGAAACCTTCCGCAATAATGCGGAGGCCTTCTTGGGAGTAGACGGCGTTGTCATGGGCGCATCCCAACCCCGTTTCAAGGAAGGGTCAAGAACTTTATCCAAAAAACAACCTATGAATGGAGTGAATAATCGAAGATGGGGACGCGCTCTTCCCGCTGTGCGGGCAGAAGATGGAAGAAGATGAAGCTTGAAGCCCGGCGGGCAGTTGTGTTGAGTGACGCGCTGATGTCAGACACCGGCATGACAACCCCGCAAGCACCCAATTCCCCAGCTTCCCCAGCTCTCCCCAACTCCCCAAAATACAAACGGATCGTCCTGAAAGTCAGCGGCGAGGCGTTGCGGGAGGCGGGGAGCCGCGATAACATTTCGCCCCAGATCGTCAGCGAGATCGCGCGGCAGATTCAGGAGGTGCACGCCCTGGGGGTGGAGATCGCCGTGGTGATCGGCGGCGGCAATATCTGGCGGGGGCTTTCCGCCAGCCATCGCGGGATGGAGCGGACCACGGCGGACTACATGGGGATGCTCGCCACGGTCATCAACGGCATGGCGCTCCAGAGCGCGCTCGAACAGGTGGGCCTCTCCACCCGCGTGCAGACCGCCATCGAGATGCAGGAGGTCGCCGAGCCGTTCATCCGCCGCCGCGCGATGGAGCATCTGGAGAGCGGCCGGGTGGTGATCTTCGTCGCGGGGACCGGCAACCCGTTTTTCTCCACCGACACGACCGCCGCGCTGCGCGCCAGCGAGATCGGCGCGGAAGTCATCCTGAAGGCGACCAAGGTGGACGGCATCTACACGGCGGACCCGGCCAAAGACCCGACGGCCACGCGCTACGACAAGGTTACCTACACCGAGGCGCTCACGCGCCGCCTCGCCGTGATGGATTCCACGGCGTTCTCCCTCTGCATGGATAACCGCATCCCGATCATCGTTTTCGACATGCTCCGCTCCGATAACGTGAAGCGGATCGTGCTCGGCGAAAAGGTGGGCACGCTGGTCACCTCCGCCGATTAACCCGGATCGCGCCCCCCCCGGCTGAACCTTTTATTCTTTATGAGCTCCGACGAAATCCTCCTGGAAACCGAAGCGTCGATGGAAAAAGCCGTCGATTACATGCACCACGAGTTTGCCAGTGTCCGCACCGGCAAGGCTTCGCCCGCCCTCGTTGAAAACATCGACGTCGAGGCGTACGGGAGCGCCATGCGCCTCAAGCAACTGGCGCTCATCACGACGCCCGAGGCGCGGCTTCTCGTGATCCAGCCGTTCGATGTCTCCACGGTCAAGGCGATCGAAAAGGGGATCAGGGAGTCGAAGCTCGGCATCATGCCGACGGTGGACGGGAAGATCCTGCGGCTGCGCATCCCCGAACTGAGCGAGGAGCGTCGGCGCGATCTTGTGAAGACGATCAAAACGATGTCTGAGGAGACGCGGGTGCGCGTGCGCGGGTTCCGCCGCGACGGCATCGACCAGCTTAAAAAGCTGGAGAAGGAGGGGAAGATCACCGAGGATGACCTCCGCTCGCTGGAGAAAGAGGTGCAGGAGCTGACCGACCGGTCCGTGAAGGCGATTGACGAGGCGGTCGTCGGCAAGGAGGCCGAAATTCTCAAAGTTTGAGTTCGCCCCAAGCCAGCCTGAACCGCATCCCCTTTTTTCGATGAAAAACCTGCCCGCCCGTTTTCGCTCCGTTGGTCCCTGCCTGTTCGCGGTGGCTGTCGCCGTCGCTGTTGCGGCGGTCCAGGCCCCGGCTCCTGCGAGTGCCGCAGTGGTCCGTTCCTCGCCGGATTTTGCCTTCGCGGGGGGGAAATCGCTCCGAGACTTCAAGGGGCAGCCGGTGGTGCTGCTCGTTGCGCCCAGCCCGCGTTCCCACGCGTTCCGCAAGCAGGTCAAACGCTTCGAGCAGGAGTACCGGAGCTTCGCGGCGCGGGGGGTGATCTTCGTGGCGGCGTTTACGGAGAGCAGCGAGGGGCTGCGCTCCAACATTCCCTTTGCCGTGGCGCGCGACGGCGTGGCCGTGGCCGCCCGGTATGAAGCCCCCGGCCCGTTTGCCCTGCTGGTGATCGGCAAGGATGGCAATCTCGATCTCCGCACCAGCCGCGTCTCCCCGGTTTCCCGGGCGATGGACGCGATTCTCAACAACTTCGCCCTCCAGAGCGCGGAGCGCCGGGGGTAGACCCGGGGCCCGATCCGCTCTGAACCTCCGCGAATCCTTTACGCGAACGCCACGCGGCAGATGACGACCGCCGCGATGGCCCCGGTGAGGTCGGCGATCAATCCGGCGGGGATGGCGTGGCGCGTCCGCTTGACGGCGACGGAGCCGAAGTAAAGCGCGATGACGTAGAAGGTGGTCTCCGTGCTGCCGAGGAGGGTGCCCGCCATCCGGGTGAGGAGGGCGTCGGGGCCGAACCGCCCGATCATCTCTGCGAAGATGGCGTTGCTGCCGCTGCCGCTCAAGGGGCGCATCAGCGCGAGCGGGAGCAGCTCCGGCGGGAACCCGATCGCGCCGAGCAGCGGGCGGAGCGCCTCCGTGAGCAGATCGACCGCGCCCGCCCCCCGGAACATGCCGATGGCGACGAGCATCGCCACGAGGTATGGGATGATGCGGATGCTCACGGTGAAGCCTTCCCGCGCTCCTTCCACGAACTCTTCGTAGACTTTTACGCCGCGCAGCATCGCGTAGAGGGGGAAAAAGGTGAGCAGAAACGGGATCGCCAGCAGCGAGATGGCGTTGACGCCGCGTGCCACGGTGCTCTCCGGGCGGACGATCTTCGCCGCCCCGGCTTTGGCGACCGTGCGGCGCGCGCCGCCGGGGAGTTCGAGGGTCAGGTCGTGGTCTGATTCCGAGACGATCTTCCCGGTGAGCTTCGCGCCGGAGGAGAGGGTCAGTTCGCTCTTCCCGAGGATCAGCCCCTGGCGGGTGAGGCTCGTCGCCCAGACCTTGGCGAAGGTGGCCGTGGTGCCGTCGGGGCGGCGCAGGGTGATCTCCGTGGGAGACTCGGCGGCGAGCGTGCCGTGGACGCTTTCGCCGGAGCTGAGCGTGACCACGGCTTCCCCGGCGACGGGGGCGGGGGCAGGGGTGGGCTGGCGCGTAGTCGTGCTTGGGAAGGTGAGCGTGACGAAGAGCCAGGCGAAGAGCGCCGCCAGCAGGCCGAGGCAGAGCCGCCCTTTGAG
>CAZYVL010000048.1:0-5996 GCA_964651005.1 uncultured Chthoniobacteraceae bacterium | reverse complement strand
GCCAGGAGCGAGGTGCCGATGATCGCCGAGGGGCGCACCGACCCGGCCCCGGCGAGCAGCGCCACGGCGGTTGCCGGGATGAGCTGGATGGAGCTGGTGTTGATGGCGAGGAAGGTGCACATCGCGTTGGTGGCCGTGCCGGGGCGTTTGTTGAGCTTTTCAAGCTCCGTCATCGCGCGCAGTCCGAGCGGCGTGGCGGCGTTGCCCAGCCCGAGCATGTTGGCCGCCATGTTCATGACCATCGACCCCATCGCCGGGTGCTCCGGCGGCACGTCGGGGAAGAGGCGGCGGAGCACGGGGCGGAGCAGGCGCGCGAGCGCGGCGATGGCGCCCGCCTTTTCCGCCAGCCGCATCATGCCGAGCCAGAGCGCCATCACGCCGATCAGGGCGATGGCCAGTTCCACGGCGAACTTGGCGGAATCGAACGCTGCCTGGGTCACGGCGTCGATTTTTCCGGTCGCGCCGCCGATCAATACGGCCAGCAGGATCAGGCCGAACCAGATGAAGTTGAGCATGGAGGGAGGGGGATCAACCGGTGGTTCCGGTCTGGGGGGAAGAGGGCAATGGAGCCGATGGAGCCGAGGGAGCCGAGGGAGCCGAGGGGGCAAGCTGGCGGTAGTACCGGAGCGCCTCGATGCGCGGGGCCAGCTCCCACAGCGGGTAAAGCCCGCGCGCGGCCCCCGCGCCGGGGTCGCGGATGAGATAATCCCACCCCTCCTTGCCCGCGATGACGACGAAATGCGTGTTTTCCGGCAGGCGGACGCGGACGATCACCGGATTGCCGCGCAACAGGTTCCAGTCGATGCGCGCTTGCGAGGGGAGATCCTCGTACGCTTTTTCCACCAGGCCGGGGGCGAGGGCGGCGGCTTTTTCCCAGTAGATCCACCCCTCTTTCGTGTACCCGCCGGTTTCGGCGAGAAAGCGGTTGAGCCGCCCTGGGTCGGTGTCGATCCCGTAGCTGGCGAGGACCATCGCCGCCGAGGCGACGGCGCATCCCTCGGCGTGCAGCGTCGTGCCGGGGCCGTGCTCGCCGCCGAGAAGGTCGTCTTTCCACGCGGGATCGCCCTGCGCGAAACCGGGGACGGGAAGCGCCACCCGCGTCGGGAAATAGAGACCGCCGCGCGAGGGGATCGACCCCGGCCAGAGCCACTTGCAAAGCAGCAGGGCGGCCACCCCGAGCGGGAGCGCCATGAACAGAGGCCGCACTCTTCCGCGGGAGCGGAGCGGCGGATTGCTTGGGCTTGGGGCGGGCGCGGGCGGCATGGCGCGCCACTATGGCATAACCGGGAAAAATGAAAAGAACCTGCGGGAAGGCGAGGTGCGATAAAGAAAGGACAAGCCGCCGGGAATCGGGCGAAAAACGGTTGCAGCCAGCGCGATTCCCCGGGGATACTCCACGCGAAACCATGCCTGCCCCCGCCTCTGCATCGCCCGCCGGGAACCGTGTCGTCATCACGGCGGCGGGGGTCGTCAGCCCGCTCGGGATCGGCTGGGGGGAGACGCTCGAAGCGTTGCTTGCCGCGCGCGACGGCGTGGGGCCGGTGCGCCTTTTCGATGCCAGCCGCTGCCGTTCGAACGTGGCGGGGCAGGTGGACGACGCCCGGCTGGGCGGCGGCCCGGGAGCTTCGAACCGCCACGAGGCGCACCGGCACCGCGCCAGCCGCATGATGACCGTCGCGGCCCGCGAGGCGCGCTGCGGCGATCCCGGGTTCCGCCCGGAAGCGATGGTGATCGGCACCACGAGCGGCGGGATGAGCTTCGGCGAGGCGTTTTACCGTTCGCTGATCGCTCCGGGGGAAAAACGGCGGCTCCGGCCCGGCTGGCTGGCCAACTACGCGCCGCAGAAGGCGCTGCTCGATGTGCAGGGGGAGATGGCGGCGGAGTGGGGGGAGGGCGGCGATTCCGGAATCCCCTGCCAGATCCTCGCCAACGCCTGTGCCTCCGGCACGAACGCGCTTGGCCACGCCTGGAATCTCATCCGCCACGGCTTGCGCCGCCGGGTGCTCGCCGGGGGGTATGACGCGATCTCGGAACTGGTCTTTGTCGGGTTCGATTCGCTGCAAGCTTCCACGCCGGAGAAGTGCCGCCCCTTTGACCGGGGGCGCACCGGGCTGGCGCTCGGCGAGGGTGCGGCCCTGCTTGCCCTGGAGGCGCGCGACGCGGCGCTGGAACGCGGCGCGCCGATTCTGGGCGAACTCGTCGGGTATGGGATTTCCACCGACAACCACCACCTCACGCAGCCGCACCCCTCCGGCATCGGTCCGCTGCGGGCCATGCAACGCGCGCTCGACGCGGCGGGGCTTGCGCCGGGGGAGATCGACTACATCAACGCGCACGGAACGGCCACCCCGTTCAACGACGCGACGGAGGGGGCGGCCATCGAGACGCTCTTTGGCAAGAAAGGCGTGCCGGTCAGCTCCACCAAGGCGCTCATGGGGCACTCGCTCGGCGCGGCGGGAGCCGTGGAGGCGGTCTTTTCGCTCATGGCGATCCGGCACGGTTTTCTCCCGCCCAACGCGAACTACCAGGAGGCCGATCCGCAGTGGGAACTCGACATTGTGGCCAACGCGCCGCGCCGCGCGCCGGTGCGCCGGGTGCTCTCCAATTCGTTCGGCTTCGGCGGGACGAACGCGAGCCTCATTCTCCAGGAAGGGGGGGCGTCATGAGCCTGGCGGTTCGGGGCTTTGGCTTGGTGACGCCGCTCGGGTGCGATCCCGAGGGCGTTTGGCAGCGGCTGCTGGCCGGGGAACGTGCGGTGGCCGTGGAGAACGGCCCGGCGTTCGAGGGGCGCACACCGTTTTACATCCCGACGCCGGTGGCGATGGCGGAGCCGCTCGCGCGCGTGCCGCGCATCCGGCGTTCCAGCGCGATTACTTATTTCAGCGTGGCCGCCGGGCTCTCGGCGCTGCGCCGGGCGGGGTGCCCCGTGGGGGAGAACGGGGCGTTGCCACCGGAGGAGGCGGCCCGGACGGCGGTGGTGTTCGCGGTGTGCAGTGGCGGGGTGCATTACACCCGGCGTTTTTACGAGAAGGTCGTGGCGGAAGGGCCGGGCGCGGCCAGCCCGCTTCTCTTCCCGGAGACGGTTTATAACGCCCCCGCCAGCCATCTCGCCGCCGTGCTCGGGATCGACGGGGCGAGCTACACGCTCGTGGGCGATGCCAGCATCGGCCTTTCCGCTCTCGGCTTCGCGGAGGAGATCCTTGCGTGCGACCCGTCGCTGGAGCGGTGCGTCGTGGTGGGCGCGGAGGAGTGTGACTGGATATTATGGCAAGGGTACGCCACCTGGCGGCTCCTTTCGCGCGAGCCGTGCGTGCGTCTTCATGCGGAGCCTCCCTCGGGGATGCTGCTCGGGGAGGGGGCGGCGGCGTTTGTCGTCGGGCGGGAGAGCGGCGCGCCGGGGGAGATTCTGCTCCGCGCCGCTTCCGCGACGTACGGGCGGCGTACCGGCTCGGGGAGGGCGTTGGAGCGCGTGCTTGGGCGGCTGCCGCTGGAGGGGGCGGGGGTGGTGATCGGGTCGGCCAACGGCACCTGGGTGGACCGGGCGGAGGCGGCGGTCCTTGCGCGGCGGCTGCCGGGGGCCGTGGCGTGGCACCCGAAGGCCGCGCTCGGCGAGGCGCTCGGGGCGAGCGGGTTGACGCAGGCGGCGCTGGCCGCGCTCGCGCTGGAGCGGCGGGAAGCGCCAGGAGTGGAGGCGGGCGCGTTTCCCGCGTTTCCGGGGAAGGTGGCAGTGACGACGCTCGGGCTCAACCAGCAGGCGTCCGGGGCGGTGCTTTGGCAGGCGTAGCGCGCGGCGAGCGGTCAGGCCGGAGGTGCGCCGGGGAGCTTCCGCGCATCCTGAACCGCCTCCACGTACGCGGTGGCGGCTTCCGCGAGTGCGTTCCAGTCCCGACTCTTCAGGATCGCCCGGTTTACCAGCCCGGAGCCGATGCCGAGCGCGACGCTCCCGGCGGCGATCCATTGCACCGCGTTCTGCGGCGTGATCCCCCCGGTCGGGACGACCGCGAGATGCGGCAGCGGGGCGAGCAGCTCGTGGAGAAATCGCGGGCCGAGCGACGCGGCGGGGAAGAGCTTCACGAAATCCGCGCCCGCCTCGCAGGCGGCGAGCGCCTCGGTCGGCGTGGCGACGCCGCAGAGCACCGGCTTTCCGTAGCGGTGACCCATCGCGATCACTTCCGGGCGGAGCGCGGGCGTAACGAGGAACTCCGCCCCGGCGAGCAGCGCCGCGCGCGCGGTTTCCGCGTCGAGCACGCTCCCCGCGCCAATGCGCATCCGCCCGGCGAGTTCGCGGGCGATGCACGAGATCGCGCCGAGCGCGTCGGGCGTTGTCATCGTCACCTCCATCGCGTTCACGCCGCCTTCCAGCAGCGCCCCGGCGGCGCGGGGGAGGAGTTCGGCGGAGTCGGCACGCACGATAGCGAGGACTCCCGGCTCAACGAGGCGATGGGCGATTTCAAATTTTTTCACGCCGTGCTTGGTCTAAACCTGGTCTAAAGTTTCCAGACGGTTTTGCCGCCGACGAGCGTGCGCACCGCGCGCCCCTTGAGTTCCCAGCCGTGGAACGGGGTGTTGCGGGAGCGGGAGAGCGAGGCGTGCTTGTCCACCGTCCATTCCAGGTCCGGGTCGATCAGCGTCACGTCGGCCACGGCTCCGGGGGAGAGCGTGCCGCGATCGAGCTTGAGAAGCCGCGCGGGGTTGATCGTGTAGAGTTCCACGAGCCGGGAGAGCGGGATCGCCTTGCGCTTGTGGATGAGGATATCGAGAAAGAGCGCCAGCTCCGTCTCCAGGCCGAGGATGCCGAAGGGGGCCTGGTCGAACTCGCGCTCTTTTTCGAAGTCGCAATGCGGCGCGTGGTCGCTGGCGAGGATGGTGATGGTGCCGTCCGCAATCGCTTCCAGGAGCGCCTCCACGTCGCGCGGCTCGCGCAGCGGCGGGTTCATCTTGAAGTTCGTGTCGAAGGCGCGGATCGACTCGTCGGTGAGCGCGATGTGGTGCGGGCAGACTTCGCCCGTGAGCGCAATGCCGCGCGCGCGCGCTTCGCGCAGGATGCGGGCGCTCCCGGCGGCGGAGAGGTGCTGGCAGTGGATCGGCGTGCCGTAGCGTTCGACAAGCTGCGCGTTGCGCTGCACGATGATCTCCTCGCCGAGCGACGGCCAGCCGGGCAGCCCGAGCAGGGTGCTCCAGTAGCCTTCGTGCATCACGCCCTTGCCAACGAGGTTGTAGTCCTGGCAATGATCCATCACCGGGAGGCCGAACATCCCGGCGTACTCCAGGGCGCGGCGCATCAGCTCGTGGTTCTGCACGCAATGGCCGTCGTCGGTGAGCGCGACGACGCCCGCCTTCGCCATCGCGCCGATGGGCGCAAGCTCCTCGCCCGCGATCCCCCGGGTGATCGCCCCCGTTGCGTACACATTCACGCACGCCTCGGCGGCGGCTTTGTCCTGCACCCACGCGACCACGCTCGCGCTGTCGATGGCGGGGGTCGTGTTGGGCATGCAGACGACGGTGGTGAAGCCGCCCGCTGCCGCCGCCCGCGCGCCGCTGGCGATGGTTTCCTTGGCGGACTGGCCCGGCTCGCGCAGGTGGACATGAATGTCGATCAACCCGGGCGCGACGATCAGCCCCGTGCAGTCGATCTCCTCCACGGGCGCGCCCCCGGCCGGGAGCGCGGAGGGGTCGGCGATGCGGCCGTCGAGAATGGCGAGGTCGGCCACTTCGTCGCGGCGGTTGGCCGGGTCGAGGATGCGGCCATTGCGGAGAAGCAGAGGAGGAGAGGAAGGAGTCATGGAAGCGGTGAGGTCCAGGCGGGGGGCGTCTTTTTCATCATCCATTATCCGTCGGCCCGGCCCCGCGCGCCGTCGCAGAGGTAGAGGGCGGCCATGCGGACGGCGAGGCCGTTGGTCACTTGCTCCAGGATGACGCTGCGCCCGCTGTCGGCCACGGTGCTGTCGATCTCCACGCCCCGGTTGATCGGCCCCGGGTGCATGATGAGCGCGTCG
>CAZYVL010000047.1:14382-18247 GCA_964651005.1 uncultured Chthoniobacteraceae bacterium | reverse complement strand
TCATGTCCTCGATCGGCGTCTGGACGCGGAAGGTCTGGTCCATGAGCAGCGAGTCTTCGTCGATCCGCTTGCCGTCCACCTCCTCGAACCGCTGCCCCACCGGCTTGATGAACCCGATGCGCCCCAGCCGTTTCTTGAGCACGGAGAAGAGGCCCAGCGAGGTGGTCGTCTTGCCGTCGTTCTGCTGCGTGGCCGCAATGAAAATGCGGGGGGTGGCGGTGTTCACAAGAAAATCAATCCTCCAGCTCGTTGTTCCTCGCGTTCTCCTCGGGGTAGAGCCTGCGGTACTCGATCGCCTGGAGGCCGATGATCGCCGCCGCGCCGACGATGGTTTCCACCGTCGCGCCGCGCGAGAGATCCGCACACGGCTTGGAAAGGCCGAGGAGAATCTGCCCGTACGTCTCCGCGCCCGCAAGATGCTCCACGAGTTTGACCGCGATGTTGCCCGCGTTGAGATCGGGAAAGATCAGCACGTTGGCGCGCCCGGCGACGAGGCTGGCCGGCGCCTTGAGCGCGGCCAGCTCCGGCAGCAGGGCGGTGTCGGCCTGGAGTTCGCCGTCGATCTCCATCCCCATCTCCGCGTTTTCCGCCTCCTTTTTCGCCTGCGCGGCGGCTGCGGCGGTTTTTTCCGCAGAGGGATGGCGCGAACTCCCCTTGGAGGAGAAACTCAGAAAGGCGACGCGGGGCCGCTCGCCCGTGAGCTGCGCGCAGAGCCGGCCCGCCTGCACGCCGATCTGGCCGAGCTGCGCGACCGTCGGCTCCGGGATGACCGCGCAGTCGGCGAAGAAAAGGACGCCGTTCTCGCCGAAGCGGGTGTTCTCCAGCGCCATCAACATGCAACTGGAGATAAACGAGACATCCGGCAGCGGCTTGACGAGTTGGAAAAGGGGCCGCAGGAGCGAACCCGCATACCCGCTCACCCCGCCGACCAGCCCGTCCGCCTGCCCGTGCTGGATCATCATGGCGGCAAAATAGTTCGGGTTGTGCAGGAAGCTCTCCGCCTCGCCCGGGCCGAGATTGCGGTAGCGTTGCAGCTTCTGGAGCCAGCGGCTAAAGAGCGGCAGATCGCTGGCCGAGGTAGGGTCGATGAGGCCGATGCGCGAGAGGCTGACGTTTTCACGCTCCGCGAGCCGTGTGATGGCCTCGCGGTTCCCGAGCAAAATGGGCGCGCCGAGCTTGAGCTTCACGAACTCTGCGGCGGCGTGCAGCACGCGCGGCTCGGTGCCTTCGGGAAAGACGATCCGCTTGGGGTGGCGTCGAAGCTTTTCGTAAACCGTCTCGATGAATTTCATCGCTTCGGAGTATGCCCAAGAGGGGAGTTTAACGGCAACCTTTTCCGGCTCTTTTCCCACCCACGAGGCGGGGGCGGAATTTCGCGCCGATCATCGGGCGGGTTGTGTGGATTGCGCGCCGTGCAGCAGCGCCTCGCCTGCCTGCTCCAGCCAGCGGCGGGCGTCCCCACCCGAAACCCGGAGCACATCCCCGCTCCCCGGCTGCCAGGCGGCGGCGGGAGGCGGCGCGGGGAAGGCGAGTTTTTCCACCCGGAGGACAAGCCGCCAGCCGGGGCGCTCCAGCTCCAGCGCCGAAAGGACGCCCTCCCGGTAGCAGAGGCGCGCGCTCCAGGCGCGCACGCCCAGTCCCTCGGCCAGCAGCGGCATCAGGCGCACGTCGAGCGCGCGGCTCGCGCCCTCGGGGGGCGGCGCTTCTCTCACGACGAAGAGGGCGGGCAGCAGCGCCAGTTGCGCGGGGGAAAAGGGGAGCGCCATCGGCGCGAGCGCCTTGGCCTTCTTGCGCTTTTTTGCGTTGGGCGCATTCAGCGCATCGGGCGGCGGGAGGAGGGCGGCGATCTTCCCGGCGGGCGCGATCCAGATTTCCTGCCCCACGCGGCACGCCGTGAGCGCCTCGCCCCCTGCCGAGACGCGCAGCAGGGCGCGCCCGGGCGGCTCCAGGAGCAGATCCAGCCGCCCGCCCGTCTTCTCCGGCGCGAGGCCGGTCATGCTCTCCAGGGTCAGCGTGGCGGCAAGGGTATGGGCATGGCGCTCGCCTTCCGGGGCGGAGGCAAAGAGCGCGGCGATGGGCGCGAGCGTGCGCCCGAGCTGGTCGTAGGCGTTTACCGGCGGCCCGGCGTCGGCCCTCGCGCTCGCCGTGCCCGCCACACCCATTGCGGCGGCCAGAAACAGGGCCGTGGCGGCCCGAAGAATCGCGCGGGGTCGAGCCGGGAGTGGACAGGAGGTTTTCATGAAGGCATGGTAGAAGCCGCGTTTCTCTCTCTTATCGCTTTTCGACGAAAATGCCACCCTTCGCGCCCTTTCTTGCAAATAGCGGGCTTTTTTATGCCTACGAGATGTCCACGCTCCCGGGCAAAATCGTCCTGCTCTGTCTTCTGATCGGCTCCATCTTTTCGTGGTCGGTGATGATTACCAAGCTGCGGATGATCGCGGTCGCCAAGAAGCAGTCGGCGCATTTCCTGGATCTCTTCCGCAGCCATCGGCAGCCGCTGCACATCTACGAAACGAAGCTCCGCTTCAACGGCTCGCCGCTCTGGAGCGTCTACCGAGCGGGGTGCAAGGAGTTGAGCTTCCATCTCCTCGGCGCGGAGGAGGTGGACGAGACCTTTCGCGCCCGCGTCGGCGACGCGCCGCGCATCTCCCCGGCCCAGATGCGGGTCGTCTCCACGGCGATGGAGCGGGCGGTCGGCGAGACGGCGCTGCGGCTGGAGTCGCAGATGATCCTGCTCGCCACGGCGGTCAGCGGTGCGCCGTTCCTGGGCCTGCTCGGGACGGTCTGGGGGGTGATGGAAACCTTCGGCGGCGTCGCGGCGGCCGGGTCCGCGAACCTCGCCGCGATGGCTCCCGGCGTCTCCGCCGCGCTCATTACCACCGTGACCGGGTTGCTCGTGGCGATCCCCGCCATGTTCGGCTACAACTTCCTGGTGACTTCCATCCGCGCGATGGTGGTGCAGATGGACAACTTCGCCGGGGAGCTTTCCTCCGAGTTCGAGCACCAGTTCGTCGATCACGGGCACACCACCCTCGGGAGGTAAAGACCAGTGAAACGCTTTTCCAGCCGTCACCAGCTCTCGACGCTTTCCGAGCTCAACGTCACGCCGCTGCTCGACCTCGCGTTCGTGCTGCTCATTATTTTCATGATTACCACGCCGCTCATGGAGAGCTCCAGCGAGCTGGTCGTCCCGACCTCGCGCCAGGCCAGCGGCGCGATTCCGTCCAAAGACGTGGAGATGATCTCCGTGGATCGCGACGGCCTCGTCACCCTGAACAAGACCGCCGTGCCGCCCGAGGGGCTGGAGAAGGCGCTGGCCGGGCTGCGGGCGGGGCGGAGCCGGGTGGCGGTCGTCATCCGCGCCCACCGGGAGCTGCCGGTGCAGAAGCTCGTCGAGGTGATGGACGCCCTCAAGAAAGCGGGGATCACGAAGATCGGCGTCATCAGCACGAAAACGCAAGAGGCACAAGAAGCGCACGAAGCGCCATGAGAAGAGAACGACGATTCGCGCTGGCATGACCCGGTTCCGCCGCAACGTCTTCTTGGTCACGCTCATCCACCTGGGCGGGCTGGCATTGCTTTTGACCCTGAGCCGGGAGCACGCCGCGCAGACGCCCGAGTCGATCAGTTGGCTCGACGGCGGCTCGCCTCCCGGCAGCGGGGAGGAGATCGCGGAGACTGTCGGGGAGGAGGAGGAAGGGAACCAAGCCTCCCAAGAGAAGACCCCGGAAGGGGATGAGGAGCCGGAGGCTGTTTCGAAAGCGGATATGGAAAACGACCCGCCCAGCGAGATCGTCCTGCCAAGGGCCACGCCTACGCCTACGCCTACGCCTACGCCTACGCCTACGCCTACGCCTACGCCTAC
>CAZYVL010000047.1:2324-14282 GCA_964651005.1 uncultured Chthoniobacteraceae bacterium | reverse complement strand
CCGACTCCAACGCCCACCCCTGCACCGACTCCAACCCCGAAGCCCACGCCCAAACCAACCCCGAAGCCCACGCCCAAACCGACTCCGAAACCAACCCCGAAACCCAAGCCGAAGCCCACGCCCAAACCGGCCAGCAAGCCCAAGCCAAAATCCACGCCCAAGCCCGCGCCCAAAGCGACGCCAAAGCCGACGCCTCGCGCGTCCGACCAATCCGGCGGCGGCCACGCTTCGAAGCCGGACAAAGGCTCCAGCGCCTCCAAGACGCCGAGCCCCGGGCGGGAGACGACCAGCGGCGACGCGGGCGGCACCGCCGCGCAGGCGGGTGGCTCCAGCAAGGGAAAACCGGGCGGCTCAGGCGGGGGAACGGGAGGCGGAACGGGCGCGGGCCACGAAGGGGGCGGACAAACCGAGTCGCAATTCGGGTGGTATCACTCGATGCTCCATGACCGCTTCTACGCCCGCTGGGATGAACCGACGGGGCTGGAACGCGAGGAGGCCATTTCCACCGTGCTGCTGGAAATCCAGATCAGCCGCGATGGCCGGATCACCTCGGCCCGGCTCGCGAAGTCCTCGGGCAATCTCGTGATGGACGATTCCGTGATGGCTGCCGCCCGCCGGGTGCTCCAGGTCGATCCGCTGCCGCAGGGGCTGGGCGACCGCTCCGGCTACAAGGTGAACATCGAGTTCCAACTCCACCCGGGGGGGTGACACGGAGTAATATAAGGCGTCAATACCGCCAGCGCCCATCGCGCGTCGCCAGCGAGGGAAGCTCATGGGTGTTATACTGGCTGCGGCCCGTCGCCCCCCACATCCGGATGCCGGTGGCGGCGCGGAATTTCTTGCTCATGCTCTCGCCGGTGTGGCAGCCCCAGCTTTTCACAAAGGCATCGCTGGTGAAGATGCCGCGATGGATTTTGGTGAGTTCGCTTTCGTGCAGCCACACCTTGGAGGCGCTGTCGATGACGTTGGAGTAGTCGAAGAGAAAGCACGCCTTGTTGGAGTGCCCGAAGTATTCGAAATCCGCGATCTTCACGCGGTCGCGCGGCTGGCCGTTGTTAAGGTAGTCGATGAGCGTTTCCGTCCGGCGGAAGAACCGCAGATTGACGCCGTAGCGGTCGCGCACGGAGGTGATGTGCGCGATGAGATCCTGCCCATCCTGCGCGGCGCGGGTCTCGTAGCTGGGGCGGTAAACCAGCCAGGTGATCTGCGAGCCGGGCACTCCCTGGGCCTCCAGTTGCTGGATGCGGATGCGCGCCGCGCGGATGAAGTTCATCCACCAGAGATCGTGCGGCTGGATTTTCCACTGCTCCCACTTCATTAACGTCGGGCCGCCGCTCACGACGATGTACTCCGGCCCGGCCAGGGGCGCGTTGGAAGCATTGGAGGCGGGCGCGGCGTGGAGGGCGCGAGGGGCAACCCCGGAGAGCAGGACGCAGGCGAGAGCGACGAGGAGCGGTTTCATGGTGGGAGAGAGGAGGCGGAACAATCAGGCCGGGCTTTGCACGGAACGCGGGAGGGATTCGCCCCGAACGAGGTCGGCGAGCGTCTGGCGCTCGCGAATGACCTCCACGCGATGGCCGTCCACGAGGATCTCCGCCGGGAGCGGGCGGGAGTTGTAGTTGCTGGCCATGGTGAACCCGTACGCCCCCGCGCTCATGAGCGCAAGCAGATCGCCCTCCTGGAGCGGCGGCAGCTCGCGGTCCTGCGCGAAGAAGTCGCCGCTTTCGCAGACCGGGCCAACGATGTCGATCTTCTCCCGCTCGCTCGCGCGCGGGGCTTCCCGCACGGGGACGATCTCGTGGTAGCTCTCGTAGAGGGCGGGGCGGATCAGGTCGTTCATGCCTGCATCGACGATGGCGAATTTCTTGCTGCCGCCCTTTTTGAGATACAGCACGCGAGTGAGGAGCACCCCGGCGTTGCCGACCAGGTAGCGGCCCGGCTCGAAGAGGATCTTCAACCCGAGCTGGCGCAGCGTCGGCACGATGGCCGCGGCGTACGCCTCCACGGTGAGACGCTCCTCGGCGTGTTCCTCCCACCAGCGCGGCGAGCCGGAAGCCAGCGACGGGTCGTAAACGATGCCGATGCCGCCGCCGATGGAGAAATATTCGATGCCGTAGGCCGCTTTGAGCTCCTCGACCAGCGGGGCCATCTTCTCGACCGCCCGGGCGAACGGGCCGACTTTCGTGATCTGCGAGCCGATGTGCATCTGCACGCCGCGCAGCGAGATGTGCGGCATTTTGGAGGCAGCCTCGTACACGGCGGCGATGCGCTCGAAGGCGATGCCGAACTTGTTCTCGCTCTTGCCCGTGGAGATGTATTTGTGCGTGTCGGCGTCCACGTCCGGGTTCACCCGCAGGGAAACCGGCGCGCGGCGGTTCGCGGCGGCGGCGACGTGGTTGATGTACGCCAGCTCGCTCTCGCTCTCGACGTTGAAGGCGAGGATGCCTTGCGCGAGCGCGTACTGGATCTCCGCTTCCGTCTTCCCCACCCCGGCGAAGGTGCACTGCTCGGGCTTGCCGCCCGCTTTCTGCACGCGGTAAAGCTCCCCGGCGGAAACGATGTCGAACCCGGAGCGTTCCCCCGCCAGGAGGCCGAGGATGCCGAGGTTCGAACTGGCCTTCACGGCGTAGCAGATCAGGTGCGGGATGTCCGAGAGCGCCTCGTCGAGCCGCCGGTAGTGGTCGAGGATCGTGTTGGCCGAATAGACGTAGGTGGGAGTCCCCGCCTCGGCGGCGATCTCCGCGAGGTTGACGTTTTCGCAAAAAAGGCTGCCGTTTCGGTATTCGAACGAGTGCATCGCGCCGGTACCCTAGCGCAACTTTTTCGACCGGCGCGAGGGAATTGTGGGAGCGCGCCTAAAGACTAAAGACTAACCCGGCGCAAGCGGCTCAACCCGACGGCGAGGATGAGGATCGCCCCGGAGAGCACCTCCTGCGTGTACGGCGGCCAGCCCGCCTGCTGCGTGCCGTTGCGCAGCAGCGTGATCCCCAGCGCGGCGATCACCGCGCCGAAGGCGCTGCCGGTGCCCCCGGCCAGCGTGGCCCCGCCGAGCAGGGCGGCGGCGAGGAGGTCGAGCGCCAGCCCGGCGACGGGCGCGGCGGGAAGCGGCGCTTCGTGCAGCCATCCGGCGTGGAGTACCCCGGCGAACCCGAAGAGCGCCCCGGCAATTGCGTAGGCGAGCACCCGCGTGAGCGTCACGCGCACGCCGCAGAGCCGCGCGGCGTCTTCGTTGGAGCCGACGGCGTAGAGATGGCAGCCGAAGACCGTGTTGTGCAGCACCAGCGCGAGCACCGCGCTCAGGAGCAGGGCGATCCAGATGCCGGGCGAAATCAAAAAGAGCGGCTCCTGCGGAAACGGCGCGAGCAGCCCGTCGATCCAGGTGCGCGGCAGCGCCGCCTCCCGCTGCGCGAGCCACTGGGCCAGCCCGCCCGCCGCCCCAGCCGTGCCGAGCGTGACCATGAACGGGGCGATCCCCGAAAGCGAAACCAGCCCGCCGTTGATGGCCCCTGCGCACGCGCCGATCCCGACAGCCGCCAGCGCCGCCGCCCCCGGGGAGACGCCGCCGTGCAGCAGATGCGCGAGCGCTGCGCCCGCCAGCGCGATCACCGCCCCGGCGCTCAGGTCGATCCCGCCCGCCGCCATCACGAGCGTCATCCCGAGCGCGCCGACCGCGACCACGGTGGCCTGCGCCGCGACGAAGCGGAAATTGCCGCCGCTCAAGAAGTAGTTCCGCACCGGCTCGCCCTCCGGCGTGTGCAGCAGGCAGAGCAGAGCCGCCGCCAGCGCAAACACCGCCAGCGGGATCGCCACGGAGAGAATGCGCCGACGCTTCATCCTTGCGCGTTGGGGTTGGGATTGAGATTGAGATTGAGATTCAAAGGCTCGGGGCGAAACGCCGGTTGAGGATGCCCGATGCCGCTGCGGCGAGTTCGCCCACGGCCCATTCCCGCGCCGGGCGCACCGCCACGAGCCGCCCCCGGCGCATCACGCCCACGGTGTCGCAGAGCGCGAGGAGTTCCGCGAAGGAGGAGGCCGAAAGCAGGATCGCCCGCCCTTCCGCAGCCATCTCGCCGATCCACCCGTAGATCCACGCCCGCGAGGCGGCGTCGATGCCGCTCCCCGGCTCTTCGAGCAGAAGAACCCGAGTCCGCATCCGCGCCGCCTGGCCGTGGAGCAGCCGCCCGATGGCGATCTTGCGCCGGCTGCCGCGCGGAAGCGCCCCGGCTGGCTCGGTCGGGCGGCGCGCGTGGAGGTGGAGCTTCGCCATCCAGTCGAGCGCGGCGGTCATCTGCCGCTCCCAGGAAAAGCAGCCGCACGCCCCGTAGCGGCGCAGATGCGCAAGCGTCAGGTTCTCCGCGACGCTCCGGCATGCGAACAGCGTTCCGTGCTCCTCCCCTTCTCCATTGCGGCCCCCGGTCGCTTCCGCCCCCACCAGCCCGATGCCCGCGCGGAGATGGCTCCGGGCGCTTTTCGTCCCGAGCGGTTTGCCGTCGAGCAGCAAAGCGCCTTCCGTGAGCCGGTCCAGCCCGAAGAGCGCCCGCAGCAGCGCGCGGCGGCCCGACCCGGGCAACCCCGCGAGGCCGAAAATCTCCCCCTGGCGCAGCGTGAGGGAGACCGGCCCCGCCAGCTTTGCCGTGCACGCGCCGCGCAGGTCGAGCACCGCCCCGCCGACGTGGTGAGGCCGCCGCCCTGGAAGCGGCGCGTCGCTTTCGAGCCGCCCGAGCGTCTCTTCCTGGCTCTGACCCAGGCGCGCCGCCGGGGTGCAGGCGACGATCTCCCCCTCGCGCAGCAGCACGAGGTGGCCGCCCAGCTCGCGCGCCAGCTCCAGCGAGCGCGTGAGCATCAGCACGGAGGCGCCTTCGCGGGCACGCGCCCGGAGGATCGCGCAGAGGTTTTGCAGATCCGCCGCCGCAAGCGGGCCGGGTTCATCAAGGACGAGAACCCGGGGCCGCCCCATCAACGCGCGCGCCAGCTCCAGCCGCCGCCGTTGCGACGGGCCGAGGAAGGCGACGGGAAGCTCCAGCGGAATCTCCTCGCTGTGCAACGCGGCGAGCGCCCGCGCGGCGAGATCGCGCCGCCGCGCGCGGGCGATCCAGCCCGCCACGGCCACCTGGCCCGGCTCCAGCCCGAGCGCGAGATTTTCCGCCGCCGTGAGGTGCGGGGCCAGGGCGGGGGCTTCCCCGAGCACGGAGACGCCCGCCAGCCGCGCGGCGCGGGGCGAGCGCGGGGCAAAGGGGCGGCCATCGAGCCGGAGGCTCCCCGCGTCGGGCCGGAAGCGCCCCGCCAGAAGCCCCGCCAGCACGCTCTTGCCCGCGCCGCGCCCGCCGACCACCGCCGCCGCTCCCCCCGCCGCCAGCGCGAGGTCGATCCGCCGCAGCGCCGCCTCCGGGCCGAAGTGCTTGCCGATTCCTTGGAGTTGCAAACGCATGGGTGGACAACCCGGGGTTCGGAGGCTGGCGCGGCGGCGGCCTTGACAAACGCGAAGCCGCTTGCCGAGATTGCGCCCTCCTATGCCTCGCATTCTCTCTGGAATCAAACCGACGGGCCGCCTTCACCTCGGCAACTACTTCGGCATGATGCGCCCCTCCATCGGCTGGCAGGAGAAGGGCGACGCGCTCTACTTCATCGCCGATTACCACGCGCTCACCACCGTGCGCGACCCGGAGAAGCTCCGCGCCGATACCCGCTCGCTGGCGCTCGATTTCCTCGCCTGCGGCCTCGACCCGGAGAAGGCCACGTTTTTCCGGCAGTCCGACGTTCCGCAGGTCACCGAACTGACGTGGCTGCTCTCCGTGCTGACGCCGATGGGGCTGCTGGAGCGGTGCCACGCCTACAAGGACGCCGTGGCCAAAGGCTTCGGCGCTTCGCACGGCCTCTTCGCCTACCCGGTGCTGATGGCCGCCGATATTCTGATTTACGACGCGGACATCGTTCCCGTCGGCAAGGACCAGAAACAGCATGTGGAGGTCACGCGCGATCTCGCCCTCAAGATGAACGAAACCTACGGCGCGGGCCTGCTCCGTATCCCCGAGCCGAGCATCCTCCCCGAGCTGGCCACCATCCCCGGCCTCGACGGGCAGAAGATGAGCAAGAGCTACGGCAACACCATCGAACTCTTCCTGGAGGAGAAGGCGCTCTGCAAGAAAATCATGGGCATCCAGACCGATTCCACCCCGGTCGAAGCGCCCAAAGACCCTGCCTCTTCTTCGATCTTTGGCCTTTATCGTCTCTTCGCCTCGCCCGGGGAGGTGGAGAAAATGGAGGCGGAGTTCCGGGCCGGGGGCGTCGGCTACGGCGATTTCAAGAAACGGCTTTTCGGGACGGTCTGGGAGCACTTCGCCCCGGCCCGCGCGCGCCGCGAGGAGCTGGCGCGCGATCCCGCCTATGTGGACGAAACGCTGCGGCGCGGGGCGGAACGCGCCGTCGCGCTGGCCTCGGCCACGCTGGCGCGGGTGCGCCGCGCGATGGGGCTCGACTGAGGGCGTCCCCGCGATCGTGCCTCCTCGCGCCCTCATTCTCAAAGGGTTTGCGGGAAAATCGGGTGCGCCGCGCAAACGAAATTTTTTTGATCTGCGCAAATCTTCTCATTGCGCGCAATACGAAGCGACGTAGAGTAAACGCCTTCCGAGGAATAAGGGAGACCCTTACCCCGGCGAGTATAAAGTTATGATAGACCATTCTGGAGAACGCCCAGTGCACGAGCCGTTGGCATCCGAGAAAATCTCGGTGGATCGCAAAGTGTTTTTTCTTGATTTGAAAGAAAACAACAGGGGCCGCTTCTTGAAGATCACGGAGGATGTCGGGGGGCGCAGAGATACGATCATGCTCCCCGTCGCGGCGTTTCGCGATTTCGCGGAGGCGCTGGGGCGGTTGATCGAGATCGAGCGCGATCTCTAGTCCAACGCTCCACACGCTGCTCCACATCAGGGGCGCCAACACCGTTTTTTGCCAAAAAACGGCATTTCTTCAGGTGGCCGGATTCCGGTTCGGTCGCCTTTCCGTTTTTTGTTTTGCCGTGTTTTTTGCCGTGTTGTTTGGCAACAGGCAAAGCGGCAAGAGAGCAAGAGAGCATCAACGGCGCGCTTTCCCGCGCGCCCTTGTTTGATCGCGCCCCAGAGTCCCGGCGCGGATGCCAAAAGAGCCGGAAGATTACCCCCGGCGTCCCACGCCAGCGGGCTTGCCCTGTATCGCCCCGGCCCAGAGATCGGCGAGTGCTTCCGGCACGCCGCCTGGCCCCCACGTTTTCAGAAACCGCCAGAGATTGCCCGGGAGGGTTCTGAGCATTCGCCGCCCGTGCCGCAGGTGAAAGCCGATGTAGGCGAGGTTGCGGATCATCGCGCGATGCTTGCGCCGCTCCGCCGCGAGGGCTTCGACGGAGTGCGTGGCGGGCCGTGGGAGATGCGCGACCCGGGCCTCCGGCACGAATACGGCGGGATACCGGGCGGAGATGCGGAGCGAAAATTCGAGGTCTTCGCCCCGGATCCAGAAATCGCCGCGGTGCACGCCCAACTCCTCGACCGCCGCGCGCGTCACGAGCAGGCAAACGCCGGTCGCCCAGGAGAACCGGACGGGCCGCGTGCCGCACCGGCGCAGGTAATCCTCCGGGGTGCGCGCCGCCCGGATGGCATCGAAAGCGGCCCGCTCCAGCAGCCCGGGGAACCAGCCGACGCGGCCCGCCTCATTGACGATCATCGGGCAGGCGAGCGCGGCGTTTTCTGCCTCCAGGGCGGCGAGCAGGCGCGACGCCGCCTCCGGGGCGACCTCGGTGTCGTCATCGAGCAGCCAGAGATGCGTGAGGCGGTCGCCGTGGCGTTCCAGCGCGGCGCGCTCGCCAAAGGCCAGCCCGCCGCCGCAGCCGAGATTACCGCCCGGGAGCAGCCGGACGGCTTCCAGCGCGGTTTCGCGCACCGCCGCTTCCGTTTCGGGGTCGTCGGCATTATCCACGACCAAAACGGCCAGCGGCACGCGCACCGCTTCGAGCGAGGCGAAGAGACGCCGAAGCTCCGGGGCGCGGCGAAAGGTGGCCACGACGACAACGAGGAAGGGGGTGGCGCTCATGCCAAAACCTTGTCCGTCTTGAGCAGCGCGCGGGGAAGAAGCCCCTGCCCGATGAGAGAATGCACATGCTCCCGGATCTCCGGCCAGACCCGCTCCGGGAGGAGTTGGGTCATGCAGTACGGCTCCGCAAACGCGCAGTAGTCAAAGCAAGGCCGCCACGGGCAGAAATCGCGGATGACGACTTTGTGCATCGATCCCCACGGGCGGAACCACTCCGGCTCGCTCGGGCCGAAGATCGGGATCGTCGGTTTGCCGAACGCCGCGGCAATCTGGGCGGGGCCGGAGTCGTTGCAGAGCAGCAGGTCGGTGTGTTCGAGGAGGTCCGCCAGTTCGGTGAGGCTCAGGCCCGCGACCACCTCGTCCGCCAGCGGCGCGAGAGTCTCGCCGTAGCCGTCGGGGTCGGGGATGAGCAGAAGCCGGAAGTCGAACTCCTGGCGCATCGCGGCGACGAGCTTCGCGAAGTACGCCACGGGCCACCGCCGCACGGCGATGCGCGCCCCGGTGTGCAGGCAGAGGAGCGGCCGCGAGCGATCCCGCAGCGGCTCCTGCGAGCGGGGGGTCGCGTAGGCTCCCGGGGCGAGCCGTGGCTGCGCCGACTTCATGCCGGGCAGGCCCATCGCCGCGCCGAGATCGCGCCAATCCTCCACCTTGTGCTGCTTGCCGGGGCGCGAGCGGCTCACGCCGTGCGTGAGGAAAATCCGGCTCCCCCCCTTGGGGAACCCGTACCGCTCCCGCGCGCCGATCAGGCGCATGAGCAGGTGATCGCGCGGGTCGTTGCGGACGCTGACGGCGCAATCGTAGTGCTGCCGCCGCAACCGCCAGACGAGCGAGGCAAGCTCCCGCCAGTCCCACTCCCAGAGGCGGTACTTGCCCCGATAGCGGCACCAGGGCATGTCCACCGCGAAGAAGCGGATCTCCGGGAAGGTCGGCTGCAAGAGCTCGCGCGCGTAATCCTTGGCCAGCACGTGCACCTCCTCCCCCGCTTCCAGAGCCTGCCGCAGCAGCGGCGTGGCGAACGTCAAATCGCCGATGCCCCAGAGTTCGAGCACGAGGATTTTGCGTTTCATGACTGGCGGGACGGGGAAACCGGTGGGCGGAACGGCGGGAAAATTTGGGTCAGGTTAAACCGGGAACGCGAAAACGCCAGCGAATCCCGGCAAATCCATGACGCGTGAATTCGGGGGAAGTCAAGGCCGGGGCTTGCCGGAATCCCGAAAGCTGGGTGGGAGGAAAGTTATGAATGGAAAAACCAAATGGTTAACAGCCCTGGTCTTCGCGGCGGGGGGAACGCTCACGGCGTGGGCCGGGCCTGGAATCGGGCCTTTCGGGCCGTGGAACACCGGGGGGGCTTACGGCGGGTATGGCCCCTACCAGCCTTACGTGGCGCGCGGCTGCCGGGTGCAGGAGGGGCTGCGCACCGCCTATGTTGTGCGCGAGAGGGCGGGCGTCTGCGCCACGCCGGTGCGCGTCGTGCGCACGCGCATCCTGACGCCCGCCCCCGTGGCGGAGACGATCCTGGAGGGGCCGCCCGTCGTGGCCGAGCGCGTGACGATCCGGCGGACGCGCTGCGCGATGCCGATCCGCAGAGTGCGGGTTCTGACCACCGAACGGGTCGTGCGGACTTCCTGTCTGCGGCCCGTGGCCACGCGGTGCATCCCGCGCCGTGGTCTGGCGATCGTGGGCGAACGGATCACCACCACGCCGGTCGTGGAGCGGGTGATCGTGCCGTCGTGCGACACCGTGCAGCGGGTCGGCCCGGCATTCCCCGATGCGGACTCGGACTACGCTAATCCGTATCGGTAAGGGACGCCCCGGAGAGGCCTGAGGATGGAAGGACCGGGGGGCCGGAAGCGGGATCATTATCCCCTTCCGGCCGCTTTTTTTCCCCGCCGCATGAAAAAGCGTGGACTTTGCCGGGGCCGATGCTCTACTGCTCCGCGCAAGCATCCCGTTTGCCCTTTTTCCAAAACTTCCGACCCTATTCCCCTAACCCTTCCCTACCCCTTCCCTAACCCTATTCCTATGAAATCCTTATTCACCGCCGCTCTCTCGCTGGCCGTCGCGGGCACCCTCATGGCGAAACCCGCCCAGAAAACCGCCCAGGAGAGCCACGTCCCGAAGAGCGACAAGGAAAAAGCCAGCTACGCCATCGGCGTGGATATGGGCAGCAGCGTCAAGGCGCTCCCCGTGGAGCTTCCCACGGACTTCATCGTCCAGGGCCTGCGCGATGCGATCCAGGGCAAACCGGCGCTCAGCCAGGAGGAGATGAAGACCGCCATCGGCAACCTGCAAAAGGAAGTGCAGGAGAAGGCCGAAGCCAAACACAAGGCGGACACCGCCACCAACGCGGCGGCTTCCAAAAAATTCCTCGAAGAGAACGCCAAGAAAGAGGGCGTGAAGACCACCGCAAGCGGCCTCCAATACAAGATCATCAAGGAAGGCAAGGGCGCCAAGCCGACGCTCGATGACACGGTGGTCGTCAAGTACAAGGGAACGCTCATCGACGGCACCGAGTTCGACAATTCCGAAAAACATGGCGGCACGGTGGAGTTCCCGCTCAAGGGGATCATCCCCGGCTGGGCCGAGGCGCTCCAGATGATGCCGGTCGGCTCCACCTGGGAACTCGTCATCCCGGCTGAACTCGCTTACGGCGAAAACGCCCCGCCCGTGATCGGGCCGAACCAGGCGCTTCTCTTCACCATCGAACTGGTGGACATCAAAAAGGGCGAAAAACCCGAACAGGGCGGCGAAGCGAAGTAGGCGGAGGCGCGTGGGCGACCTCGCAATCTCTGCTTCCTTCCATCCTGGATCAAATCTAGGGTAGCGCCTCCATGCGCACCCGGCTCACGTTCTTTCTCGTTCTTCTCGCGGGGCTGGTGTTGATTCGCGAATCGCGGATCGCGCCACTGGCCTCCGTGGAGGAGCGGTTTGCCTCTTGGCTTAACACGAACTCGCGCCGCGGCCAGCCGGAGCGCGCGCCGCTGGTGTTGGTGGAGATTACGGAGGAGGATCTTCACGACGCGCCGTGGCCGTGGAGTCCCTTCGATTTTTCGCTGGCCGTCCACACGGTTCTCTCGTTCGACCCGGCGGTTTTGGCGCTGGAGCCGCCGCTGGCATGGCCCAAGGCGGATGCGCACCAGCTTTCGCTGCTCCACCACGAGCTTTTGCGCGCGCCCCGGCTGCTGCTCGGCGCGCAGCTTGGGCACGCCGCCGCCGCTTCCCCGGCGGAAGCCACGTTCCCCGTGCTTTCGCATGTGAAGGGGGACACCGCCGCCGTCCCGGAAGGCGACGCGCGGGAAGAGCTTCCCGATGAGACGCTGCGGCTCGCGGGGGCGCTCGGGTTCCACGATCTTCCGGGCTGGGACGGGGAGGATCTTCGTCGCGCGCCGCTCCTTTTCCGGCATTGCGGGCGGATCGTGCCGTCGTTCACGCTCCAGGCGGCGATGCTCTGGTTCGGGGTCAGCGCGGATGAGGTCGAGGTGACGCTTGGCGGCGGGAGGGGCCTTATCGTTCTGGACGTTCTGGGCGGGGCGGTGCGCATTCCCGTGGATGCCGGGGGAGCCTTGGCGGTCGATTTCCGCGTGCCGATCACCCGGGTTGCCATCGGCGATCTTCTTCTCGCCGCCGCCAGCGCGGGGAAGGAGGAGGGTGCGGCGGCTCAGACCGCGCGGCTCAAGAAGGCGTTCGCGCTCGTGGCAAAAAGCGATGCCGCCGCGCACGGCCTTTCCTTGAACCGCCACGGTTCGCGCGGCGGTTCGTACGGCAGTTCGCGGGGGGAGTTTTTCGCCCATGCGATTGCCACGCTCCAGGAGCGTCTTTTTGTCCGGCGCCTTCCCCTGTACGCGGAAGGGGCGTTCGTGGTCGCGGCGATGGGGATGGCGTGGCTGCTCCTGCGCAAAG
>CAZYVL010000047.1:0-2224 GCA_964651005.1 uncultured Chthoniobacteraceae bacterium | reverse complement strand
GAAGGGGCGTTCGTGGTCGCGGCGATGGGGATGGCGTGGCTGCTCCTGCGCAAAGGCCGCCTCTGGGCGACCGCCTTCGGGGTGCTCGTGGCGGCGGGGTACGTGCTTGTGGCGCTCGGCCTTTTCGCCGAGACGCTTATTGCCCTGCCGCTGCTGGTCCCCCTGGGGTTGATCGCCTTTGTCCTCGCGCTGCGCTGGCTGGTCTGATCCCCGAACGTCCCCCGAACCTTTCAAAGTTCGGGGATCAACCGTTCCGGTGCGCGCGTTCCCGGGGCTTCTTCCGGCTTATCCGGTTCGCCCTGTTCGCCCTGTTCGCCCTGTTTCCTACAGCGCGCTTGGCAGGTTTGCCCCGTCTTGCGCGGTCGGCTTGGCTCCTGCGGAGTCGGTGATGACATCCTTGTAGGTCATGCCGCCCGGGATCATCGGGAGAACGTGTTCGGTGTAGGGCACCATCACGTCGAGGACATACGCTTCCTCGGAGTCGAGCATCCGCTGGATCGCCGCCGCGAGGTCTTTCTTGTGGATGACGCGCTCGCACGGTACGCCGAAGCCTTTGCAGAGCGTCACGTAGTCGGGGTAGATGCGCTGGAGATCTTTCGGGTCGCCCAGGAAGGTGTGGGCGCGGTTGCTCCCGTACTTGAGATCCTCCCACTGCACGACCATGCCGAGGTGCTGGTTGTTGAGGATGATCGCCTTGGCGGCGATTTTCTCGATATGGGCCGTGGCCAGTTCCTGGATGTTCATCAGGAAGGAGCCGTCGCCGTCGATGTCGACGACTTCCAGATCGGGCCGGGCGACCTTCGCGCCCATCGCGGCGGGGTAGCCGAAGCCCATCGTGCCGAGGCCCGCCGAGGTAAGGAACGTGCGCGGCTCGCGGAAGTGATAGTGCTGCCCGGCCCACATCTGGTGCTGGCCGACGCCGGTGGTGATGATCGCGTTGCCCTGCGTCATCTTGTCGAGCAGCTCGATCACGTACTGCGGCTGGATCGCGTCTTCGGTGTCGCGGTAGCTGAGCGGGAATTTCTCCTTCCACGCGGCGATCTTTTCGTACCAGGCGGGGAATGCGGAAAAGCCGCTCTGCACGCGCTCGCGGCCCGCCTTCGCCAGCAGTTCGTTGAGGCGGCCAAGCGCGTACTTCACGTCGCTCTGGATCGGCAGGCGGACGACCTTGTTCTTGTTGATCTCCGAGTTGTCGATGTCGATGTGGACGATCGTGCCGTGCTCGCAGAATTTGTCGATCTTGCCCGTCACGCGGTCGTCAAAGCGGACGCCGATGGCCAGGAGCAGGTCGGCCTCGTTGACGGCGTTATTGGCATAGACGGTGCCGTGCATCCCGAGCCATTTGAGCGAGAGCGGGTGCGTTTCCGGGAAGCCGCCGATCCCCATGAGCGTCGTGGCGACGGGGATGCCGGTGCGTTCGACGAACTCCATCAACTCCGGCGCGGCGTTGCCCGAGATGATGCCGCCGCCGCAATAGATCATCGGCGCGCGGGCCGAGCCGATCAGCCCGATCAATTCGTTGAGCGCGACGTCATCCGCCTTCGGGCAGGGGTGGAAGCCGGGGAGGTCGATCTCCTGCGGGAAGATCGGCTGCGCCTTGGCCTCCTGCACGTTCTTGGGCATGTCGATGAGCACCGGCCCGGGGCGGCCGCTCTGGGCGATGGCGAACGCCTCCTTGACGACGCGCGGGATGTCGTTGACGTCGAGCACGAGGTAGTTGTGCTTCACGACCGGGAGCGTCATGCCGAAGACGTCGGTTTCCTGAAACGCCCCCTTGCCGATCATCCAGGTGGGCACCTGCCCGGTGATCGCCACGAGCGGCACGGAATCGAGGTAGGCATCGGCGATGCCGGTGATGAGGTTGGTCGCGCCGGGGCCGGAGGTGGAGAGCGCCACTCCGGCACGCCCCGTCGTCCGCGCGTACCCTTCGGCGGCGAAGACGCCTCCCTGTTCGTGGCGGGGGAGGATGGTGCGGATCTGCTGCGAACGGGTCAGCGCCTGGTGGATCGGCATGCTGGCGCCGCCCGGGTAGGCGAAGATCGTATCGACCCCCTCGCGTTCGAGGCACCGGACGAGAATTTCCGCTCCGCTCATCGTTTCGCCACGTTCGGGCGGCGGGAGGGGGGATTCAGTCCTGGCGGGTTTGGAGGTCGGCGTGCTCATAAACTCATGGGGTAATCGAAGGGTCGAACAACCTAAAGAGCGTATCCGGCCAGATCAAGCC
>CAZYVL010000046.1:13001-18549 GCA_964651005.1 uncultured Chthoniobacteraceae bacterium | reverse complement strand
ATCACGCATTCCTGGCCGACGTTTCAATCCACGCACCCACGCGGGGTGCGACCTGGCGGCGGCGCGGCGTGGCCCGATCATTTCCAGGTTTCAATCCACGCACCCACGCGGGGTGCGACTCGAGAGATTTACATCGCGCGCAGCTACGAACCGTTTCAATCCACGCACCCACGCGGGGTGCGACCGCGGCCCGAGAGAGTTTCCTGTCCGCCAACAAGTTTCAATCCACGCACCCACGCGGGGTGCGACGCAAGGATCAGGATCGCGATCATGGGGACGCCGAGTTTCAATCCACGCACCCACGCGGGGTGCGACGGGTACGGGCTTCTCGGCGTACTCTCACAGCATTGTTTCAATCCACGCACCCACGCGGGGTGCGACCCCGGGAGGCCCGGCGGCTCGGCTTCCGGGAACAGAGTTTCAATCCACGCACCCACGCGGGGTGCGACGCGCTGCTCTCGGGCCTAATGCGCTACGAGCCGTTTCAATCCACGCACCCACGCGGGGTGCGACTCTCTCCGGCCACCGAGTACGCGACCGTTGTGCTGTTTCAATCCACGCACCCACGCGGGGTGCGACCGGCCTGCAAAACCTCATCCCGGGTCTGCGTGTAGTTTCAATCCACGCACCCACGCGGGGTGCGACTCAACGGCACGAGCGACCCTCTTCGCGTCATCGGGTTTCAATCCACGCACCCACGCGGGGTGCGACTGAGCGCCACCGAGGCTTACGCCAAGGTCTACCGGTTTCAATCCACGCACCCACGCGGGGTGCGACAGGATCAGCGTGGAGGCAACCTGTTCTCTGGCGCGGTTTCAATCCACGCACCCACGCGGGGTGCGACTGGGCGAATCGCCAGTATGTCGCCCGAGTTCTGAGTTTCAATCCACGCACCCACGCGGGGTGCGACGCGAGCTTGGAGGCGAGCTTGGTGTAGAGCGCCTGTTTCAATCCACGCACCCACGCGGGGTGCGACCTGGATCTTTCATCCAGTCTCCCGGGTAAAATTGGTTTCAATCCACGCACCCACGCGGGGTGCGACAGGCACGGCCGATCATTGATCTTGCCGAGAGCAAGTTTCAATCCACGCACCCACGCGGGGTGCGACGGGATTCGTCCGTGAAATTGTTTTCAAAATTCCGTTTCAATCCACGCACCCACGCGGGGTGCGACGTCCTTGTAAATCAGGCTGCCGACGGTGGGACTCGTTTCAATCCACGCACCCACGCGGGGTGCGACCAGCGTGTTTGTCGCCGCCGTAGGACGACTGGCCGTTTCAATCCACGCACCCACGCGGGGTGCGACCCTGCTGCGGTACGCAGAGCGGCCCAATTTACGGTTTCAATCCACGCACCCACGCGGGGTGCGACTTCATGACGAGACCGAGAGTGCCAGCCAACGGCGTTTCAATCCACGCACCCACGCGGGGTGCGACTCTCCGCGCGGCACGGAGATCGTCCACGAGCGCGGTTTCAATCCACGCACCCACGCGGGGTGCGACTCATCGCGGTTATTTCTTCCAAGCATCGACGGATGTTTCAATCCACGCACCCACGCGGGGTGCGACAAGGAGTTTCAGACGTTGCTTTCGGAGGCTCGTGCGTTTCAATCCACGCACCCACGCGGGGTGCGACCTGCTCTTCCCGCGCCTGTGCGTACCGGGCACGGTTTCAATCCACGCACCCACGCGGGGTGCGACGGGTTCATCGTAAACCATTTAAGGCATTGGACTCAAATGGCATTTTGCGCGAACCCTTCGATGGGAGTGGATGGCCGTAGATGTCGGCGGGGATTAAAATGTCAAAGAGCCTCAGCCGCAGTCACTTACGGCTTGCGCGAACCTTCCCTGTGGAAGCTGGCCGCTGTGGGTTCGCGCTCCCCTCAAATGGGGGCGTTTGAGAAAGAAAGATCAGACGATCAGCGGGCCTTCGAGATCAAGGCCCGGTTTGGCCCCATAATGCTCCACCCTGCGCTTCCATTCCTTCCCGAGATGATAAAACCGAATGGAGTCGAAGTCGATATTGATGATGTCCAATAGTTTTTTCCTTAGGAAAACAAAATCGTCATGCTCCAGCTTGCATTCGAAAACGGAGTTTTGCACCCGTTGGCCATAATCCAAACAGGCCTTGGCCACTTGCCTCAACCGGCGGCTCCCCCCTTCCGAGGCGGTGGAAACATCATAGGTGACGAGGATAACCATAAACTGAAATATCTGGGGCCCTTTCGGCTACCGAAAGAGAAAGGCGGGATAGGCGTCGAGATCCCCCCGGATATGCCGGGCAAGCAGGCGCGCCTGGAGGTGGGGCAAAAGTCCCGCCGTTGTCTTTTCCTCCAGAAACGGATGGGTGATGACCTCCTGCTTTCGTTCCTGCCATGCCGTCAAAACCGTTTTGCGCGCCTCTTCCTTGAGGAAAACGCCGCCGGATTCTTCCCGCCGGAAGTCGTCGATGCCAAGTTGCCGACGGTTGAAAAGGCTCAAAGCCAGCCGATCCGTGAATTGGGGGCGGAATTGTTCCATCAAGTCCAACGCCAGGGATGGCCGACCAGGGCGATCCCTGTGGAGGAAGCCGCACTGGGGATCCAGACCGCAGCTTTCCAGCGCGGATCGGCAGTCGTGCATGAGCAAAGTGTAGAGGAAGGAGAGGAGCGCGTTAACGGGGTCCAGCGGCGGCCGCCGGGTTCTGCCCTTGAGAAAGATGCCGGGGGCCGAAGGGCTCAGCAGACAAGGGAACGTTTCAAAGTAAATGGCAGCCGCATCGCCTTCGATGCCGCGGAGGGTGCCCAGCTGCCGCGTTTGCAGGGCGAGCCTTTTGCGGATATTGAGGGCCGCGATGGGTTGCTCCAGCGGAGAGGCCGCATCCGGCCGATCCCGGCTGGCGCGCTGGAGGACAGTCCGGCAGTTGGCAATTTTGGCGGCGATCAAGTGGGCGGCGATGGCCGCGCTCTGCTCTTCGTTGTCGGCAATCCGATGCTGTTGCCGCCGGAGAAGAATATTGCCCGAGACGCATCCGTGCGTGGAGGCCAGGAATTTGCCATGCGGAGTGTGAAAGGAGAGGGCGACGTTGGCTTCCGCGCAGGCGGCCATCAAAGCGGCAGAGGCGGTCGTGTCCCACCCAAAGCAGACGATCCCTTCGAGGTTATGAAGCGGCACACGCAGCTTGGTCTCTCCTTCATGCCGAACTTCGACGGCTGCTCCATCCTTTCGCAGGAAGGTGCCTTCGAGGGTGATATAAAGGGTATTGAGGTGCTCTTTCACGATTCTTCCATCACGTTTTTGAGAAACCAGCGGCTGGCGGATCGCTGAATGCGGGGCTGACAAATCTCGATCAGCGAACAGGCATTGCAGAGCGCGGGGGAGTAGCTGGCGGAGGGGAGGCGCGTTTGCTTAAAAAGAGCGTGCAGGCGGGCGGCGGTTTCTTCCGTCAGGGCGCGGAGGGTCTCATCCAGCGCGATGACGGTTCGGCGCCGCTTCTCCCCATAGTAAAGGTGCCCGGCGGGGATGTGGATCTGGAGCATCTCTTCGAGGGCGATGGCCTGGGCGCAGAGCTGCACTTCGTCCGCGCGGTGTTGCTTGGGCTTTCCCCGCTTGTACTCCACGGGAAGGACGTCGCCGTTTTTGTAAAATTCAACGATGTCGCACTGCCCGATCAGCTTCAGCCGGTGCGTGATGACGCTCAGGCTTCGGGTGATCCGCACTCCCGGGCGCGCTTCCGTAGAGCCGCCATGGGCCTTTTCGTGCAGCACCTGCCCTTCCGCGGTAAAACGGTTCTCGCTCCATTCACGATCCAGGTGAATCAGGGCGCATTGCCGTTCGCAGTAGAGCAGGTGCTGGAGAGCGGAAATGGGGTAAAGCTCGCTCACGAAAAAAGCCCGGCGACAAGGCGGGTCTAAAACCCGTCGATGACTTCCGGTTCCAGGCGGCATTCGCTGCCTCCCTGGGAAAACGTCAGCGGAGTGATTTCCACCTGCCCGCTCCGGGGATCGACCGTAATGCTGCGGTGCACCTTGGCGGAGGAGAGATCCCCGGAGGGGCTGCTGTGCCGCCACCAGATGACTTTCTCGACCGCCATGCTCCCCTCGGGCCGGGCGGAGGAGGCGTCGTTTTCAAACAAGGTGCGGAGCGCTTCCTTGATCTTGAGCGCGTCGCTGTCGCTGAAGCCGGTGCCCGTCGTGTCGGAGGCAAGCTGTGCGTTGATGCTGCCGTAGAAGACGTAGATTCCCCGGTCCACGCGGTGTTTCATCCCCATTGTGTCCGCGCCCCGCTTGCCCTTGTCGGTTTCTTCAAGGTTCGTGCTTTTGGTAATCTGGGTGCTGGTCACGGCTACGGCTTCCAGGCTGAAGGCGGGATGGACCGAGACGGGGCCGCGCACCGGGATGGAGACGCCATCTCCCTTGGCTTTTCCCTTGAAGGGAAAAATCTGGCCAAAGGCGCGGACATCAAACCACTGCGCGCAAGCCTTGCTCTTGAAGGCTTTGTCATCGGTCTTTAACCCCGAGGCGTCGATGCGTGCCTTGATGCTGTTGCAATCGTCCGATTTGTTGTCGTCAGACTGGATGAGGATCGCCTCTCCCATCTGCATCAGGCGGTTGCGGACTTTGCGCTTGATGCAAACATCGGAAATCTCGCCCAGGCCCTCATAGTTCGTGCGCGGGCGGTTTCCGTTCAGGGGGTCGCCATTGGGGTTGGCGTTTTTGACGCTGAGAACGACGGCGAAGTCGTATTTGTGTTGGATGCTCATGGTTGGGATCAATAGAGAAATGTTGGATGTGTGTGGGTGATTAGCGATCTAGTCGGCAGAGGGGTTTTCGGAAGATTCGGGAGACTTCTCCCAAAGGGCGGCTCGTTGGCAGTGGTAGGCAAGAAGGAATTCGCCTTCCAGTTTGCCATTGTCCGTGAATTGTTTGCTGTCAAAGGCGTTCATGATTTCTTCCAGCTCTTTGGTGTAACGGTACAGCAACCCCGGAGCGTTGGCCTGAAGGCGGCGACGGTAAGGCTCCAGAGATTTCTCGATCACCAGCCAGGTGGTATACGGGGCGTCGGAAAAGCGTTGCAGAAAGCGCGCGGCGTTGGTGTCGCGGTTTTCCCCCGCTGTGCGGAGCGCCGCGCTTTCCAGGTGGTCCGCAACGGCGAGCAGTCGGCCATAGAGGTAACTGCGGGTGGTTCGGTCTCGTTCCAGGGACATGGTGTAGTGGTGTTGGTTGAGGTCGGTTTGTTGTTTGCGATAAAGGGCGCAGGCAATGCCAAGGTTTCGTTCCCATTCCCAGCCTTCCATGCTCTGCCTCGCGCAAACGCGCCGGAGGCAGCTTTGCACAAGATCCGTCGGGATGGGGGTCGATTCCAGAATGCACGGGAGAAGCCGCCGGACGGTGGCCGCCCGCAGCTTCTCATCCAGGCGGCTGCCGTAGGCGCAGACCGCGATGTCCGCCGGGGCGGGTGCCCCGGTAAACCGCGCTTCCTTGCCAAAATTCTGAAGCCAGGCGCAGTCGCGATGCCAACGCTCGATCCGGTCCAGAAACTCCGAGGAAGCGATCTCGCGGAAGTAAGTCA
>CAZYVL010000046.1:7988-12901 GCA_964651005.1 uncultured Chthoniobacteraceae bacterium | reverse complement strand
CCATCTCGCCGCCCCTGCTTGGCGATCAACCAGCGCAGCGCGTTGTGGGCCTTCTGCGTCACTTCGAAGCTGACCCCGCAAACTTGCGTCCCCTCGGGGTCCGTGAATCGACCGCGAAAGGTAAAGCCGCTGCTGTCATTGGAGGAGATCAGCTTGGCCTTGTCTGCGGCGTGGCGGAGCTTGGCCGGGTGCTGAATGGCCAGCGGAAGCTCCCGCCCCAGCACATAGCAAAGCCCCGGAGCGGCCTGTGTGCTTCCGTAATATTCCCCCCAAGCCGCCCACACGTCCCGGTCCATCCAGAGCCGCGATTCCGGTTCGCCCGGAATCTCAACAGCCCAGCGGACAAAGGCATCCTGCGGCGCGTTGCCGGGAGGAAGCACCTTGAAAAGTTCAGGCGCCGGGGTCGTCTGCTTCCATTCGCAAAGAAGCGTTTTCCCATCCCCTTCAACGGGAAGAACTTTCGCCGCGATCAGGTCCGCGATCAGCGTCCCCTTCCGAACGTACGCGAGGACCGCCCTCACTTTCGGATGCCCGCTCGGGGAACCGCACCACGCAGCCAGTTCGTTTAGATAGCTCTCATGCGGCTCCTGGGGGTTCGCGGAAAAACCGGAGGTGACACTGCCACCGTGCTCCGCGAAATCCCCCGCAAGGTACTGGAGCTTGTCACAGAGCGGGTGATTCGTCGGTTTGGAGCCGGACCGGCCCCCAGACCCTTCGGTACAGGGGATGATCGTTCGCTGGTCCTCCTTGGAAAGAACCGCAGCGCGCAGAAAACGCCCCGCGCCGTCGAGCGCCACTTCGATATGGGCATTCTGCGTCGTGTGCGAGAGCGGGAGCAGCGGCTCCTTGTCCTTCGGATTGCCCACCTGCGAGACGCAGTTGTCGTAAGTGCGGTAGAGAGCTTCGATCCAGTTCATGGCAGCAGTCCTTTCTCTTCCAGCCCGACCGTTTCCGGGGGATTGGCGGTCATTTTCCGGATCTTCCGCCGGATCAGTTCCGGCGCGTCCGGGCGCGGAAATTCGAGGATGCCGCCGGAGCTGATCTTTGCCTGCCAAAAGCGGGCCTGGAGTTCCTCCTGCCCGGTTTGGTCCGGGTAGTCAAACCCGTGAAACATCATCCCGTAGGCCAGCTCCCCCGCTTGGTGGTATTCGCTTTCCCGTTCTCCAAAATTGCAAGGGGCAACGTACCCCTGGCATTCCCGGGTGCCGAGAAAGATGTCCCTGCGCCCTCCCTTTTTGAGCATCCGCTGGGCGACATTGAAGTGCTTCCCCTCATCCCGGTCCGCCTTTAGATCCGGGCGCTGGAGATTCCATTCGAAATGAACAATCGCCTCGTAATGCACATCGGCAAGGTAGGTATAGGTTGCCAAAGTGTTGCCGCCGGAGAGATTGATCGGCTTCATGTTTTTGGCTTCCGTGCGGATCGGCTTCAGGATGCGCACCTTATCGACGATCCATGTAAAGGTCGGTTTCCAGTAGATGGATTCCGCGACGCCTTTGATCGCCTCGTAGGTCGGCATATGATAGCTGCATTTCTCACCTCCGAGGCGGGTAAGGGGGTCGGTAAAAAGCGCATACCGGCCCCAGACTTCGAAGGAGAGACTATTCTTCGGGGTTTGATGCATCGTCATGAGTTCAGGAAACTTCGAGGTAGTGTTGTTCGGAAAGGGCTTCGAGGGTGACGCCCAGTTCGGCGTGGTAGTGGCGTTCGTCGAGAGTATAGATTCCGGATTCCGGGGCAACCTCCCGGATCGCCCCCCGCTCCAGCAGCTTGCCAACCACATGGGGGAAGGCGTTGACGGTATACTGCTGCGCCTTTTTCAGGAGCGCGATCTGTGCTCCAACAGGCATCCCCTCGCGGCCAAACACCGCGGCGAGTTCGGCAATCAAGGCGCGGCCATCGCGCTCCGTTTCGGCGTTGCAGTACGGTACGATGATCCCGCGCGTCGGGGCGTCGATCACTTCAAACGCCTGCGCGGCGGTGGAGAAAGCGTGCGCGAACTTGAGTATTTTGAGCACCTCGGGGTGATCCCGCCCGGCGGTCGCCAGCCCTCCCGGGTTGGTGCTCAGGAGGTGCAGGATCGACGTATTGCATTCCAAAGGCGGCTTGCCGGTCCCCGCCTTCAATGGATAGAGCATCTCCGCCTGCCGCTGGTGAAAGGCGTATGCGTAATACCGTGTCATCGCCGCTTCGGAGAGCAGATCGCCCTCAAGGCTGGCGGGATCTTGGCGGAACTCGTCCAAAACACGCTCGGTGATCTTCTGCGCCGCGGCGATTTCCGCCAACGCCCTGACCAGCTTCTCTTCGGCAAAGTTCAGAATATAGACAAAGCCTTGCTCGCGCTTCCGGTGGCGATTGCAGCGGCCTCCTGCCTGGACAATGGAGTCGAGCCCGGCCAGCGACCGGATCACACAGCCGAAATCGAGATCGACCCCGGCCTCGATCAACTGGGTGCTGATGCAGAGGAGGGGGCGCTGCGGGCGGGAGTCCAGAAGGGCTGAAATGTGGCGGATGCGATCCTTGCGATGCGCCGGGCAGAGATTGGTGCTCAGGTGCACGACCGTCGCCTCCGTGCCGAAGGATTGGGCCGCTTCGTAAAGTTTCTGCGCCGCCTCCTTGGTGTTGCAGACGATGAGCACGCTTCCATGTTCGGCAAGGCACTCTTGCGCAAACTGCTGGACCGCTTCGTAGCTCCAGCCGCCGGGACGGCGTTTGTCCACGATCTCGGTCCTCTTCAACTCGCGGAAGAGGGTTTGTTTGTCGGGGATGATCTCCTGGCTGGGAGAAAGGGGAAGGCGGCCAAGCGACGGGTCCACGCCCTGGAGAAGCGGCATCGTGGCGGTGCAGAGGAGGGCGGTGCAATGGCAATGGCGCGTGAGGAAGTCGATCGCGTTATTGAAAAGATGGACGGTTTTGATCGGCAGCGTCTGGATCTCGTCGAAAATCACGATGGCATTGGCCAGTTGATGCATTCGCCGGGCGGAGCGGGTGCCTTGGTTAAAAAGCGCATCGAGAAGCTGCACCGATGTGGTGAAAACGACTGGCGCGTCCCAATTCTCCGAGAGAACCCGGTTGCGCCAGGTGTCCCGCTCCGGCGTCAGGTTCGAGTGATGCTCCAGCACCGCGTCGGAGCCGAGAATGCGGGCGACCTGCGCCGCGTTCTGGTCGATGATGGAAGTATACGGGATGACGATCAGGATGCGTTCGATCGGGTCCGGCGAAGCCGCTGCCGCCCGGTGCAGCGCAAACCGCAGGCTGGCCAGCGTCTTGCCGCCGCCGGTCGGGACCGTGAGGGTGAGCAGGCGCTCCGGACTGGCCGCCGCGTTTTTACAGGCGTTTGAGATCACCGTGCGCGCGGAGTCGATCGCGCCCTCGCCCGAAAACGTCTCCAGATGCGCCTCCAGCCGATCTCTCAGCGCGCCCCAGTCCGGAAGTTTCCCCCCGGAGCGAAATTGCGCCGCTTTCCGGTTCTCGAAATCAGCGGTGCTGAGGCGATCCGCATCCAGCAGGCAACTGAACAGGAAGCGGGTAAGGAGATGATACGAAAAGCAAGCCGTCACCTCCCCCGTGCATCCCGCCTGGATGGATCGGGCACACCGGTTGAACTCCTCCTGGAGAGCCGGGGAAGCCAGCAGCTCTTCGATCTCGCCGAGAATCGCGCGATCCGCTCTCTCCCGCGCCTCTGCGGCGTGGGTTTGGCGCTCCTGCCGCTGGAGGCGCATCAGAAAAGGGGAGCTGCCATCAAGCGAGAGAAAATCTTTCATCCCGGTGCGGCTATGATGAGACATCACGACCACCGAAAGAATCTGCGCCAACACCGCAGCCCGGGGGTTTTGCAAAGCGGTCAGACGTTGCCAGAGCAGTTGTGCACCAGCGGTCGCGTGGTCAATGGTGCCCTGGCGCTTGAGGGATTGCTCCCGCTCCTCCTCCCCGTAGACTCCGCAAACGCCGCGCAGGTAGTCTTGAAACGACAGGGAGTATTTCCCCAGGTCATGAATCAGCCCCAGAAGGCGGCCGCACAACGGCAGGGAAAGGGCGGCTGCGAAGCGGGAGCAAAGCTCCGCTGTTTCTTCGGAGTGAACCGCCACGCTCTGGATGGCTCCATCCGATTCCCTGAAATGCGCAATCGAATGCGCGAGATTATCTTCCTCCTGATTCATGGCTCCTGACTAACTCCTGACTCATGAGACTGATGCCTGCATAATCCGTGGACGCATCTTCTAGCACGCGCTCCACAACGCGATCAAGTATTATCGAAAACCTGGCGGGAGCCGGGATTTCTTTCCTTGCTACAATAATACTGAATAGTGACGCCTTGCCCCCGGATTCAGGAACGGACGCCGCGCCTGACCGGAAAATCGGGTTCCCTCCCGCCCGAAATGGCCAGGATGCCAGGGACAGCCTAAAGGGGGCAGCCCCCCTGAAACATCGCCGCTTTTTTCGGGGCAGAAAAAAACCGCTCACAAGCGGTAACTTGTGAGCGGTTAAAATGACGAACTGATTAAAGTGGTTGCGGGGGCGGGATTTGAACCCGCGGCCTTCAGGTTATGAGCCTGACGAGCTACCAGGCTGCTCCACCCCGCGTCATGGTTTTCGAAAGATAGCCGGTTAGTGGCCGGAAGCAAGGGTTTTTCGTGCGTATTTTCAAAAAACCGCGCCGATCCCCTCAATGCAGCAAAAGTTTACCTCGGCTCACCCTTGTCTGGCAGGCTCCGCCAGATTCCGTCCGCATCCCCTTCCGGGCGGGGAGACTCCCTGCGATGGAAAGCCGGGCAATCAGGGGAAAAAAATTGAGCCCCCCGCGACCGAGTGGCCGCGAAGGGCTCATGTTCCCCCCAGAACAATCTTTGAAATCTGTGATGACTCTACCCAGAGGGCTCCGGTCAGGCAACCAAAAAGATCGCGATTTTTGT
>CAZYVL010000046.1:6246-7888 GCA_964651005.1 uncultured Chthoniobacteraceae bacterium | reverse complement strand
TTTTTGTGCGCGGTTTTTGGTCACGACTTTAATCGTAACCGGCTCTGGTGGCGTTGAGCCATTTGGCTGTTGGCAGCCCGGAGACTCCACAGCGATCGTGAGGGTAGAGGCTTGAAACCGGGAAGGCAAGCATTTTCCTCCAAAAGCCGCAAAACCGTCCACCGATCCGCCGATCCGCCCCTCCGTTCTTTCCTTCCCGGCTACTTCCCGATGCAGAACGTGGAGAAAATCTTGCCGAGCAGATCCTCTGTCTCCACCCGCCCCACCACGTCGCCGACTGCATCCAGGGCGCTGCGGATCTCCACGGCGGCCAGCTCCGCCGCAAGCCCCTCTTCCAGCCCCCGGCGCGCGGCGGCGACAAAGCGATCCGCCTCCTTCAGGCACGCCTGGTGCCGTGCGTTAATGGCAACGCTGAAGTCGCTTTCCGCCAGCCCGCCGCCCATCACCCGCTCGAAGATCGCCTCCGCCAGGGCAACCATCCCCTCCTCTCCTCCCGCTCTCCTCTCCCCCTCCTCGCGGCAGGACAACCGCACGCCCGGGCTCCCGGCCCACCCGGGGTGCTCGCCCAGGTCGATCTTGTTCAACACGCGCAGACACCGCTCCGGGGGAAGAGCGGGCGGCGGCGCCCCTCCCTCCCCGGGCGGCTGCGAGGCGTCGGCGACGTGCAGGATGAGATCCGCCCGCTCCAGGTGCCGCAAGGTGCGGGCGATCCCCTCGCGCTCGATGGCGCTGCCCGCCTCGCGCACTCCCGCGGTATCCACGAGCCGAAGGGGAATCCCCCGGAGATTGATGACCTCCTCGATGCTGTCGCGCGTGGTCCCGGGGAGATCGCTGACAATGGCGCGTTCGTACCCGAGCAGCCGGTTGAGAAGGCTCGACTTGCCGACATTCGGAGCGCCGTAGATCACCGTCCGCACCCCTTCGCGGAGCACGCGCCCCTGGTCTGCGGTGCTTAGCAGCGCGCCAATTCGCCGCTGGGCGAGGTCGAGCCGGGCCAGAAGCGCCGCGCCGGTCTCGGGGTCGATGTCCTCGTCGGGAAAATCGATGCACGCCTCGACGTGCGCGAGCAGTTCCAGCAGCCCTTCGCGAATCTCGCGGACGCGCGCGCCCAGCCGCCCTTCAAGCTGCTCGGCGGCGGCGCGCAAGGCGAGGCCGGTCCGCGCCTGGATGAGATCCATCACCGCCTCGGCCTGCGTGAGATCCATCTTGCCGTTAAGAAAAGCGCGCTGGCTGAACTCGCCCGGCTCCGCCGCCCGCACGCCGTTCTCCAGCAACAGCGCAAGGAGCCGCCGCGTGACGAGGATGCCGCCGTGGCAGGCGATCTCGACCATCTCCTGCCCCGTGTAGCTGGCGGGAGCGCGAAAGACCGTGAGCAGCACTTCGTCCACGACCTCTCCCCGGTCATCCACGATCCGCCCGAGCTGCTGCGTGCGCGGCGGCAGCTCCGCGACCGCTCGTTCCGCCCGCGCGCGACGAAAAACCCGCCCGGCAATGGCCACCGCCCCGGGGCCGCTCAGGCGCAACAGCGCGATGGCCCCTTCGCCAAACGGAGTGGCGATGGCGGCAATGGTGTCTTGCAAATCAAAAGCGCGCACGGGCTGCATCGGGGGAGCATAAGCGACCCGGCACAAAAAGTCACCGC
>CAZYVL010000046.1:1178-6146 GCA_964651005.1 uncultured Chthoniobacteraceae bacterium | reverse complement strand
GCCGAACACCTTCACCGCCCCGGCTCCGCCCGCTCCAGTTCCCCCAGCTCCGCATAGAGCGCCCGAAACGCGGCACCCAGCTCCTCCTCCAGCCGCTTGCGCGCCGCACCACCGGGCAGCCCGGGCTGAATCCGCAGCGGCTCTCCAAAGGCGACCAGGAACCGGCTGCGCCGGAAGGGCAGCCAGCGCCACGGGTCGTAGAGCGCATCGCTCCCGAGCACCACGCACGGCACAATCGGCACCTTCGCCAGCGCCGCGAGCGTTGCCGCGCCGGGCCGCATCGCCCCTCCCTCCAGAACGCTCTCGCCCCGGGTGCGGATGCCCCCCTCCGGGAAAATGCCGACCGCGCGCCCGGCAGCGAGGCGGCGCAAGGCGGTGCGCACCGCCGCGCGATCGGTTCGCGAGCGGTCGGCGGGGAACGCCCCCGTTGCCCGGAAAAAAGCGCCCAGCAGCGGATTGCGAAAGAGTTCCGCCATCGCCATGAAGTCGATCTGCCGCCGCGACGCAACGCCCAGCAACGGCGGGTCGAAATGGCTGATGTGGTTGGCCGCGAAAAGGCACGGCCCCGGCAGCGCGGAACGCTCCCGGTGCAGCACGCGCACCGGCCCGAGCAGGGCAAGAAGCCCCCTGGCCAGAACACGACAAAAGAAATAGAGGAACCGGCCCAACGCTCCCGGAACATAATGGCATTGCCCCCTCCCTCCCAGCCCAAACTCGCCGGCCTGCTTCTCCCCTCCCCGCCAAGCACGCGGCGGCGGGCGAGAAAACTCCCTCTTGCCTGTTGACTTGGAGCGCGGACCGGGCGTTTATCGCCGGTGTGACTCCCGCGTTCCCCGTTGCGTCCTCCCCCGCGCTTTTCCAGGTTTTCGCCTTCGTCTTCGGTGCCGTCGTCGGCTCGTTCCTGAACGTGGTGATCTACCGGCTGCCGCTGAACCTGAGCGTCCACTCCCCGCGCCGCTCGTTCTGCCCACACTGCAAGGGGCAGATCCCCTTTCACCAGAACATCCCGCTCTTCTCGTGGCTCGCGCTCCGGGCGAAGTGTGCGCGCTGCGGGGCGAAAATTCCGTTCCGCTACTTCGCCGTGGAACTGCTGAGCGGGGGGCTTTTTCTCGCTCTCTGGCAGCTCTGCTTGCGCCACGACACGCTCGCGCTCGTGCTGCCGCTCTGGGTGCTGGCCGCGCTGCTCATCGCGGCGACATTCATCGACTTCGACCACTTCATCATCCCGGACGAAATCACGCTCGGCGGGACGGCGGCGGGCGCGTTGCTGAGCCTGGCGTTTCCCTCCATGATGGGGGTTGCCTCGCACGGGGCCGCGCTCCTCTGGTCGCTGGCCGGGGCGGCGCTCGGGTACGGGCTGCTCCGGGCCGTGGTGGAACTTGGCAAGCTCGCCTTCGGCAAGAAGAAGCTCGTCTTCAATCCCCCCGCCGAGTTCGTCTGGACGCGCCAGGAGGACGACGCGGAGTTCCGCGTCGGCGACGACAAGCTCCTCTGGAGCGACATCTTCTCGCGCGAAAGCGACCTGATGATCATGGAAGCGCGGGAGACGCGCCTGGATGAAAAACCGGCTGGAGAGGAGAGGCTCCGCTTTTTCTACAACCGCCTGGCGCTTCCGGGCGGCGACGTGATGCTCGACACCCTTGGCACGATCACCGGCAAGGTCGCCAAAATCGTGATCCCGCGCGAGGCGATGGGGCTCGGCGACGTGAAATTCATCGCCTGCATCGGGGCGTTTCTCGGGTGGAAGGCGGTGCTCTTCACCGTGGTGGCCGCCTCGGTGTTCGGCTCGGTCGTGGGCGCGGGGTTGATCCTTGCGGGGCGGCGCGAAGCCTCCGGGCGCATCCCCTTCGGGCCGTATCTCTCCCTGGGCGCGCTGCTCTGGATCTTCGCCGGGCCGGAGATGATCGAGTGGTATTGCAAGTTCCTCGTCCCGGCACAGGCGGCGCTGTAAAGGCGGCAAGGGCTGCAAGGGCTACGCCTGGGAAGCCTTTCCGCCGCTGCGACCGCTCTCGATGACCCCCTTGAGCGCGGAGTAAAACTCCTCCTGCCTGACGATGCCGCGCCCGGCGATGGCCCGGAGGTTCGGGACATCCCCCTGGTGCACCGTGAGATCGACGCTGTGCACGAATGCCTGCATGTCGCTGCGGCTCTCCATCCCGGGGCCGATGAGAATGACGAACGAAATCCGCCGTTGCGAGAGCGGGATTTGCGCGATCTCGTGCAGGACCGGGTTGGAGTCCACATCGGTCCCGGCGAAATTTTCCGATACGACGACCATCTCGTAGGTCCGCAAGCGGAGGCGGACGGTGACCTCCTCGGGATAAAGCGCGGTATGAAAGGCGAACCCGAGCTGCGAGAGCTGCTCGATGACCCCGTTTTGCAGCGCGGCATCGTCGATACAAAGCAGCGCGGCCAGATCGCCGTGCTCCAGGGAATCGTTGCGGGCTTGAAGGGTGCTCATAGTCTGGGTGGATTCAGGCGGTGCGATCAAAACCCGAAGAGCTTCCGCTTCACAGGCGAAGACGGGGAGCCATCGGGAGAGCCGGGATTCGCCCCGGGAACATCCAGCCGCAACCCGGTGCTTGTTTCGACCCCTAGGCCGCGCTGCTTCTTGATGAGGTCGATGCTTCGCTGGACGATCCCCTTGCGCGTGGCGTAGAGGAGCGCGGTTTCCTCGCTGATGAGCCCCGCCTCGTAGGCGCGGCAGACCGACTGGTCGAACGTCATCCAGCCGAAGGAGACGCTATCGGAGATAATGTCGTAAAAATTGCGGTTGTCGCTCTCGCCCAGCTCGATCGCCTCGCGCGTGCGCAGGTTGCTCCCCATGATCTCCAGCAGCAGCGTGCGCCCGCCGCCTTCCCGGGGGGCGAGCCGCTGGCTGACGACGTAGCGGAGCGTCTCCGCCAGGCGCGGGCGGAGCTGCTTTTCCGCGTCGCGCGGGAACATGCCGATGATGCGGTTGATGGATTGCCCGGCGTCGATGGTGTGGATGGTGCTCAGGACAAGGTGGCCCGTCTCCGCCGCCGCGAGCGCGATCTCCACCGTCTCGCGGTCGCGCATCTCCCCGACGAGGATGATCTTCGGCGCCTGCCGCAGCGCGGCGCGCAGCCCGCTCGGGTAGGAGTCGAAGTCGGAGCCGAGTTCGCGCTGGTTGAAGGTCGCCCTCTTGTGCTGGTGAACGAACTCGATCGGGTCCTCCAGCGTGACGATATGGACCGCCTGGGTGAGGTTGAGTTCGTTGAGCAGGGCGGCCAGCGTCGTGGTCTTGCCGCTGCCGGTCGCGCCGGTGACGAGGATCAACCCGTTCTTCTGGCTGAGCACATCGCCAAAGACCGTGGGGAGGTTGAGCGTGGCGAGCGTCGGCATCTCCGTTTGCAGGCGGCGCATCACGATGGCCCAGTTTCCCCGCTGGCGGAAAATATTGACGCGGAAACGCACCTGGTCGCTCAGGCCGTAGCCGCAGTCGCACGATCCCGTGCGGATGAGTTCGCCGATGAGCCGCCGGTCGTCGCCCAGCACGTTGAGGGCGATTTTTTCGATCTGGTAGGCGGTGAGCGAGGGAACGTTCGGCTGCGTCCGCACAGGGCGCAGCACTCCCTGCGCCTCCACCTGCAACGGCCTGCCGACGGCGAAAACGAGGTCGGAAATCCCGTCGCAAGAGTCGATCATGCCGCCCAGGATGGCGTCGAGTTCGGGTTTTCTCATCGGGTTGGGAGGGGAAAGGGGGCCGCGTGGTTATTCATCCCAGTCATCGGGCGGGTTCTGGAGCAGCGCGCGGAATTTCTTCTTGTCGATGGCTTTTTCGTGCGCCTCCTCCGGCGAGATGCGCGCCGCCCGCAGATGCTCCATGATCGCGTCGTCCAGAGGCTGGTTCCCCTTTTTCTTGCCGACCTGCATCATGCCGGGGATCTGGTGCGTCTTGGCCTCGCGGATCAGGTTCGCGATGGGGCTGTCCACGACGAGAATCTCCAGCCCCGCGACCCGCCCCGGCTTGTCGATCCGTTTGAAAAGGTTCTGCGCGATGACCCCCTTGAGCGATTCCGAGAGCGTGGCGCGCACCTGGTTCTGCTGATTGCTCGGGAAGACGTCGATGATGCGGTCGATGGTTTTCGGGGCGCTGGAGGTGTGCAGCGTGCCGAAGACGAGGTGCCCGGTCGCGGCGGCGGTCAGCGCCAGCTCGATCGTTTCCTGATCGCGCATTTCCCCCACAAGGATGATGTCGGGGTCTTCGCGCAGGGCGCCCCGGAGTGCTGCGGCGAAAGACTCCGTGTGCACCCCGACCTCGCGGTGGTTGACGAGCGAATTCTGCGAACGGTGTACGAACTCGATCGGGTCTTCCACGGTCAGGATGTGGTCCTTCCGGTGGACGTTGGCGTAGTCGATCATCGCCGCGAGCGTCGTGGACTTGCCCGAGCCGGTCGGCCCCGTGACGAGGACCATCCCTTTCTTGAGCATCGAGAATTTCTTGAGCACCGGCGGAAGCCCCAGGTCTTCCATCGTAAACACCTTGCTCGGGATCAGGCGGAACACCGCCGCGATCCCGTACTTCTGGTTGAAGAAGTTGGCGCGGAAGCGGGCCACACCAGGGTATTCGTACCCGAAATCGACATCCCCGGTTTCCTCAAACTGCTTGATCTTGATCTCTGGCGCGATCTCGTAGACGAGCGCCTTGAGGTCGTCGTTATCGAGCACCGGTGAATCGACCCGAACCAGATCGCCGTTGATGCGGAGAATCGGCTGGTTGTTGGAGGAGAGGTGAAGGTCCGAAGCCTTCTGTTCGAGCATGAACCGGAAAAACGTGTCGATACGGGCCATATGCGGAGGGGGCGGAGGGGGCGGAGGGGGCGGAGGGGGCGGAGGGAGCGGGGAAGAAGCGAGGGGAGGCGAAGGGGGCGTGCGCGAAGCGGAGAATACAGCGATTTTGTAGCATTTCGCACGCGCAAGTGCACGATTTTCCAGCCCGGCTCC
>CAZYVL010000046.1:0-1078 GCA_964651005.1 uncultured Chthoniobacteraceae bacterium | reverse complement strand
CCGTCCAGCCCGTCCAGCCCGTCCAGCCCGTCCAGCCCGTCCAGCCCGTCCAGCCGACTCGCAACCTCCCCCCTTCTAAAAGAAACAGGCCGGGAAACGTGTTCCCGGCCTGTTGAAAAACCGCGCTGTTTGCCACCCCGGTGCGGGGCGGTTTGGATCAGCGGGAATAAAGCTCGACGATGAGCTGCTCGTTGACGATCGGGGCGATCTCGTCACGGGTCGGAATGCGCGACACCGTTCCGGCGAAATGCTCCTTGTCCACCTCCAGCCATTCCGCTATGGGGACGATCTGCGTCAACTCCAGAAACCGCGCGGCAAGGCTGCGCGAGGTCGGCTTGTCCTTGATGGCGATCTTGTCGCCCGGGCGGACATTGAAGGAGGAGACATCGACCTTCCGGCCGTTCACGGTCACATGCCCGTGGGAAACGAGCTGGCGGGCGGCGGAACGGGAGTTGGCGAAGCCGAGCCGGTAGACGACGTTATCGAGACGGGTTTCGAGAAGCTGGAGAAGAATCTCGCCGGTCACGCCACGGCGGCTGCTGGCGATCTCGAAGTAGCGGCGGAACTGGCGCTCCAGCACTCCGTACTGGTAACGGAGTTTCTGCTTCTCGGCCAGCGCGACCGAGTATTCGGACTGCTTGCGGCGCGAGCCTTTGGGACCGTGCATGCCGGGGCCATAGGGCTTGCGCTCCAGCGCCTTCGAGGGGCCAAAGATCGGCACTCCGAAGCGGCGGCTGATTTTCGATTTGGGACCAGTGTAACGAGCCATAAAAAATCGGGATGGGATAAAGGAAACTGCAAACGACGCCGAAGCCTCACACACGCCGCTGCTTGGGCGGGCGGCAACCGTTGTGGGGGACGGGCGTCACATCGCGGATCACCGTGATGTCGAGCCCCATCGCCTGCATGGCGCGGACGGCGGATTCACGACCGGCTCCCGGACCTTTGACGCGGACTTCGACCTCCTTGAGGCCGTGCCCCATCGCCTGGCGGCAGGCGTCCTGGGCCACCATCTGGGCGGCGTAGGCGGTGCTCTTGCGGGAACCGCGGAAACCGGCCTTGCCCGCGCTCGACCAGC
>CAZYVL010000045.1:14795-18864 GCA_964651005.1 uncultured Chthoniobacteraceae bacterium | reverse complement strand
AGGTTCAAGTCCTGCCGGGCGCGCACTTGGGGTGCGTGCTGATCCTGGCGCTTATAACTGGCGCTTATCATTGGCGCTCGTTCTGGCGTTTCGTGCGGCGCTACTTTTTTACCCCGGCGAAGATTCCGTTTGCTTCTTCGAGCGTCTCTTTGCTGCCAATGTCGAACCAGATTCCCGGTACGTTGTAGGTGTGCACGGGGATGCGGGTGTAGAGCCACTGGATGAAGCGGCCGGGCTGGTCGGGGTTGTTGCCTGCGGCGATGTAGGTGGCGAAAAGGCCGACGACTTCCCGCGAAAAGTAGTAGAGCGCGATGCCTGTGTTGGTGCTCTTGGGGGCGGTCGGCTTTTCCTCGAAGTGCGTGATCACGCCGTCCTCGTTCGTCTCGATGGCGTTGTATTTCTTGATCGCCTCCAGGTCTTTCACGTCGTAGGTGGCCAGGACCGCCTGCTTGCCCCGGGCAAACTCCGCGAAGCCTTCCAGCGATTCGCTAAAGAGGTTGTCGCCCGCCACGACAACGAGGTCCGACCGGGAGAGATTCTCCCGCGCGATGACGAGATTGATGTCGCCGATGGCGCCGAGCTTGTCGGAGTCGCTCATCGAGTTGTCGTTGATGATCCTGAAACTGAGCTTCGGCTGCCGGGTGCCGTATTCATCCGCCCATGCCTGAAAATCCGCCGCGAACTTGTTGTTCGTGACGACGTAAACGCTCTCGATGCCCGGGACCGGCGCGAGGTTGTCGAGAACCCACTCGATCATCGGCTTGCCCGCGACTTCCAGGAGCGGCTTGGCCTTGTTGAGCGTCAGCGGATAAAGACGGGTGGCGTACCCTGCGGCGAGGATCAGAATGTTCATCGATTCTTTCATCTTCGGGAGGCCGCCGCGGCTGCAAGCTAAAAATACCGCTAACAGGGCCGCCAGCCCGCGCAGCCCCGGGAAAAGCCTATTTGCCCGCCTTCTGCTTTCCGCGCGGATCCTGCCCGTTCTCCCGGGCCGCGCCCTCGATGCCGGAAACATCCCGGTCGATGAGCGTGATGAGGTAGTTGCTCAACGAGCGGCGATCCTGTTTGGCGCGGAGCTTGGCCTTTTCAAGCAGGTCTTCAGGGCATCGAAAGGCGGTGTATTTGCTGCTCATGACTGGTTACGCTGGTTACGGGTTCTTTTCACTGTCTAAACAGCTTAGACACAATGCCGGACGGTTCGTAAAGGAGATAATTGCCGATCCCCGGCGGCGGCGGGGAAAGATTTGCCGCTGTTTTCAGGCGGGGTCTTCGCTCTCCCAGACGCGGTAGTGGGCGACAAACTCCCGGCGGAAGCTCTCGAACGCCCCGGACTCGATGGCGGCGCGCGCGCGGCTCATCAGGTCGAGGTAAAAGTGGAGGTTATGCAGCGAGATCAGGCGCAGCCCCAGGATCTCCCCGGCTTTGACGAGGTGCCGGATGTACCCGCGCGAAAACTCGGCGCACGCGGGGCAGCCGCACCCTTCCTCGATCGGCCCTTTCTCCATGGCGAAGGGGGCGTTCTTGAGGTTCAGCGTGCCGCCTGCGGTGAAGGCGGTCCCGTTCCGCGCGAGGCGCGTTGGCAACACGCAGTCGAACATGTCGATGCCGCGCGCGATCATTTCGAGCATCTGCGGCGGGGTGCCCAGGCCCATCGCGTAGCGCGGTTTGTTGGCGGGGAGATACGGCTCGCTCGCCTCGATGGCGGCAAGCATCTCCGGCTCCGGCTCTCCCACGCTGACGCCGCCGACGGCGTACCCCTCGAAGTCCATCGCCACGAGCGCCTCCGCACTGGCCCGCCGCAACGGTGCGAACGTCGCCCCTTGGACGATGCCGAACACCGCGCCGCGTTGCGCCCCCTCCGCATCCTTGCGCAGCGCCCAGTCGCGGCAACGCTGCGCCCAGCGCAACGTGCGTTCCAGGCTTTGCGCGGCGTAGTCGTAGTCGCACGGGTAGGGCGGGCATTCGTCGAAGGCCATCGCGATGTCGGAGCCGAGCGTTGCCTGGATGTCCATCGCCGTTTCCGGGCCGATGAAGCAAGGGCTGCCGTCGAGGTGGTTCTGGAAATGCACGCCTTCTTCGGTGATCTTGCGCAGCTTCGCGAGCGAGAAGACCTGGAACCCGCCGCTGTCGGTCAGGATCGGCCCCTCCCACCCCATAAAGCGGTGCAGCCCGCCGAAATGCCGCATGACATGCAGCCCCGGGCGGACGAAGAGGTGATACGTGTTGCCAAGGAGGATCTGCGTCCGCATCTCCCGCAGTTCGCGGGGGCTGACGGCCTTCACGCTTCCCTGCGTGCCGACCGGCATGAAGATCGGCGTTTCAATGACGCCGTGCCGCGTGGTCAGGCGGCCACGCCGCGCTTTGGAGGAGGGGTCGGTAGTGAGAAGCTCGAACATCGGATGAAAAAATGGGGACGGGGCCGGGCGTCGGGGGGGTGCGGGACCATGCCAGGCTGGGCCATGCCATGCTGGGCCGGGCAGGCGGTGGCTCTGCCCGGAGCGCCGGTTTAGCGCGGACGCACGATTGCGGTGGCTAGTGCCACCAGGCGTTGCGGTAATCGCGCCCCCATTGGTAGGCGCTCACCCGACCGTGCGGGTCAAACCCGATGGAACCGCCGTTGCGGCGCTGTGTGACTGCGCCATAGATCGGGATGAAATCGCGGCCATGCACTTCCGCCTTATAGTGCCAGACCTCCCCCTTGGGCGTTCTTTCGACGTTCGCGGGCTTGCCGTACCGTTTGAGGACGTCTGCCTTCGTCATTCCGACTGAAGGGCGTTTGTTCCAAGCGCCGCGTTCTCCGTTTTCGTCATGGTTGCGATGATCGTCGCGGCGGTCCTTGTTGCGATCGTGGCGATCGTGGCGATCGTGGCGATCCTGGTGCGCGTCCCGCCGGGGTTCCGGGCGTCTTGCGTGGGCAGGAACGACGGCAGGGGAGTGGCGATGCACAGGGGGTTGTGTATGGTAGGCGTCGTAGGTGATACACCCCGGCAGCGCCAGGGCGGCAACGCACAGGGAGGCTTTGAGGGAGCGGGTAAAGGGATGGCTTTTCATGTTGGGAAGAGAGGGGTTGGGAAGGGAGGGCGATTGGGCTTCGAGGATAACCGCGAGCCGTGCGGCAAAGCACGCAAAAAGCTCTTGGGAAAAGAAAGCGCGGCAAGAGAAATTGCGCCGATTCGTGATCTGCGTCATAAAAGAAACACTCCCGTTTTTGCCTCCCGGCGGAAACTGGCCCAACCTGCTTCCCGATGGAAACACTCACAAACTCCGAAACCGCCGCCCGCCCCGACAAGCCCGACATCGAGGGACGGCCCGAAATCGTCCGGCTGGTGGACCGCTTTTATGCAAAAGTGCGGGCCGACCGGCTGATCGGCCCCGTCTTCGACGACGTGGCGAAGGTGAACTGGAGCGTCCACCTGCCGCTGCTCTATTCCTTTTGGCAGACGGTGCTCTTCGGCGACGGCGGCTACCGGGGCAACCCGCTGGCCGCGCACTTCCGCCTCGTGCAGATGACGCCGATGGAGTGGCCCCGGTTCGAGCGGTGGGTGGGGCTTTTCAAGCAAACCGTGGACGAGCTTTTCGCCGGGACCCGGGCGGAGCACATCAAGCGGGTTGCCGAAGACATGGCCAACGTGATCCATTCCCGCATCAACAATCTCCCGGATCGCCGCTTCGATCCCGCTTATCTCACTCCCGAGCAGCGGGCGCGCTACGCCGCTGCCGCCGCGCGTGCTCCGGAGTAGCGGGGGCGTTGTCAGTCCTGTTCGAATCAATATACAGCTGATCGAAAATATGGGGGAATAGGATATGAAATCGAGATGCCTGTGGGTTTATTCGATGTTATTGATATTGATGTTGGGTTCAACTGCTCAATCAGCAATTCGTTAGGATTTCCATTGAAATTCTTGTCGTTAGGGTCATTGAAACAGGGATTATTTTCGTCCTGCTGACCGCGCTTAAAATGCGGACGGAATGAATGGGCCGAAGTGGAAACGCTTTTCTGGCGAGTCGCTTTTTGGCATCGTCACGGGCCATGAAGTTTTGCTCTCTTTTCTTCGCCACTGCCATAGGG
>CAZYVL010000045.1:0-14695 GCA_964651005.1 uncultured Chthoniobacteraceae bacterium | reverse complement strand
GGGGAGGGGCTTGCGATGACGGAACAGCTTCGTCTTTGGGAGGGACCGGCGCCCCATGCGCCGCAGAACCCCGGCCCGGAAGTGCAGGCGGCGCGGGGCCGTGTTTCCCATGTCAGCGTTCCGACGCTCGACGTTTATCTCCCCGATCCGGCCAAGGCTACCGGGCGTGCCGTTCTCATTTGCTCGGGAGGCGGATACAGGAGCCTCGCTTCGGGGCCGCTGGGAGAAGGCGCGGCGCGCATTTTTCTGCCGAAGGGGATTGCCGTGTTTTCGCTGAAATACCGCCTTCAGCCTCCCTCCACGGATGTGCGGCGGGATGCCGCTGAGGATGGAAGGCGGGCGATGCGGATCATTCGTAGCCGTGCCGCGCAGTGGCATCTCGATCCCAAGGCCATCGGGATGGTCGGCTTCTCCGCGGGGTCGAACCTGATTCTGAATCTCGTCTGCGCGCCCACTGCGGGAGACCCCGCGAGTGCTGACCCCATCGAGCGGCAGAGTGCGCGGCCCGATTTCATTGTCCTCTGTGCCGCGTGGCCGGGCGGCCAGAGCTTCGACGAATTCCATGTCACCGCAGCCGTTCCGCCTGCGTTCCTGCTGCACGCGCGGGATGACAAGACCGCTCCGTTTTCCTTCGCGGAGCAAGTCGCGGCGGCCTGGGGGAAGAGCGGCGTCCCGGTGCGGCTGGAGCCTTACGACACCGGCGGCCACATGGCTTTCAACTTCCCGTGGCCTCATTCCGCCAAATGGCCCGCCGCCGACTGGCCGGGGCGGTTTCTGACTTGGCTGGATCAGGTTCCCGGAAGCGCGCCGAAAGGGGCGGGCGCTCCGGCCCCGAAGCGGTGAACTTGTGTTTCCACGCCTTCCTGCGCCAAAATAGGGCTTGATTCTTTCGGGCGACGGCGTTAGGGATGGTGCCTTCATGCATTTTCTGCTGACCAGCCGACTTACGACGCTCCACGGCTTCCCGCTCTGATCAAGGGCCGGGCGGCTTGCTGGAGCCAACTTTTCGTAACTCGGCTGCGCCTGTTCCCCGGTGGAAACGGCTGCGCCGCCTTTCCTTTTTGTTTCACTCTCCACCGGAAGAACTCTCTTTTTTTATGTCAGATAAAGTGATGATTTTCGACACGACGCTGCGCGACGGCGAACAATGCCCCGGCGCGTCGATGAATTTGCGGGAAAAAATGGAAGTCGCCCGGCAACTGGCGCGCCTGAATGTGGATGTCATCGAGGCCGGGTTCCCGGTCATCAGCGACGGGGATTTCGAGGCGGTCAGCAAGATCGCCGCCGAGATCCGCGGGCCGATCATCTGCGGCCTGGCGCGGTGCGTGCCCAAGGACATCGACGCCGCCGGGGCTGCCGTGAAGGCCGCCGGGGAGCGGGGACGCATCCATGTCTTCCTGGCCACCTCCAAGCTGCACCGCGAGTTCAAGCTCAAGAAGGCGAACGAGGAGATTCTCCGCCTGGCCGTGGAAGCGGTCAAGCGCGCCCGGTTGCTGGTGCGCGACGTGGAGTTCTCGCCCGAGGATGCTTCGCGCACCGAGCCGGAGTTTCTGGCGCAGGTCGTGCAGGCCGCCATCGAGGCCGGGGCCACCACGGTCAACATCCCCGATACCGTCGGCTACGCGATGCCCGAGCAATACGCGGAGCTGATCCGGTATTTGAAGAGCAACGTCCGCAACATCGACGATGCCGTCATTAGCGTCCATTGCCACGACGACCTGGGGCTGGCGGTCGCCAACTCGCTGGCCGCCGTGAAGGCGGGGGCGCGGCAGGTCGAGGGGACGATCAACGGCATCGGCGAACGCGCCGGGAACGCCGCGCTGGAGGAGGTCGCGATGGCGCTGGCCACGCGGCCCGATTACTTCGGCGGCGTCACGACGGGAATCCACACGCGCGAGATCGTCAAATCGTCGCGGCTGGTCAGCCGCATGAGCGGGCTGATGGTGCAGCGTTCCAAGGCGATTGTCGGAGAGAACGCTTTTGCCCACAGCTCCGGCATCCACCAGGACGGCATCCTGAAAAAGCGCGAAACCTACGAAATCATGGACCCGCGCGAGGTCGGCTGGGGCGACACCGAGCTGCCGTTGACCAAGCATAGCGGCCGCCACGCGATGGCGATCCGGCTGGAGCACCTGGGCTACAAGCTCAACGAGGAGGAGATCCAGAACGTCTTCATCCGTTTCAAGGAGATCGGCGACAAAAAGAAATTCGTCTACGACGACGATCTCTCCGTGCTGGTGGATGACTCCATGAGCAACACGGAGGGGTACGTGCTCGACTATATCCACGTCGCCAGCGGCAGTTCCACCGTCCCGACGGCGACGGTCCGGCTCAAGCGGGGCGAGGAGACGCTCCAGGATTCCAGCCCCGGCAACGGGGCCGTGGACGCCGCCATGAAGGCGATCGACCGCATCCTCAACCAGCGCGGGCACCTGGTCGAATACAACGTCCAGGCCGTGACGCAGGGGAAGGACTCGCTGGGCGAGGTCACGATCAAGGCCGACTTCGGCGATGGCCGCCTGGTCACCGGCAAAGGGGCGAGCACCGACGTGATCGAAGCGAGCGCCCGCGCCTACCTCAACGCGGTCAACCGGGTGATCGGCGGCAAGACCGCCGGGGTAAAGGCGGTAGCCGGGGAAGTGCTCGCGGAGACGCCATAGAACCTCAAGAATCAAAGGCCAAGCCCGCTCCCGCCCCGCCCCCGCCCCTCCGCGCTCTCCCGTGCCGGATGGGCGGGCGAGGTTGAATCTCGGACGCTTCAAACCTTGAACACTCCCGGCTCGTGCTGCTTTCCATCCGTAACACAACCCATCCGGCCACGGACCTCGGCTATCTTCTGCACAAGCACCCCGGGAAGCTCCAGGAGTTCAGCCTGAGCTTTGGAACCGCGCGGGTCTTTTATCCCGAGGCGGACGAGGAGGCGTGTACGGCGGTGTTGCTGGTTTCCGTCGATCCCGTGGCGCTTGTCCGTTCCCGGCGCGGGCCGGGCGGGGAAGGCGGCTCGCTGGGGCAGTATGTCAATGATCGGCCTTATGCCGCCTCTTCGTTCCTGAGCGTCGCGGTGGCGGAGGTGTTTGGCAGTGCCCTGGGCGGGCGCTGCAAGGATCGTCCAGAAGCGGTGGATCGCCCTCTCGACCTGGAGGTTTCGCTTCCCGTCGTGCCGAGCCGTCACGGGGAGGAGCTGCTCCGCCGGTTTTTCGAACCGCTCGGGTACGAGGTCGAAACCGCGCGCCTGCCGCTCGACCCGCACTTTCCGGAGTGGGGGGAGAGCCGCTACTTCTCGTTGAAACTCAGGGGGAAGCAGCCGCTCCGCGCCGTGCTGAGTCATCTTTATGTCCTGATCCCCGTGCTCGATAACAACAAGCACTACTGGATCGACAGGAATGAGGTGGAAAAGCTGCTGGCAAAGGGCGAGGGGTGGCTGGCCGGGCATCCCGAAAAGGAACTCATCGCCCAGCGTTACCTGCGCTACCAGCGTCCTCTGGTCGAATCGGCGCTCGACTGCCTGGTTGCCGGGGAGGTGGAACCCGAGGAAGAGGCGGAGGCTTCCGATGACGAAGGGACCGGGGAGGGAGAGGGTGAGGTCTTGCGGCTCAATGAACAGCGGCTCGGCACCGTCCTGGCGACGCTCAAGGGGAGCGGCGCCGCCCGGGTGCTCGACCTCGGTTGCGGCGGGGGGCGGTTGCTCAAGCTTCTGCTTGCGGAAAAACAGTTCGAAGCGGTCGCCGGGATGGATGTCTCGTATCGCGCGCTGGAGAACGCCCGGCGGCACTTGCGTTACGACCGGATGCCGGACTGGCAGAAAAACCGGCTCTCGCTCTTTCAAGGGTCGGCGATCTACCGCGACGAACGGCTCGCCGGTTTCGACGCCGCCGCCATCGTGGAGGTCATCGAGCATCTCGATCCGCCGCGCCTGCGCGCGTTCGAGAAGGTGGTCTTCGAGTTCGCCAGGCCTGGGTCCGTGGTCGTCACCACCCCAAACCGGGAATACAACGTCAAATGGCCGACGCTCCACGGAGGGGTGTTCCGGCATTCCGATCACCGCTTCGAGTGGAGCCGCGAGGAGTTCCAGACCTGGGCGGGCGGGGTGGCGGATCGCTTCGGCTACCGCGTGCGCTTCCTGCCGATCGGCCCCGTCGATGCGGAAGTCGGCGCGCCGACGCAGATGGGTATTTTCGAGGGAGGCAGAGAATGAATCTTAAAATCCCCGATCTTTCCCTTGTCGTTCTGGTGGGCGTTTCCGGCTCGGGCAAAAGCACCTTTGCCCGAAAGCATTTTGCGCCCACGGAAGTCGTTTCTTCGGACACCTGCCGCGCGCTCGTCTCCGATGACGAGAACAACCAGGCGGCTACCGGCGACGCCTTCGACGTGCTGCACTACATCGCGGGCAAACGGCTTGCGCGCGGGCGTCTCGTTGTGGTGGACGCCACCAATGTCCAGAAGGAGGCGCGCAAGCCGCTGATCGATCTGGCGCGGGAGTATCACTGCCTGCCCGTCGCCATCGTCTTCGATCTCCCGGAGCGGGTGGCGCACGAGCGCAACCGGGAGCGGCCCGACCGGAACTTCGGCCCGCACGTGATCCGCCAGCAGAGCCAGGCGCTGCACCGCTCCCTGCGTCATTTGCAGCGGGAGGGGTTCCGTTACGTCCATGTTTTCAAAAGCATCGAGGAGGTGGAGGAGGCTGCCCTCGTCCGGGAGCCCCTCTGGAATAACCGGAAAACCGAGCATGGGCCGTTCGATCTGATCGGTGATGTGCACGGCTGCTACGATGAACTCACCGAGCTGCTGGGCGCGCTCGGGTACGCCGTCGATGCCGCGCGGTACACGGCCACGCCGCCTGCCGGGCGCAAGGCCGTTTTCCTCGGCGACCTGGTGGACCGGGGGCCGAAGGTGGTTCCCGTCCTGAAGCTGGCGATGAACATGGTGGAAGCGGGACACGCCTTGTGCGTGCCGGGCAACCACGATGTCAAGCTGCTGCGCAAGCTTCGCGGCAAGCAGGTGCAGGTCAAGCACGGCCTGGAGATTTCGCTGGCGCAGCTTGCCGCCGAGCCGGAGGCGTTTTCCCAGCAGGCCGCCGCATTTATCGACGCGATGGTTAGTCATTACGTCCTTGATGGCGGACGGCTCGTGGTGGCTCACGCGGGGATGAAGGAGGCGATGCAGGGGCGCGGCTCCGGGGCGGTCCGGGAGTTTGCCCTGTATGGCGAGACGACGGGGGAGATCGACGAATTCGGGCTGCCGGTCCGCTGCGACTGGGCCGCCGAATACCGCGGCTCCGCAATGGTGGTCTACGGGCACACGCCGGTCCGCGAGCCTGAGTGGCTCAACCGCACGCTCAATATCGACACCGGCTGCGTCTTCGGAGGCCGCCTCACCGCGCTCCGCTACCCAGAGAAGGAGCTCGTCTCCGTCCCGGCCCGGCACACCTATGCGGAATCCCGGAAGCCGTTCCTGGACGAAGCAGGGACGGCCCCGGCTCCGGCGTTATCCGCCCAGCAGCAACACGATGCCACGCTCGATATTGCCGACGTGATCGGAAAGCGGATTGTGGAGACGCGGCTCGCCCGGAATGTGACCGTGCGGGAAGAAAACGCCATCGCCGCGCTGGAGGTGATGAGCCGGTTTGCCGCCGATCCCCGGTGGCTCATCTATCTTCCGCCCACGATGTCCCCGTGCGAAACGAGCGGCGAGGGCGAGTGGCTGGAGCATCCCCGGGAGGCGTTCGCCTATTACCGGAACGAAGGCCAGCCGCTGGTGATCTGCCAGGAGAAGCACATGGGATCGCGCGCCGTGGTGATCGTTTGCAAGGATGAAGCGGCTGCCACCCGGCGGTTCGGGATCGAGGAAGAAAGCGTCGGCATTGCGTACACCCGCACGGGCCGCCGCTTCTTCGATGACCGGACGTTCGAACGCGAATTTCTCGACTGCATCCGCGAGCAGGTCTCGGCCGCTGGACTCTGGGAGGCGTTGCAATCGGACTGGTTCTGTTTCGACTGCGAGCTGATGCCGTGGTCCGCCAAGGCTCAGGGCTTGATCGCAGAGCAATACGCTTCCGTCGGAGCGGCGGGGGCTGCCCTGCTGGGGGAGGCGCGCGCGGCGCTGGAGGCTGCGGCGAAGCGCGGCGCCGGAGTCGCCGGAGTCGCCGGAGTCGCCGGAGTCGCCGAAGCTCTGGCGGAAACCTGTGAACGCGCGGAACACCTCGCCGCCTACACGGAGGCTTACCGGCGCTACTGCTGGCCGGTGCGATCGGTCGGCGATCTGAAGGTCGCTCCGTTTCATCTCCTTGCCTCCGAAGGAGAGGTCCACTGCGGGAAAGGCCACGACTGGCACATGAAGACCTTGGCGAGCCTGGCGGGCGGCATCGTTGCGCCAACGCCGCACCGCGTCGTGGACCTCACCCACCCCGACCAGGAGCAGCGCGCCATCGACTGGTGGCTCGAACTGACGGCGCGCGGCGGCGAAGGCATGGTGGTGAAGCCGATGGAGTTTATTCCGAAGGGACGCCGTGGACCGGCTCAACCCGCCGTCAAATGCCGGGGTCGGGAATACCTGCGCATCATCTACGGCCCCGAATACACGCGGCCAGAGAATCTCTCCCGCCTGCGCAAGCGCGGCCTCAGCGGGAAACGCTCGCTGGCGCTTCGGGAGTTTGCCCTGGGGGTGGAATCCCTGGAGCGGTTCGTCCGGGGAGAACCGCTCCGGCGGGTGCATGAATGCGTCTTCGGGGTGCTCGCCCTTGAAAGCGAGCCGGTTGATCCCCGGCTTTAGCCAGGTCTGGGTCTGGCTTGGCCTGGCCGGGGTAAGCCCCGTCAAAAGTTCAAAGTAGAAGTTTTCCGCATTGGATTTTTACCAAAATAAACTTAAGATTTTTTTAGATCGGCAACCCGTCGTTTCGGACGTCGAGAGCTAATAAGGGCCTTCGGGCCACCAGGCAGGGTTCGCCGATCTATTGCTTTTAGTCCAGTCTTCCTCGGCGTTTCCCCGTGTGGGTTGCTCAGGGAATGCCGGTCTTGAGAATCGCTTCCCCGGCACGATGTTATTGGGAAGAAGGAGGATTGCATGCCTGAAGAAACAAAATTTCAGGAGGGGTTCCGGGAACCGGAAAGAAACAAGGCGTTTGAAACGGCAATGGGAGGCTCGGGTCTGGAGGCGGTGGCGGGGATCGCCGCCGTGGTGCTGGGTATCCTTGGCCTGCTCGGGATTTTTCCCGGCCTGTTGGCGGCCATCGGCGTCATCATCATTGGGGTTGGCTTTCTAAGCCAGGGAACGTCGGTCGCGGCCCGTTATTCGGAGCTGCTGCGGGCGTTGGATGGCGCGGGGGCCAAACATGCCGCCGAGCTGGCGGGCGGGATGACCACCGAGTTCATCGGCGGCCTCGCCGGGATTGTGCTCGGGATTCTGGCGCTGCTCGGCATCGCGCCCGTGCCGCTCATGGGTACGGCGTTGATCGTCTTTGGCGCGGCGCTTCTGATGAGCTCGGCGGAAACCAACCGCCTCGTCTCGATGGGGACTCTGGAGGGCGAACGCTCCCGGCAGCTTTTCCGCATTGCGGTTCCGGCTGCGGCGGGGGGGCAGGTGCTCGTCGGTCTGGCTTCGATGATCCTGGGGATTCTGACCCTGGTGATGCAGCCGGGGCTGTGGCTGACGCTGGTGCTCGTCGGGGTGCTCGCCGTGGGGGCGTCGCTGCTCTTTAGCGGGAGCGCCGTGGCGAGTCGGCTGATGCTGCTGCTCAAGCACTAGAAAACCGCCGTTCGCCGCGAAACAGGGAGGATTCCATGCCCTCCGGCCAATTGAACCGGGCCGGAGGGAACTTTCGGTGTCCGGTGTTCCTGGCGGGCGGTTTTGCGTGGTTTTTGCGTGATGCGATTTGCGGATTGGTTTGCAAGCGGGGCGCTTTCGGTCTAGATAGGCGGCGCGCGTCCGTCCCGGGTCCGGTGTCGTTGCTGGACTTTGCAGGGGGGCGCGCTTGATCCCGAAGCTGACCAGAGACAACCCATGATCCTGCCCACCCTCCGTAACGCTGTTGTCACCGCCTTTGCCGTGGCCGCCTTGTTTTCCCTCGCGCCGCTCGCGGACGCGGGGACTTGCCCCTTCACCGGGGCGACGACGACAACCGAATCCGGCAACCAGAAGGAGAACGCCACCGACAAGGCCACCAAGGCCGGGAACGGGGCGAAGGAGACGAACAAGGACGCCCAGCAGGGCTGCAAGGATTGCCAGGCCGGGAAGTAACCCCGGTCGGCGGACGGGGGCTGGAGGGGCTGGGGAATGCGCCCGCCGTGCCCTCTCCCCCGGAGGCCCCATGAACCAATCCACCTTGCGACAGACGCTTGCCCGGTTGGGCACCCGGCCCGTGAAGGGCTTGGGGCAGAATTTTCTGCACGACGAGGAGGCGGCGCGCTGGATCGTCGGGGAGCTTGAGCTTCAACCGGGCGAACATCTGGTGGAGGTCGGCCCGGGGCTTGGCGCGCTCACGGAGTTTGCGCTGGAAGCGTGCGGCCCGGCGACGCTGGTGGAGAAGGACGCCAGGATGGTGGAGTTTCTCCGGGAACGCTTTCACGGGCGGCCGGAACTGGAGACGCTGCACCTCGACGCGCTCGCTTTCGATACGCGCCAGCTTTTCCGGCGCGGCCCCGCCAAGGTGCTCGGCAATCTGCCGTACTATGTCTCCAGCCAGGTGCTGCTGCGCTTTGCGGCGGAGCCGTCGCCCGTGGGGCGGATGGTCTTTACGCTCCAGAAGGAGATGGCGGAGCGTCTTTCCGCCGCCCCCTCCACGAAGGCGTACGGCGCGCTCACGCTGATCGTGGGCCGCCGCTGGAAGGTGCGGTACGCGCGGACGCTGCCTGGGAGTGTTTTTTTCCCCGCGCCCAATGTGGAGAGCGGGGTTGTCGTGCTCACGCCGCGTGATCCTGACGAGTACCCGGACTGCGATGGGCGGCTCTTCGAGCGGCTGGTGAAGGCGGGTTTCTCGCAACGGCGCAAGATGCTGCGCAAGATGCTCGCCGCGCACGGCTTCGAGCTGGACTGGCCGGCGCTTTGTGCCGCTCTTGGCGTGGAGGAGACGGTGCGCGGCGAGGCGCTCTCGCTCGGCCAGTGGATCGCCCTCGCGCGGGAAGTCGAAGCGGTTTTGCGCCCCGGCATCCAGGAGACGCAGGCGCAGGATGTCCACGGCGAGCGGTTCGATGTTGTGGACGAGGAGAACCGCGTCATCGGGCAGGCGAGCCGCCACGAGGTCCATGCCCAGCGCCTCCGGCACCGGGCCATCCACATCTTTGTCTTCAACCGCCGGGGGGAACTCTTTCTCCAGAAACGCTCCCGGTGGAAGGATGCGAACCCGGGCCGCTGGGATTCCAGCGCCGCCGGGCATCTCAACGCAGGGCAGGAGTACGACGAGGCCGCCGCCCGCGAACTGCACGAGGAGCTGGGCATCGAGGCGCCGCTGGAGCGCGTCGCGGAGATTCCCGCCTCCCGCGTTACCGGGCACGAATTTGTGCGCCTTTACCGGACGGAGCACCAGGGGCCGTTTACGTGGCCGCGCGCGGAGATTGAAACCGGCGCGTTTTTCCCGGTTGCGCTGCTTCGGGAGTGGATCGCGGCGCGCCCGCGCGATTTCGCCAACGGTTTTCTCGAATGCTTCAGCCGCTGGCAGGCTCCGCGGGGATGAATTTCCCGGACGACGAGCCGCAGAAAGTGGAGGTGGCCTGCTGCCTGCGGCTCGACCAGGCGGAGAACCGCTCGCTGGTGCTCCAGGCGATGGGGATCGCGTTCTGGATTGTTTTCGAAGAGGGGCTTTACCGCCTGCTGGTGGAGCCCGACGATGCCGAGGCGGCCATGCGCGAACTGCGCGCCGACGAGGAGGAGCGCCGCGCCGAGCGGGAGGCGCGCGGGCGGGAAGGCGGCCCCGATGACGTTGTGCCGAAGAGCCGCGCCTCCTTCCTCTCGCTCCTTGTTTACGCCTGGGCGATGGCCGGGTTTTTTCTGCTCCAGGCGCGAGAGTCGCCCGGCTGGACGCTGCGGGGGGAGGCGGACTCCACGGCGATTCTTCATGGGGAGGCGTGGCGCGTTGTGACCGCGCTGACGCTCCACGGCGACACGGGCCATCTTCTTGCGAACCTCCTTGTCGGGTTGCTCTTTGCCGCCGCGCTGCTGCCTGCGCTCGGCTCGGGATGGACGTGGCTTGGCTTTGTCTTGAGTGGCGCGCTCGGCAATGCGCTCAATGCCTGGGGATACCGGGGCGAGGCGCACCATTCCATCGGCGCTTCCACCGCTGTGTTCGGCGCGCTTGGGATGCTGGTTGGCTGGCAGGTTTTCGCGTTGCTCCGGCACGCCGGGTCTCTCCGCAAGGCGCGGCTGCGCGATCTGGCGTTCCCCGTCGCGGCGGGGCTGGGGCTGCTCGCTTATCTCGGCACCGGGTCGGGCACGGAGGAAACCCGGGTGGACCTGAGCGCGCACCTCTTCGGGATGCTCGCGGGGGTGGCGATCGGCGCGGTGTTGGCCTGGGCGCGGCTTCCCGAGCGGACGTCCCCGGGGATGCAGAAGGCGCTCGCCGGGATCGCGCTGCTGCTTCCGTGTTTGGCGTGGTGGATGGCTTGGAGGTGAACGGGGGGCGTTTTCAGACTATTTAAGTAGTCCGTATTATCAATTTGGCCCGGAAAGTGGCCGGGCTACTATTTTTCAAACTCAAGCTGTTTGGTGGCTGAAACCGCCTCTCCGATCCACAAATCTTCGGGGTAGGTAATGAAACGATCCTCTTTGGCGACCTTGGATGTGGGGTCGTAACAATAGCGGAATGAAACCGAGTAGGTGCCCGATGCCGGAATCTCCCGGGATAGAACCACGGTGGTTTCATAAGCGTCCCCCGGGAGCACCTGTATCCTGTAATCGTCCGGCCATTTCATATCCGTGTAGAGGCCCGAAAGTTTGCATCGCAGGCCAAGCGGAATCGGCTTGCCTGTGGCGTCCGCGATGCTCAGGTCGTAGATCGGCATATGCCACCCCCATTCTGAACCATCGATTGGGCGGAGCAATCGAATGGGCTTTCGAGAGTGGTTCTCGAAGCGAATAACCACCCCCCGTCGATGGCTGGAGACTCCAACGACTGAAACGGCAAGGTCCGGTTGCTGCGTCTGTGCGGCTTCTCCGAAGGAAAGCCCCCATGCCAGCATTGCCAAAACACATGGAATCCATTTCGTTTTCATGATGATTGGGCTTGGGATTGGGGCGAATAATAGGGGCCGGGAGGAGGCAAAGCGTTCGTGGCCGTGGTCTTGTTTGGCCGGGAGGCTGCCAGCTGCCACCTGGCATGGAGCTTTTGGTGTGCGAGGCGGTCTCGATGCTAATCTCTCAAGCGCGAATTGGGCAACGCCGTACCGGGGAAATCGTAATCTCCCTGGCCGCCCTCGCCAAGCCGGAAGCGGTTGGGGAAGGGGTGGCGAAAGCTGCGGTTCCAATCTTGCCATCTCCGTTCCGGGAGGGGAGGAGTACGCATTGACAGCCGTGCGTGCTCCGGGGGAAAAACGGGCCATGACAGGTTCCCGGCGTGATGCGATCTACCGGCTTTGGGATGAGTTGGCCGATTTTCCGGCATCCCAGTGCGATGCGGCATTGAAGCATTTGATGGCCTCCTTTTCCTCTGTTTTGCAGGCGCGCGATGTCATCTGGGTCGGTGCGGCGCGGGTGGGGCAGGGAATGTTTGCGCGGCGCGATGCGCTCGGCGGGTGGCGCGCGATGATCGTCCGGCATTACGACGATTCTCCGGAGTTCCGCGCGCGCAGCCAGGCCGTTGCCAAGGCTCACGAAGCCGAACCGAGCCTCACGACCCGCGCTCTCATGGCCGGGGCGGGGCAACTGCGGGTGCACCGCTTGCGCGACGGCTTCGTGGATTTTGACCTGATGAAAGAGAGCGAAGGCTATCGCCTTTTTTATGAGGAAGCGGGGATCACCGACCGGCTTTTTTCCGTCATGCCCGTCAATGCCGATGCGGAATCGTTTATCCTCGTGGATCACTACGGGAGAACGCGTTTTTCCGCGCAGGATGCCGAGTGGGTGACGGAGGCGATGCGCGGGCTGAAGTGGTTCCACCGCGAGCTGCTTCTGGCCAATGGCCTGCTCGTGGCGGGCGCGCCGCTTTCGCCGACGGAACGCCGGATCGTCCGCCTGCTCCTGACCGGGCACGGCGAGAGCCGGATCGCCGCAGAGATCGGCCAGTCTCCCAAGACAACGCACAAATATATCACCGAGATTTTGCGCAAATATGGCGTCAAGGGGCGCACCGGCCTGATGGCGCTCTGGCTCCGCTGCGGCGGGTGAGGCGCTTCACCCTCTGAAGAGAGGGAAGACAGATCGCTGCGGCTTGTGCCATCCTGTGCGGGACGGACCTGCGGCTCCCGTTACGCCGTTACGCCGTTACGCCGTACGATTTGGGGCTGGCCCCCGGCGCGTGATCCGGGCGGTACGCCTCACGGGCCTGCGCCTCCAGGCGAGGCGCAGGTCCGGTCGGCCGGGGGGGAAGGGGGCAAAAAGAGCGGACGGAGCGCAGAGAAGCCTGGCGTTTTCTACCGGTGCCCGGCTACTGTTCCGCGCTGCCCGGTCTGGTGGCGGTAGGAGCCGTTGCGGTCGTAGGAGTAGAAGACGATGTATTCGTCGGGGCTGACCGATGCGGCGGGGATCGGCTGCGGCACGTTGGTCGGGTCGAGAATCCACCACTGGCCTTTGCTTTTCCACATCAGCCAGGCGTGGCTGATCTTGGAACTGCGGCGCGCTTTGCCGATGACGTAGCGCACCGACGGGTCGTTCATTTCGTAGGCGAGCCAGAGCGATTTCGCCTTGCAGTCGCCCGCGTGCCGGGCGGCGGTGACTTGCGGCATCGGGGCGACATACGGCGTGTCGTAGACGTAGCGGAAGTTGTATCCCTCCTGGGTCAGCGCGGCCACTTTCCGGAAGTTCGGGGCGGGGCCGTCGAGATGGCGGAGCACCTGGCGGACCGATCCCATGTACCGGTCGTAAGGCGTGGAGGCACGGCGGGAGGGCGGAAGCCCCGGGGCGGCAAGCAGAAGCGAGCCGGAGAGCGCGAGAAGCAGCGCGGAGGTCGTCAGTTTTTTCATTGGAACGGCAGTCTGGAGTGGACGGCCGGGGGGAGTCGGTGAAACCCCGGTGTCCGAATCAGGGCTTAAATTGTGTTAAAACAAACGACATTCAACTGATAAATAAATTTTGTTTAACATCCCGGTGCCAGACCCCGAAGCGGAGCCAGAAGCCGCGTTGACAGCGGCGCGATCCGGCGTAGGAGTTACAGGCCGGAAAACCCGGCGTTTCCCCGATGCGGCGCTACCTTGTTTTCACCTACTATGCCGACCGCCCGCTGGGCGGATTCCACGACTTTCTCGACTCGTTTTCCACGCTCCCGGAGGCGCTCGATAACCTGCTCGAAGAACCGGGGCGGTATTACCAAATCCTCGATCGCAACACGGTGAAAGTCGTCCGGGAGGGGTTGACGGCGTTCAAGAATTACCGCTCCTCGGAGTTTTGCCGGTGCGATCTGCCTCCGCCGTGACGGGGAAGCGGCGAAGCGCCTCCTCAAGAATTTCCGCCGCGACTTCCGCGTGCGTTTTCTCGCTGGTTTCCACGAGTTGCTGGGCCGCCGCCGTGTAGAGCGGGGCGCGGGCGGCGAGCAGCTCGGCAATCGTCCTGCGCGGGTCCGCGGTCTGGAGGAGTGGGCGCCGGTTGTTGCGCGAAACCCGTTCGAAGATCGTCTTTTCGTCCGCGAGCAGCCCGACCGTGTAGCCGAGTTCGTGCAGCATCGGCAGGTTTGCCTCGCGCGTGACAATGCCGCCGCCCGTGGCGACGACAAGACCCTTCTTCCCCAGCAGCGAGGCCAGAGCCGCCGTCTCCATCTCGCGGAACGCCTCCTCGCCGCGCCGCGCGAAGATATCCGTGATCGGCATCCCTGCGGAGTGCGTCACGAGGGCGTCGGTATCGACAAACCGGAAGCCGAGCCGCGTCGCCAAAAGGCGGCCCACCGACGATTTTCCGCTGCCCATGAAGCCGACAAGAACAAGGTTGGTGGCAAGAAGCGGGGCGCTGGAAATAACGGTCATGGAAAGGGCGAACCTAGGCGCGGAGGCTGGCGGCGTCAACGGTCAATGGCTGCCGGAGCACGACCGACCCCCGCCGCAACGCTTGCCAAAAACAGATTTCTCCCGCTCCGCAAACCAGCCCCGACGTGGTTTATTCCAGCTTCTTATCCAACTGATCGAGAACGGTTGACTGCCCCTCCGGTTGCGATTTCCCCTCTTGTTTCGGAACTTCTACCGGATAATCCTTCAAAATAGACTCGAAGCGGGATTTGTCAAACGGCACGGCATGCTGCAGTGCTGTGAGAAAGATTTTTTTTACATAAGACAAGTTAATATATTTTGACCTTATAACGGCTGGTTTACGAGTGAATATTGCAACGGCGACATCATCTTTGTCCCCCGTTTTCTTTAGCTTCGGAGTCAATAGATTATAGATGTCGCGGAACACAAATGTTCCAGTTGGACACTCGGCAGAATCGATTAAAAGAGAGCCAAATTGAAGGTCGGCCGATCCGTCCTTATTTACCGTCAAACACCAACAACCCGGTGTGAGTATCTGTATCCTTTCCGCTTTTTTGAGATCTGGAAATGTAGACGAAGGAGTGAAATCCGCGACTCCA
>CAZYVL010000044.1:7492-19019 GCA_964651005.1 uncultured Chthoniobacteraceae bacterium | reverse complement strand
GCGCGTGCGGAAGTAGTCGATGGTCTTGCCGATGCCTTCCTCAAAGCAGACCTTCGGCTCCCAGCCCAGCACTTTCTTGGCGCGGGTAATATCGGGCTGGCGGACCTTCGGGTCGTCCACCGGCAGCGGCCGGTACTCGATCCCCGACTTGCTGCCGGTAATACGGAGGATTTCCTCGGCGAATTGCTTGATGGTCATTTCCCCGGGGTTGCCGATGTTCACCGGCTCGTGGAACTCCGAAAGAGCAAGGCGATAGATGCCGTCGATGAGGTCGCTGACGTAGCAGAAGGAGCGCGTCTGCGAGCCGTCGCCGAAGATCGTCAGCGGCTGCCCGCTGAGTGCCTGGCCGATGAAGGCGGGAACGACGCGGCCATCGCGCAGGCGCATCCGCGGCCCGTAGGTGTTGAAGATGCGGACGATCTTCGTATCGACGTGGTGAAAGCGGTGGTAGGCCATCGTCATCGCCTCGGCGAAGCGTTTCGCCTCGTCGTAAACGCCGCGCGGCCCGATGGGGTTCACATTGCCCCAGTAATCCTCGGTCTGCGGGTGGACGAGCGGGTCGCCGTAGCATTCGCTGGTGGAGGCGATGATAAAGCGCGCCTTCTTGGCCTTGGCGAGGCCGAGCGTGTTGTGGGTGCCGAGCGCGCCGACCTTGAGCGTCGGGATCGGGTGTTCGAGGTAGTCGATCGGGCTGGCGGGCGAGGCGAAGTGAAAGACGAAATCAACCGGCTCGTCCACGAGCAGGTACTGGGTTACGTCCTGCTGCACGAAGCGGTAGTTCACGTTGCCGCTCAGGTGTTCGATATTGGCGGGGCTTCCGGTGATGAAGTTGTCAATCCCGATGACCCGATGCCCTTCAGCGAGCAGGCGGTCCGTAAGGTGGGAACCGAGAAACCCGGCACCGCCGGTGACGAGAGAAGTGAATTGCGGAGATTGGGAAGCCATAGAATGAAGGCTCGTTCTAAGCCCGTAGGGAAGCGTTTGAAAATCAAAAACGTGATTTTATCTGTTTTCCCGGTGCGGCGATGCGGACGACAAGCTCCGTGAGGACGGTGCGCGCTTCCACGCTGCTCGTCACCAGGGCGACGTTCGCCTCCAGGCAGGCGGCGAGCGCGGGGACGAGCTCCTCCATCTCGTAGCGGTGCGCCCCCGTGGCGGCGATGCCAAGTGCGTAGGCGTTGAGCGTGCCGTCTTTTTTCCGGGGGAGATGCGCGGTCGCCTCCGGCGGCAGGCGGTTGAGCGCGCCCGCGAAGTGAAACGGCGCGGCGGGCCGGGAGAGGCGGTGGCGCACCATGAGATCCTTGGTGAGAAGAAGATTGCGGACGGTCGGGATCACCGCGACGAGCAGGATGCCGACGGCGGTTTCCCCTTGAAAAAGAAGCTGCTCCACCAGCCCGAGCGCCTGGTTGAGATCGCGCGCCGCCAGGGCGTTCCCAAGCTCGAAGATGACGCCCGCGCGCGATGCCGGGACCATCAGCCGGACCTCCTCCGCCGTCGCCTCGCGGCGCGAGGGGCCGAGGTAGAGATCGAGCTTTTCCAGTTCGTTGCTGATCTGGCGCGAGTCGCCGCCCGTCAACAGCGTGAAGAGTTCGAGCGCCTCCCCGCGAAAGCGGAGGTCGTGCTCCGCGGCGCGCTCGCGGATCATCTCCCGCGCCGCCTCCTCCCAGCCCGGGCGGCTGACATCGGGTTTGTCAAAAACGCGTGTTTTTGCGGTCTTGCTCAGCGTTTTGTAAAAGGCGCGTCGCTTGTCGATCCCCGGCGCGCTCAAGAGAAAGCGGACCCCCTCGGGCATCCCCTGCACGAGGAGCGCCGCCAGCTTTTCCAGCGCCTCCGCGACGGAGGCCGCGCGGCCCGCCGTGCTCTCGCCCAGGAAGTTTGCGTTCTTGAGCCAGACGAGTTTTTCCCCGCCGAAAAACGGCAGCGTCAGGAGCGCCTCCACGGTCTGGTGCACGCGCAGGACCGCCTGCTCGGCGTTCTCCGCCACTCCGTCGATGATCTCGCAGCCGAGGTCTCCCGCGCCGGGCGGCGTCATCTCGGCGGCCAGTTCGCGGGCCGCCCGTTTGACCTCGGACTCGTCGGACCCGAGCACCGCCTGGAGCGCGGCGTTCCCGGCGGGGGCTTTCGAGGCGGCTTTCTTGCGCGGGGCTGGCATCCCCCTACTCTTTCGCAGCCGAAGACCCGGAAGCAAGGAAAACGCATTCGTGCAAAAGTCCCCCAGACCGCCCAGAGCGCCCAAACCGCCCGATCCCCCTGATCCGTCCAATGCTCATTTCTCGAATGCGTTGTAGCGTTTCTCGAACTCCGCGAAGCCGGATCCCTTATCCCCGTAAACCTCCAGCACCGTCTTCTGGAAATCGTTTCCCGCAAGGATCGACTCCACGAACCGGGCGATCCGGTCCTTGGGATAGCGGGTCATCAAAAACCGGATCACCCGCTCGCTGCTCCGGTAAAGCCGCAAGACTTGCGACGGGGCGGAAGGGTATTCGTGGATCGCCATCAACTCCTTGAACCCGAGGCGCGACGCGCTGCCGAGGTCGCGCTGGTATCCCTTGATATACTGCCCCTTGCGGGAGGCGATGGCCGCGCCCGCCATGTACTCGGCAAATCCCTCGCTCAGCCAGAGCGGCCACTTTTTATCCGGATAGAGGCGCGCCACGACGGCGTGCGTGGTCTCGTGCGCCAGGGTGTGGGAATCGAACGTCTCCCCGAAGCCGCCAATGTGCAGGAAAAGGTGATCCCCGTAGGCAAAGCTGCCCGACCACGACGGCGCGTGCACTTCGGCGAGGAATTCCTTCCACTCCTGCTCGCCGGAAAAGATGTAGACGTGCGACTTCTTCGCGTACCGCTCCGGCCCTGCGCCGAGCGTTTTGGCGATAAACCAGAGGTTGTACTCGATCTCGCGAACCGCCCGGTGCGCCTCGGTGGTCCGGCGGTAATGGACGATGAAGTTCTCCGTCTGGGCGTGTTTCCACGGGCCGAAGGAGTCCAGAGCCGTTTTCCCCATCGGCTCGATCTCCTGGTTATCAAGCTCGTCGAATCTGGTTTCGAGGAGACGGATCTGGCGGGGTGGCCGCGTTTGATCCCTCTCCGCTCTCGCGGGGCCGGATGCCGGGGGCAGGCAAAACACAAACGCACCCGCGAGGGCGATCACGATTCTTCGGGCCGGGGTCGATCGGGAGAACATGGCCGGGGAGATCAGCTTGAAAAACCGGGCGCAGGGGAACACCGTCGCGCCTCTGGCTTGTCCGGGGCTTCGCCAGGTTGGGCTTCGCCCGGCTCTTTGGCAAACTCCGCTTCCAGCGCCTCCACGGAAGCCCATCGCCCGCCGAACGCCGTCTGCAAAGCCTCCTCCACCTCCGCTCCTCCGGCCATCGCGCGCAGAAAACGGGCAAACGGCGCGGCTCCCCCTTCCGCGCGGAGGAACCCGACGAGCTGGCGCGACTGCCGGTAAAAATCGCTCACGCGCAGTGCGGGCGGATAGGCGGTCATCTTCAACAGCTCCGCGAGCGGGAACGGCGTGGCGGGGGCGCGGACCAGCGGTTTGGCCCGGAAACCGCGCGCGCGGTAAAACGCCGCGTACGCCCGCGAGGAGACCTCCTCCGCGAACCCCTCCGAAAGCCAGAGCGGCAGATGGCCTGGTTGCCCCGGCTCCCTCGGCTCCCCAAGGTGGCGGCGCACGAGCAGGTGCGCGATCTCATGCCCCAGCGCGTTCCCCTTGAAGCGGTAGCGCGGGTAGCGCGGGAGAAAGAGTTCGTCGCCGATGGCAACGGCGCCGGTCCACGTCTCCAGGCTCGCCGAGCGGATGAACTCCGCCCAGCCTGCCTCCGTCTCGAAAAGATAGAGATGCGCCTTCTCCTCCCCCCCCACGGCGGCGTCCGGGTCCGTCTCCACCCCGAGTTCCTTGGTAATGACGCGGTAATAGAACTCCGCCTCGACGCCGACGGGAGCGGCGATGGAATGGCTCGCGAAGTGAAGCACGAAGTGCGGGGTCTCCTCGCGATGCCAGCTCTCCGGGGCGATGGCGAGCGCGCGCCGCCCTGCCTCTCCGGGCAGCAGCCCGGCGGCTGCATTCGCCGTACCGGCCATCCCGAGGGTGGCGGCCGTGGCGACCGTCCAGAAGCAGGCGATCGCGATCCAATGTCGGGCAGGGCACACCAAGGGCGGTTCTACGGGAGGGAATCGCCCCCGTCAAGAGAACCGGGCGGGGCTGCCCGGCCAAATCCCGCTCCGCAATCCGATCCAGATAAGGTTAAGCAGAACGATGCCGCAGCCGCCCCCACCAGAGCAGAACCCGATGTCCCCTTCCGGAAAAGGCAAATGGGGCTGGATTCTCCTGCAAGTCGGCATCGCGCTTTTTCTTCTCTGGGGGTGGCAGGCGCTTCTCCTGAGCGCGAACCGCAAGACGATCCCCTACAGCGAGTTCAAGGCGCTGGTGGCGCGGAAGGCTCTCTCCGAGGTGGCGATCGGCGAAACCGAGATCACCGGCCATGCGACGACGACGGCAACGGGAACAGCCCCTCCTCCCCCTGCCACCGGCGCGCCACGGCCTCCGCCCGCCTCTCCCCCTGCCGTGGGCGAAAACGCGGCCACGGCCCCGGCGGCGGAGAAGGGCGGGTACTGGTTTCGCACGACGCGGCTTGAAGACCCGAAGCTCGTGGAGGAACTCCAGGCCGCCGGGGTCCGCTTCGCGGGCCAGCGCCCCGGGTTCGTCACCCAGCTTCTCGGCTCGTGGCTGCTGCCGCTCGGGTTGATGATCCTCTTCTGGTTCTGGATCAGCCGGAGCATGAGCGGCTCCGCGGGGCAGGCGATCCTCGGCATCGGCAAGAGCCGCGCCCGCATCCTGGTGGACAAAAACACCGGCGTCTCCTTCGCCGACGTGGCCGGGTGCGATGAGGCGAAGTTCGAGCTGGAGGAGGTGGTCGATTTTCTCAAGCACCCGGCGCGCTACCAGGCGCTCGGCGCGCGCATCCCGAAGGGGGCGTTGCTGGTTGGCCCGCCCGGCACCGGCAAGACGCTGCTTGGCCGCGCCGTCGCGGGCGAGGCGAAGGTGCCGTTCTTTTCGCTCAGCGGGAGCGAGTTCGTGGAGATGTTCGTCGGCGTCGGGGCGGCGCGGGTGCGCGATCTCTTCGTGCAGGCGAAGGGGCAGGCCCCGTGCATCATTTTCATTGATGAACTCGACGCCATTGGCCGCCAGCGCGGCGTGCAGGTCGGCGTGGGCGGGCATGACGAACGCGAACAGACGCTCAACCAGCTTTTGGTGGAACTCGACGGCTTCGACCCGAATGTCGGCATCATCGTGCTCGCTGCGACGAACCGCCCGGAAGTGCTCGACCGCGCGCTGCTGCGCCCGGGGCGTTTCGACCGGCAGATCATCGTCGATTCGCCCGATCTCGATGGCCGGGAGGCGATCCTGAAGGTCCACTCCCGGGGCAAGCCGCTGGAGGAGACGGTGAACCTGCGCGACATCGCGCGGGCCACTCCCGGTTTCTCGGGCGCGGACCTCTCCAATACGCTCAACGAAGCGGCGCTGCTGGCCGCGCGCCGCCGGGCGAAGGCCATCGCGCAGAGCGATCTGGAGGAAGCGCTTGAAAAGGTGATCGCCGGGCCGGAGCGCAAGAGCCGTCGGCTCTGCGAGGACGAAAAGCGGCGCGTCGCCTATCACGAGACGGGCCACGCCGTTGTCGCCGCGCACAGCAAGAACGCCGACCCGGTGCGCAAGATCAGCATCATTCCGCGCGGGCGCGCGGCGCTCGGCTACACCATGCAGCTCCCCACCGAGCAGCAGTTCCTGATGACGCGCGAAGGGATTCTCGACCGCATCCGCGGGCTGCTGGGCGGGCGCGCCGCCGAACAGATCGTCTTCGGCGAGATCACCACCGGCGCGGAAAACGATCTGGAGCGCGCCACGGCGATGGCGCGGCAGATGGTCTGCGTCTACGGCATGAACGAGAAAGCCGGGCTGGCGCGGACGGTGCACGCGGATCCGTCGCCGTATGTCACCGCGCCGGACGGGAGCTTCGTGCGGGATTGCAGCGAGGCGACCGCGCAGATCATCGACCGGGAGGTCACACGGACGCTGGAGGAGTGCTATACCGACGCGAGCGAACTGCTGCTTGCCCACCGCGCGCAGCTCGAACTCGTCGCCGAGGAACTCATCCGGCACGAAACGCTTGATGGCCCCGCGTTCTACCGGCTCATCCGCCAGCCCGCGCCGCCGGGGGCGGAAATCCCGGGATAGCTGCTGGGCGGTAGCCCCGGGTCAAAACAGCTCCACCGCTTCGCGGCTCACGGCAGCGGCCACGGGCTTGCGGCTCTGGATGCAGAAGCGGGCGACGATGGCGAGCGCCGCGCAAAAGAGGCCGATCAGCAGGCCCGTCCAGATTCCCGCGCCTCCCCACCCGGCGTGAAAAGCCAGCCCGTACCCGGCGGGGAGGGCGATGGCCCAATAGGCGATGTAGATGAAGAGCATCGGAACCCGCACGTCGGCAAGGCCGCGCAAGGCACCCATCGCCACCGCCTGGCCGCCGTCAAAAATGGAAAAGCACGCGGAGATCGCCAGCAGCGTTGCCGTCAGCCGCACCACCTCCGGGTCTTCCACGAAACAGCGCGCCACCCAGCCGCCTGCCGTCAGGAAAAAGAGGGCGAATGCCCCCATGACGACGCTCCCCATCGCGAGCGCGCCGAAGGTGATGGGCCGCACGCGGTGCAACTCCCCCGCCCCGACAGCGTGCCCCACCCGCACCGTCACCGCGAAGGCGAAGCCGAGCGGAAACATGAACGCCGTGGAGGTGCAGGTGATGGCGACCTGGTGCGCGGCCAGCGCGGTCTCCCCCACCCACCCCATCATCAACGTCGCTGCGGCGAAAAGGCCCACCTCCCCCAGCAGATGCGCGCCGGAAGGGAGGCCGACCCGGAGCAGCGAGCCGAGCCGGAGGAAAAGGGTCTCCCGCGAGATCTTCCAAACCAGGTAGGGGCGGTACCCCTTCCCGGCGAGGAGCGCGGCAAAGAGGGCCACGGCCACCGCCGTCCGCGCGAGCAGCGTGCCCATCCCCGCCCCGGCCACCCCAAGGGCGGGCATCCCCCAGCGCCCGCCGATGAACAGCCAGTTCAGCCCGATGTTGAGCACCACGCCTCCCATCATGATCCAGAACGGAAGCCAGGGCCGCCCGAGCGATTCGGAGAAATTCTTCCCCACGATGGTCAGCAGCACCGGGAGCACCGACCAGCCGAGCAGAATCATCAAGCCCCTCCCCTCGGCCAGAACGCGGGGGTCTTGCCCCAGGTGCGAAAGCCACGGGAGCGCCGCGTACATGAGGCCGACCATGAGCAGCCCGGCGAGCGCGCCTTTGACCGTGCCCGCGATCAGCAGTTCGCCCGCCTCGCGCGGCCGCTTCGCACCGACGGCGTGCGAGACGCGGATCGATACGGAGGAGGTCAGCCCGAACCCGAACACCAGGAACACATTGACCATCATCACCGCAAACGCACACGCCGCCAGCGCGAGCACCCCGAGGTGCGCCACCATGATCGTGTCGGCCCAGCCGATGAGGATCTGCCCCACCTGCCCCGCGATCATCGGAGCCGCGAGCCGGAGCGTCAGCCGGTTTTCATGCAGGAGCGCGCGGGTTGCGTTCTGGAAGGCGGTCGGTTTCAAAAAAGAGGGGGGCGAAGCTTACGCGGCCCTGGCGCGGCGGGCAACCCCGGCAAAAAAGTTCCGCCCCCGGGGCGTCCGGGGGCGGAGCTTCCAACAAACAACCAACAAAAAAAACCAACAAAAAACGGCGAAAGAGGGAGAGAGGAGAGGATGCCGTTCTGTTGCGGAGGATAAAAAAAATTTCCCTCCGCCGTCAATGAAATCCCCGGAGCAGAGGCGAGCGCGAGCGCAGGCGTGTTCCCGCACCCCGTTTTGGTTTGTTCCGGCGGAATCCGGCTTGGTAAAGTCGTCCCCCATGTCCCCTCTCCCCTCCGCTTTTCCGCTCCCCTCGCTGAAAAACTTTCTGCGGTGTGCCTCCCTGCTTGGTGGTGTTGCGCTTCCGCTGGCCATTCTCGCGCCGCTGCCGCTTGGCGCTGCCGGGGAGGCTCCGGCCAAAACCGAAATCCCGGCCAAGGCTCCCGCCAAAAGGCCGCCCTCCGTCCGCAGCACCCTCTCGCTGCTGCAAAGGAAAGACTACGCAGCGCTGGAGACGCTCGTCGCCTCCATCAAGGCGAAGGGGTACCAGATCGAGCAAACCGATCCTGACCTTGGGACTTTCTATGGCGCGATCCAGTGTGCCAACTCTGATTCCGAGCAGAAATTCCTCCAACGCCGCCAGGAGATCGAAGAGTGGCTCGCTGCCGTGCCGGAATCCTCGGCGGCCCGGATCGCCCTGGGCAACTGGTGGACCGAGTATGCCTGGAAGGCGCGCGGCTACGGATGGGCCTCCACGGTGACGAAGGAGGGGTGGAAGCTCTTGAAAGAGCGCCTCGACAAAGCCGCGGAGGTGCTCGTCGCGCTCCCGCCGGAAAAAGTGGATGACCCGCACTATTTCTGCGTTTGGCTCACCATTGCGATGGGGCAGGGCTGGAGTCTTTCGCAGATGAACCGTTATTTCGAAGGCGGCGTGGCGATTGCGAAGGAATACTCTCCGCTTTATTGGTACAAAGGCGAGATTCTGCTGCCGAAGTGGCAGGGCGATGAAGATGACCTGGAAGACTTTGCCACGGAAGCCGCCAATCACCTTCCCGGAGAAAAAGGAGACCTGCTCTACGCCAGGCTGATTATGCGGAAGGCGGGGAGCGCCGGGGAGGACTTTTTCAAGGAGTCCAAGGCGGATTACGCGCGCGCCAAGCGCGGGTTCGAACACGGGATGCGCTCTCGGGATCATCTCGCCTCCTGGCGCGCCCGCAGCAGCCTCTGCAAGCTGGCGGCGATCAAGGGCGATGCCGAGACGGCCTCGCGGCTTTTCCTGGAGCTGGGTCCCATTCGCGAGAACGGCTATTTTTACGGCACGGAGTTCCAGGAACTGCGGGAACGCTGCGGGGCGCAGGCGCGCATCGACGCCGTGCGCGCCCTGGAGAAAGCGGGCAAACTGGAGGAGGCGGAGAAGCAATACGCGACGTTCACACCGGACCCGCTCGCCAATGACTGGCTGAAGGCGTTCTACATGCGGCACGGGATGAAGGAGAAATTCCTTGCGATGAAAGACATCCCGAAGCTCAAGCTCGACCCGGCCACGGCCCCGCTCAACGAAGCCTTCGATCTCGCCGTTTACGGGGTGCTCTGGGGCGATTGGGAGGGGGCGAGCACCGCTGCGGAACGCTTCGACGCCAAGCGGCCCTGGAACATCACGGGCCGGACCGTTCTGCTCTTGCGCGCCTTGCACGACCACGATTCCGCGCGGGCGCAGTCGCTCCTCACGGCGCTTCTCCAGTACAAGAGCAACCGGCCCGCCTACCAGACTGCGCAGGCCGTTCTCAGCGGCCAAAAACGCTGGAAGGATGTGGCCAACGAACTCAAACCCGACTTCGGGTACAACGAGCAGGCGGCGGTGGCGATTGCCGCCGGGTTCGTGGCGCAGGGGAAACCGGCGCTTGCCCGCAATGTGGCGGAAACCATGCTTGCCCGAGGCGACGAGAGATCGTCCTTCATGGCGCTCTTTGAAAGCCTGCTCCACGGGCCGCTCGCGCCGATGTTCGCGGGGGAGTAGACTCCAGCTGCACTATTGAGCAGGGCCGGATTACGCCTTCGCGGGGGCGGAAGGTTTGCTCCACCTCCAGCTTTTGCGGCTCTCTCCGGAGGTCTCCTCCTGGATGAGCTTCCACCGGGCGGAGAGGACGCAGGCGCGGCTCAGGAAGCCGACGAGCCGGGTCGGCTCCTTCGGATCGACCACGGGCAGCCGCCCGATGTCGTTGGAGAGGAGCTTCTGGATGGCGACATCCAGGGTTTCCTCCGGGTAGGTGACAACGAGGCGGGAGGTGGCGGCGTCGCGCACGGTCATGATCGGGGTCGGGGCGTGGGAACTCCGGACGAGATCGCCCCGGGTGATCATGCCGACGAGCAGCCCGGCTTCATCGACGACGGGATACGCCTGCCGGTTCACAAATTGCGGGTCGTTCCCGGCGACGCACCGGCCAAACTCGTCAAGCGGCATCGAGCCGGGGACGGTGGCGATCTTTTTCTCCATCACTTTGCTCACCGTGGTGTGTTCGAAAACATCCGCCCCGAACTCTGCGGGCACGCTGACCCCCCGGCGTACGATTTTTTCCGTCATGATCGAGGTTTTCCCGAGCGCGCGGACCACCAGCAGGGTGACGGCGCAGGCGGCCAGGAGGGGGAAGATCGCGTTGGCCTGGCCGGTGGTCTCGTAGGCGAAGACGGCGGAGGCGAGCAACGTCTGCGAAGCGCCGCCAAAGATGCACGCCATGCCGACGAGCGCGGCGAGGTGGATATTGAGGCTGGGGACGAGCGGTTGCAGGAGAACCCCCGCGACTAGCCCGAGGCCGCTGCCGATGGTCATCAACGGGGCGAGCGTTCCCCCGGAAGTGCCGCTCCCGAGAGCGACGCTCCAGGAAACGAACTTGAGCGTGCAGAGGAGCAGGATCGCGACGGCGGGGAGCGCGCCGTCGAGGTTGGTCATGATGTTGCTGTAACCGACGCCGAGCGTGTGCGGCTCGAAGTAACCGACGACGCCCACTCCAAGCCCCCCGATGGCGGGCCACCACATCCAGTGGCACGGGAGTTTTTCAAACCCTTCCTCGACGAGGTAGACCACTTTGTTGATGAGAAAGGCGAGCACGCCCATGACGGCGGCGAGAAAGAGCAGCGCGAAGAAGGCCGAGACGGTCGGCGCGGGGAGCGGGGCGGCCATTCCGAAGACCGGGTGCGTGCCGAGCCAGACGGCCCGGATGGCCGAGGCGGCACAGACGGCGAGCGTGACGGGCACGAGCGAACGGGCCTTGAACTCGAAGAGGAGCAGCTCCACGGCGAGGAGGATCGCCGAGAGCGGGCAGGCGAAGGTCGCGGCCATGCCGGCGGCGGCCCCGGCGGCAAGGAGCGTCTTGCGGTCGCTGGGCGAGGAGGGGAAGATCTGCCCGATGAGCGAGCCGCCCGCGCCGCCGGTGGCGATGATCGGGCCTTCCGCGCCGAACGGGCCGCCCGTGCCGATGGAGATGGCGGCGGAGAGCGGCTTGAGCCAGGTGATCCGGGCGGGGATGCGGCTGGAGTTTTCGAGCACTTGTTCCATCGCCTCGGGGATGCCGTGGCCCCGGATGGCGGGGGAGCCGTAGCGCGCCATGATCCCGACGATCACCCCGCCGATCACGGGGATCAGGATGACCGCGAGGCCGAGGGAATGGCCGACCGGGCCGGAGGGGTGATGGCCGGGCGCGCCGAAGAACGCGACGCCGGTGATCGCCTCGATGAGCCAAAAGAGAAACTGGGAAACCGGGGCCATGAAGGCGCCCAGCCCGAGGCTGAGGAGGGAGAGCCAGAGGAGGCGGCGGGAATCGCGGAGACGAGGGTTCATGGTTGCAACGTGGAGTCGATGGA
>CAZYVL010000044.1:0-7392 GCA_964651005.1 uncultured Chthoniobacteraceae bacterium | reverse complement strand
TTCACCGGATTCACCGGATTCACCGGATTCACCGGATTCACCGGATTCACCGGATTCACCGGATGACGGACGACGGTGTAGACGCGGGGTTGGGTTTCCCCGGGCCGTAGAAGGGTCAGGGTCACTTTCGTATCCGGCTCGCCGCGAAGCCGTCGGGCGATTTCCGAAAGCGTGAGCGAAGCCACCTCCTCACCGTTCACATGCGTGATGACATCCCCCTTTTGCACGCCAGCCTCCGCAGCACCGGAAGGACGCAGGAAGTCGGTCACGACGCATTTCCCGCCTTTTTCCTGAATGACCGCGCCAGTCCCGGAGAGATGCATGATGGCTTTCACCGGCGTGGCTCCTGGCACGGGGGGGACCATCGGCTCTTCCTTGTTCCACTCCGTTTGCGCGTTGCTACTCATGACCAACGCGGCCAGCAGACAAGTCGAAAGGATGGGGATTTTCATCGTGATTAGTCTACCGTGTTTTGCGCCACAAGGTATCCCACAGTCGGCGATTGCTTGTCTGGCGAAAAGAGGATGATGCCAGGTTGGATTCCTTGCCCTTGGAGATCGATCCGGCAATAGAAGGCGATCCGCGATTTTTTTCCGATTGTCCGTTTTGTCAACTCCCGCCCGCAAATCATCCCGGCACCCGGCGTGGGTGTTCCCCGGAGAAGGCTTGCTTGCCGCCCCCAACCTCGCGAGAGTCTTTCGCTTTCGCAATGCTTACGATTTCCCAGCTTGGTAAGAGTTTCGGCGGGCGTGTTCTGTTTGAGAACGCTTCGCTTCAGGTCAACCGTGGTGAACGGGTGGGGCTTGTCGGGCCGAACGGCGCGGGCAAATCGACGCTTTTCTCGCTGATCCTGGGCGAAGCCGCGCCCGACGAAGGCCGCGTCGTCATGGAGCGGTCGGCGACGCTCGGCTATCTGCCGCAGGAGAGCGCGCCGGCGGGGGACGAATCGGTGCTCGAACTCGCGATGGCCATCGACCCGGAGTTGGCCCACGCGCAGCGCATTCTCAAGACCACCCCGGACGACGCTCCCGAGCACCATGCCGCGCTCACTCTCTTCGACGAACGGGGCGGCTGGCAGCTGGAGCCGAAGGCCAAGCGCCTCCTCGCGGGTCTCGCCTTCCGCCCGTCCGATTTTGACCGCCCGGCGCGGACGTTGAGCGGCGGCTGGATCATGCGCGCGCATCTCGCTCGCCTGCTGGTGCAGGAGCCCGATCTGCTGCTGCTCGACGAGCCGACGAACCACCTCGACCTCGAATCGCTCGTCTGGTTCCAGGATTATCTGCGCACCTACCCGGGCGCGATCCTGATGATCTCGCACGACCGCGAGTTTCTCAACGCGTTGACCGGCTCCATCGTCGAAATCGCCCACCGGCAGTTGCGCCGCTACCGGGGCAACTGGGACCGGTACGTCATCGAAAAGGCCGCCCGGGAGGAACAACATCTCGCCGCCTACCGCAACCAGCAAAAGGAGATCGAAGCGCTCCAGCGATTCGCCGACCGCTTCCGCGCCAAGGCGAGCAAAGCCTCCCAGGCGCAGAGCAAGCTCAAGCAGATCGAGCGGATGGAGAAGATCGACGCGCCGCTTGCCGCGCAGAAAACCATCCACTTCACCTTCCCCCAGCCGCCCCGCGCCGGGGCGCGCGTGCTCACGCTCAAGGAGGTGGACTATGCTTACGGCGATCTGCGCGTTTACCAGGGGCTCGACTTCACGGCGGAGCGCGGCCAGCGGACCGTCCTCGTCGGCCCGAACGGCGCGGGGAAATCGACGCTTCTGAAGCTGCTCGCCGGAACGCTCCAGCCGCAGCGCGGCGAGCGGTTGCTTGGGCACAACGTGAAGGTCGGCTACTTCTCCCAGCACCGTGTTGAAATGCTCGACCCGCGGCACACCGTCCTGGAGAGCGTGCAGGAGATCGCCAACGCCCCCTCCGAGGAGTGCGCGCGCACCGTGCTCGGCGCGTTCCTCTTCCGGGGTGACGATGTGTTCAAGCCGGTCGCCGTCCTGAGCGGCGGCGAGAAGACGCGGCTCGCGCTGGTGAAGCTGCTGCTCGATCCGCCCAACCTCCTGCTCATGGACGAGCCGACGACACACCTCGACGTCGGTTCCATCGACGCGCTCATCGGCGCGCTCGGGCAGTACGAGGGGACGCTGATCTTCATCAGCCACGATGTTTACTTCATCCGCGCCCTTGCCCGGAGCGTGCTCCACATCAGCGCCGGGCGGCTCACCCCGTACGCGGGCGACTACCAGTACTACCTCGAAAAAAGCCGCGCGCACTCCGCCCGCGCCGCGCTCACGGCGGGCGAGAAGCTCTCCAACGCGCAACCGTCTTCCGCGCCCGCCCCCTCCACTCCCGCCGCCCCGGCCCCCGGCCTGCGCGAGAGCCGGGAGCAGCGGCGCGAAGAGGCCGAACAGCGCAAGGCCGCCGCCGCGCTGCGCCGCGAACGCGAAAAGCGGGTCCACGCCCTGGAGACGCAGATCCTGGGCCGCGAGAGCCGCCAGAAGGAGTTGGCAGCCGCCCTGGAGAAGCCGGAGAGCTATGCCCCAGGCGGCAACGCCATGCAGCTCAACCGCGAACTGCTCGCCCTCACCGAAGAACTCGAACGCCTCACCGCCGAGTGGGAAGCCCTCGTGGCGGAAGAGAGCCAAGGCTGACCGCTCCGTTCCCCCGCTCCCCATCCCCGATTCACCGCCCGGCGCGCAGCGCGCCCAACTCTTCGCGCAGCGCGGCCTTGCGCCTCTCGAAAAACCCGAGCAGCCCGCGCGCCAACGCCCGCGCCTCGCGGTGCTGCGCGCTCCGCTCGGGCGAAAGGCGCGGATCGCAGCACCGCTCCGTGTGAAAGGCCGCGAGGCGCTCCGCCTCCCGGTCGAGGAGCGCGGCGGCCTCCGGCGGCACCCGGTTAAGCCACGCCAGCTCCGCCGCGATCTCCGCCACCCGCTCCATTTTCCTCTCCGGCGTCATTCCCCCGCCTCCTCTCTCGCCTGGACGATCTCCACGGCTTTCTGGAAGTAATCGTCGGCGCGCTCGATCTCCAGGTTCTTGTAGATTGTCGCGTAAAGCGGCGCGGCCACCGGCTTGAACTCGTCGGGCAGCGCGAGGAACTTGCTGAAGAACTCCGCCCCGGCCCGTGCGGCTTCGAGGCGGCTCTGCTGGCGGGCGCGCGTCAACGTCAGCTCGATGTTGAACTCCATCCCCTTCACGCTCTCGCACGAAAGAATCCCGCGTCCCCGCTCCTCCCCCTCTACGTAGTCGAACGCCTCATCCGCCGCCTGGCAGGTGTATTGGTAAGTCACCAACTGCCGAAGCACCGCCTCCAGCCCCCGTTTGATGTCCATGACCTGCGGCCGGAAGATCGTCGTGCCGCTGGCGACGATCTGCGCCACGCCTGTCGCCGTGTTCTCGGAGGGGAGACCGCCGAACATCCCCTGCGTCGCCGTCGTCACGCCGGAGCGCGTGCGCCAGCTCGATACCGCCGTCTCCAGCAGGTATCGCGTCTGCTCGTCGAGTTCGGGAATCTTCGCGCTCTGGAGCGCGTCGGAGGCGGTGTAGCCGTCGTTAAGGTCGAACACCTTGTCCGGGCCGATCTCGAACGGCTGGTCGTCCTGCCACTGCACCACGGCCTCGCGCCTGCGGAATGTCACCGGGTTGGCCGCCAGGTCGTTGCGGTAGAGGATCTGGTTGAGGAGCTTGTCGATGAGCGTCTGGAATTTTTCGTACTTCTTGAACCAGCTCCGCCCGTACCAGCGGTACGGCTCCTTGTTGAGAACCACCGCCTCGAACGGATACCGCCCGTCGGGCGTGACGTTGGCGATGTATTCCCAGAAGAGCGGAAGATCAAAATCATACGCCATCATCAGGAAAACCCGCCGGGAACGCCCATCGCCCCGCGCGTCGAACTGGAAGTACGCCTCCACCAGCCGGAACTCCGGGTCCGCATCCGCAACCACCGGCTCCTCCCCCTCGCCCGGAAGCGGCTGCCGCGCTTCCGTCTCCCGGCTCGCCCCAACACCCCGAATGTGGCGCAGCGCCTGCGTGAGATGATCTCCGCCCTCCTCCGCGAGCCGTTCCGGGGCGAGGCCAAGATGGCGGCAGAGATCGGAAAGACGCATCGAAGTCATGTGCGCGACGAAATCGGCCTCGTGGAGAGAGGGGGCGTTAAGCGGGCAGTAGAAATCCTTGTAGTGCAGCGGCATGGCCTTCGCCCCGCTGTAGTGGACGCGCTCTTCGGAGACGATCTGCTCCTTCCAGCAACAGCCTGGCGGCGGCTCCAGCGGCACCGGATGCTTTCCGCACGCCGGGCTGCTCGGCTCCCCGGGCCGCCACTCCTCCCCCTCCCTCTCTTCCTGCTCCGGTTCCGGCGTGGCGCTCTCCTCCCGGAAGATGAAATCGCCATCGGCACCGAGAACCGGCGCGTCGGTTTCGGTGTTCCAGAGGATCGTGGCGATCCGCTCGAAGCTCTCCTCCTCGCTCGTGTAAAAGATCTTCGCCACGCACTCGCCGAGCTTGCACGCCTGCGTGATGAGATCGACGGACAACCCCTCGAAGTCGATCTGCCCCTGGCCGAGTTTCCAGCGGAGATGCCGGGCCACCTGCTCCGGGCTTTCCGCCAGCCCGCATCCGCCCCGCGCCCCGCGCAAGCGCGAATCGACCGAGAACCACGGCTTGCTCCCGAAGATCTCCTCCACGATCCGGGAGCGGATATAGTCCACGCCGGAACCGACCATGTTCAGCGACTCGTTGGAGCGGGCAAAGACGGCGTTCTCCCGGCTCCGGTGCGTGAAATCGTCATCCCACTCCCGTTCGAAGCGTTCGCGCTCGGCCACCCAGCCCCGGCTCCGGGCCGACTCGATCCCTTCGATGCGCTCCCGAACGTAGCGCGCCATCCGTTGCAACTGCTCTTCTGTAAGCGTTAAGGCGGTTTTCATCATGCCCCCGAGCGTAGAAACCCGCCCGCGAGCCGCACGGCGGGAGCGCGCCGAAAATGCAAAATTTCCCTCCCGGGAAGGCGGCAACACCCCCGGCCCGTCAACCCCCTCCGCGCCTACGCATCAACCTCTCAACGCCTCAACGCCTCAACGCCTCAACGCCTCAACTCATCAACTCATCAACTCCGGGTAGTGCGCCCGGGCGACCGATTCGCACCGCTCCATGATGGCGGCGGCCGAATCCATGTTCTTCACCTCGTCCACAAGCTGGAGACAGACGCCGACATCAAGGCTGCGCACCGCCCGCTTCACGCGCGGGACCAGCGCCGCCCCGGTGCTCAACTCGTCCACGCCCAGGCCGACGAGCAGCGGCGTCAAGGCGATCTCCGCAGCCATCTCGCCGCAGACCCCGACCCAGAGATTGTGGGCATGGGCGGCGTTGACGACGATTTTCAGAAGCCGGATGATCGACGGGTGGGTCGGCTCGTAGAGATGGGCGATCCGCTCGTTGACCCGGTCCACGGCGATGGTGTACTGGATCAGGTCGTTGGTGCCGATGCTGAAAAAATCGACCTCGCGGGCGAGCAGGTCGGCGGCCAGCGCGGCGCTGGGAACCTCGATCATCGCGCCGACTTCCATCGCTTCGTTAAACGGCTTGCCCTCCGCCCGCAGCTCCTCGCGGCACTCCTCCAGAACGGCGTTCGCGCGCCGGAGTTCGTCCACGCCGGAGATCATCGGGTACATCATGCGGATGTTCCCCCCGGCGCTCGCGCGGAGGATCGCCCGCAACTGTGTCTTGAAGACATCGACCCGCTCCAGGCAAAACCGGATCGCGCGCCAGCCCAGGAACGGGTTCAACTCCTCGGGCAGGTGCAGCGCGCTCATGAACTTGTCACCGCCGAGGTCGAGCGTGCGGATGATGACGGAGTGCGGCATCACCTCGCGGGCCACCTGGCAATAGTTCTCGTACTGCTCCTCCTCGTTGGGAAGCTCCTCCTTGTTGAGATAGAAAAACTCCGTCCGGTAGAGGCCGATCCCCTCCGCGCCGCTCTTCTTGACGAGCTCCACGTCGCCGGGCATCTCGATATTGGCGGAAAGGGTGATGTGCCGCCCGTCGAGCGTGGTGGAGGGCGTCTCGCGCAGTTCCGTGAGCTTCTCCTCGACGGCGATCTTCTTGACCTCCAGCTCTCCGTATTCCCAGAGCGTCTGGTCGCTCGGGTTGACGATCAGGAAGCCGTTGTAGCCGTCGAGCAGCAACGGGTCGCCGCTCTGGATCGCATCGCTGACATCGTGCAACCCGACCACCGCCGGGATGTTGAGCGAGCGCGCCATGATCGCCGTGTGCGAGGTGCGGCTGCCGACATCCGTGGCGAAGCCGAGCACGAGCTGCCGGTTGAGCTGCGCGGTGTCCGAGGGCGTCAGGTTGTGCGCGACGAGCAGGTGCGGCGTCTCCACGTCGGAAAGGCTCCGCCCGGTCTTCCCCATCAGGTTATGCACCACGCGCCGGGTGACGTCGTTAATGTCGAGCGCGCGCTCCCGCAGGTACGGGTCGTCGATCTCGCTGAGCGTGCGCGAATACCGGTTGGCCACCGTCTGGAACACATGCTCGATGTTCCATTGCTCGCGCTTGAGCGTGCGGAGCACCTCGTCGATGAGCGTGCGGTCCTCGACCACGAGGAGGTGCGCGTCGAAGATCCCCGCGTCCTTCGCGCCGATCGCCTCCGCGATGCGCTGCTGCATCTCCAGGATCTGGGCGCGGGTCTGGATGAGCGCCGCCTCGAAGCGGGCGATCTCGGTGGGGATTTCGCTCTCCTCGATCCGGCGGCTCGGCGGTTCGTCGTCTTCAGGCCGGAGGACGAACGCCGTCCCCCGGGCAATGCCAGGTGAGACACCTACCCCGTGAAAGCGTTTTTCGACTCGCTGCTGGATTTCGCTCATTGCCGCAGAAAAAACCCTTTGTTCATGCCGGGCGGTTTGTGGAGCATCAAGAAAATTCGATCAGAAACACGCCGGGAACAAGGGTCGGTTTATCACCCGGCGGCAAAGCCTCGGAGGTTTTGAGGCGGAGGGAAAGCGAAATCCCCGGCGAGAGACTGGTCCCCGCCGCGAGGCAGGCTCGGGGGAGACCGGGGAGACTGAAGAAAAGTCGGCAAACAACAGAGCGGCCCCCGGCGGAAACCGGAACGACCGACGGCTGGAAATTGATCTTTGCGATCTTTGCGATCTCCGCGATCCCCGGGCTTCCCTCCCCTTTCCGGGAGAGGGGGCGCTCAATCTTCGTCGAAGCGGCGGGCCACAAGCGCCTCGATCTCCTGCATCGCCTTCTCCGCATCCGCGCCTTCGCAGATGATGAGGAGCTTCGAACCCTGGCCTGCGGCGAGCATCATGAGGCCCATGATGCTTTTGCCGTTGACCTGTTCGCCATCCTTCTCGACCCAGATGTCCGCCTTGAAGCGGTTGCACACCTT
>CAZYVL010000043.1:11993-19087 GCA_964651005.1 uncultured Chthoniobacteraceae bacterium | reverse complement strand
GCGAGCATCAGGTCCGCTTTCGAGAGGCTCCCGAGCAGAAGACCCTCCCCGTCCGTCACCGGGATGCGCTCCCCCTCGTGCTTGGAAAACCGCTGGAGCGCCCGGCGGAAGCTCGCGCCGGGGCGGATCGTCGGGAACCCGGTCCGCATGATGTCGCGAGCGATCACCAGCCGGGCCAGGTTCGCATCGTTGAGATAGCTCTTGATGTCGTGCAGCGCGATCACCCCCCGGAAGCGCCCGCCCTTGTCCACCACGTATAGGAAGTTGAAGCGGTTTTCGATGAAGCGCTGGGTGATCTCCGCGAAATGCGCCGCTTCCGGGACTGACACCGGGTTCTTGCGCATGATGCCCGCCACCGGCATCTCCGCCATCTGGTGGGCAAACTCTCCCGCCCCCTTCTCCTTGAGCGAGTGGGCATAGATCGACTTCGGCTCGATCGACCGGCTTACGTAGTGCGCCACCACGCAGGTCGTCATCAGCGGGAGGATCATCTGGTAGTCGAGCGTCATCTCAAAGAGCATGATGATCGCCATGAGCGGCGCGTGGGTCGTCGCCGCGAGGAACGCCCCCATCCCGACCAGCGTGAAGTCCGCCAGCGGCAGCGGGTGCCCCGGCAGGAGCGGCCCGAGCGCCCCGGCGAAAAGATTCCCCACGCTCGCACCGATAAAGAGCGTCGGCGTGAACACCCCGCCCACCGCTCCCGAGCCGAACGTCGCCAGCGTGGCCAGCAGCTTGAGGACGAGGATCAGCAACATCAGCTTCCAAACGTAGTCGCCGTGCAGAATGCCGTTGACCATCGAATAGCCGTTGCCGCAGACCTCCGGGCGGATCACCGCCAGCATCCCGACCACCAGCCCCCCCGCCGCCATCCGGGTCGCGATGGGGCCGGGAATGCGCGCAAAAAGTGCCTCGCTCGACCGGAGCAGCCGCAGGAACACCGGCCCGAGCACCCCCGCCACCACCCCCAGCAAAAGATAGATCGCCATCTCCCACCCGAAAACCCCCTCCATCGGCGGCGGGGTGATGTGGTAGAGCGGCGCGCTTCCCAGAAAATGGCGCGAGGTCAGCGTCGCCACGACCGAGGCGAACACCAGCGGGCCGAAACGCTCCATCGAAAGCGAGCGCAGGATGATCTCCGCGACAAAGAGCGCCCCGGCGATCGGGGCATTGTAGGCCGCCGCGATGCCCGCCGCCGAGCCGCACGCCACGAAGAGGCGCAGCCGCACGGTGGTCACGCGCTTGACGCGCCCGAGCAGCGAGGCGCACATCGCGGAAAGCTGGACGAGCGGACCCTCCCGCCCGATGGAAGCGCCCGAGGAGATCGAGAAAAGCGCCGAGAGCGACTTGACCAGACTCATGCGCGAGGAGATCGCGCCGTCGCCGAGGACGATCGCCTCCATATAGTCCGTGCTGCTCTTCCCCTTCGTGACGAAGCGCGAGGCGAAGCGGAGCGTCAAGCCCGCCATCCCGCCGCCCACGCACGGGAGCAGCAGCCGCTGCCACCACGGGAGGTGGGAAAAGCTCTCCACCAGGCCGCCCGTGTGGCCGGTCACCGACCAGTGGACAAAATCCGACGCGCGCCGGAAAAGCACCGAGGCGATCGCGCCGAGAAAGCCGATCACCCCCGCCCAGAAGAGCGTGGTTTGCAGCTCCGTGAAGCGGAAGGTCTCCACCAAACGCAGCCAGAGCCGCAGCAGGGGGAGCTTCCAACGCGCCCGCCCGTTGTGGCTGCCGGGGTGGCTGCCGGGTCCGGCGTTCTCCGCGCCGTTCATGCGCCGGAAATCGCGTTTTGGATATTTTGGACCTTTGGGGAATCGTCTGCGGACATCAGGCGGCCATCCTCGCCGAAGCGCGGGGGGCTTTTCAATCTTCCTTTGAAGAACCTTCCTTTGAAAAACCGCCAAAACACGTCCTGAAATCGACGCTCGCTTTTCAGGCACGGAATATGCACTCTAGCGGCACCGGAATATGAAAAACATTTTAGTCGGACTTTGCTCGGCCCTGTTGCTTTCCGCTTGTGCCGGGGTTCGTGTCAGCGAGACGCAGATTGCCTCCGGGGCGGTAAACCCGAAGGCGATCTACATCCGCCCGTTCACCGTGGACTACGCCCGCTACCATGATCGCGGCAGCCCCAACGGCGCGGTGCGGAAATCGCTCGCGCCCACCGCCTTCGCCAACGCCCTTCAGGAAGAGCTTTCCAAGATCGCCCCGGCGATGGTGCTCGCCGATAACGAAGTGCCGACCGAAGGGTGGCTCGTGGAAGGGGAGATCGACCGGCTCGACGCCCTCTCGCCCGCCTCCACGAAGATGCACGTCCGCGTGACTGACCTCGACGGCGACCGCGCCCCCGTGGCCGCCTCGGGCAAGGAGACGGTTTCCACCTACCAGGCGGCGGACTCGGGAGCCGGAACGGTGATCTACGAGTTCGACCTCAAGGGCCGCCTCACCTCGCCGCACCCTTTTGGGAGCCTCGTCGCGCCGGGTGCGAGCAGTGCCGTCCCGTTCGCCTTCCGCAACGCGGCCGAGCGGGTCTACCTCGCGCTTTCGCCCGATCCGTTCCGCTACGGCGTCCGCAGCAGCCCGGCGCAGAGGGACTGATTCTCCGGGCGGTTCTCCGGTTCATGGCCGGTGTTCCGGCGGCAGTTCCACGATCTCGAACCAGTATTTTTCGAGCGTCTGGAGAATATCCACGAGCGCGTCGAACGTCACCGGCTTGACGATGTACGAGTTCACCCCGAGGTCGTAGGAGCGCGAGACATCCTCCTCCGCCTTGGAGGTCGTCAGCACCACCACGGGGATCTGCCGCAGCCCCGGGTCGCTCTTGATCTCCTTGAGCACCGTGCGGCCATCCTTGCGTGGCATGTTGAGGTCGAGGAGGATCAGCCCCGGCCGGGGCGCCTCGGCGGGCGGCGCGTATTTCCCCTGGTGGCGCAGGTAGTCGAGGAGTTCCTCTCCGTTTTCCACGAACCGGAGGTCGTTGACCACGCGCCCCTCCATGAGCGCCTCTTGCGTCAGGCGCCGGTCGTCGCCGTCGTCGTCGGCCATCAGGATCGAAATCGGTTTTCCGTGTTTGGTCGTCATGGCGCGCCTTCCTCGCTGGGGTGAACCTTCTGCCGCACCGGCAGCATCAGCATCAAGGTTGCCCCCTGTCCTTTCGCGCTTTTTGCTACAATACTGCCGCCGTGGCGTTGTGCAATTTTTCGGCACACCGCCAGCCCGATTCCCGTCCCTTCGTACTCCTCCGGGGTGTGCAGCCGGGCAAAAAGCGTGAAAACCTTCTCCACATACTCTTCGTCGAACCCGATGCCGTTGTCCGTGACCATGATCTGGGCCACCTCGTCGCCCGGGGCCGCGCCGGAGAGATGGTAATCCTGCACGCGGAGCAGCTTCCCCTGCACGGTGATCTCGGGCCGCTGGCCGGGTTTGTGGAATTTCAGGGCATTGCCGATCAGGTTCTGGAACATCTGGCGCATCTGGAAGGCGTCGGCCTCGACGGTCGGGAGCGGGCCGACCTCGACCTTCGCCCCGCTCCGCTCGATCCGGAGGGCGAAGTCTTTCAAGACCTCGTGGACGGTCCAATTGAGATCGACCGGCTCGACGCGGTAATCGCGGCTGGAGATGCGCGAAAGCACCAGGAGATCCTGGATGAGCGTCTGCATCCGGCTCGCGGCGTTCTGGATGCGCTCGAGCGAGTCGAGCCCCTCCGGCCCGAGCGCCGCGCCGCCCTTGACGCGCACCCGGTCCGAGAACGCCTGGATCTTCCGCAGCGGCTCCTGGAGATCGTGCGAGGCGACCCCGGCGAAGTCGCGCAGCTCCACGTTGCTCTGCTCCAGCAGCCCGGCGAAGACCCGCAGCTTCTCCTCGGCGGCCTTGCGCGCGGTGATGTCCACATGCACGCACAACAGCCCCCGCAGCGCCCCGTCGGGATCGCGCAGCGGCAGTTTCGTGGTGGAGTACCAGGCGATCCGCCCCTCCGGCATCACCACCGGCTTCTCCCGCGCCAGGAGCGGCTCCCCGGTTTCCAGCACATGGCGGTCTTCCTCCTCGATCTGGTCCACAAGCTCGGGTTGGAAGAAATCCGCCGCTTTCGACCCCCGCCAGTGCCGCCGCCGTTCCGTTTCCGCCGCGTGGCTGCCGGTGAAGTCGCGCGCCGCCTTGTTTCGGAAAACGTAGCGGCCCTTTTCGTCCTTGAGGCTGATGCAGGCGGGCATGGCGTCGAGCATTTCGTGGAGAAAAGCCCGCTCGCGGGCTGCCGCCGCCTCGGCCCCGGTCCGGGCGATCGTGGTTTGCCGGACATCGAAGAGCAGCAGCACCACCGCTGCCATCGCCACCGCCGCAAGCGTCGCGATAGCCGCGATCAGATAAAGGGGATGATGGCGAAACGGCCCCACCTCCTCGCCGGGATGGGCAAGCACGTCCCAGGTCGCGATCCCTGCGAGAAACAAAACCCCCACTGTTGCCAGGCCAAAAACAGGCAAGACCTTTCGCCAGCTGGAAACAGAGTGGCAGCCCGATGTGGAACCAACGGACGGCATCGTGGATCAAAATACCCGGAAGCAGGCCAGCCCGCCAATGCATTTATGGCCGATTCGGCACGCCGGGCGAAAAGGCGCGGCACGGCGGTGGCGAAAGAGGACTACGCGGGGAGTCGAAAAAGGCTCCTCTGTATTCCCCAATCTGGCGTTTTTACAGGAAGTTCCGGTCTGGAAATCGACCTTTCTAGGGAATCGCTGATTAAATGGAGCGAGATGAAAGCGCAGGCAGTTTGGTTGGAAAGCCGCCAAAATGACCAGCTTGCGGCTCAGCTCGCTTTAATCAGCGGTTCCCTATGTCCTCAAGAGGGGATGCTCGGCTGGGTTTCGGGTGAAAACCCGCCGTCAGCGGCTCCGGCTGCCGGAAAAAGACCGTTCGTCACGCATGGCGGGCCGTTCGTCAATATCTCCTTTTCCGCGTCGTGGCCTGATGGCAAGCAGGACGATCCCGATAGGTAATTTGCACAAAGACCATCTCCTTCCGTCGTTCATGACGGGGAGATCGTTTTGTCCGGTCACCGCTCTCCGTTATGAATTCCACCCGTCTTCCGTTTCAGAAAACCCTTTGCGGCTTTGGCCTTGGCCTTGGCCTTGTTTTGGCGTCCATCCCGGCGGTTTCCGCCCAGGAGGTGGTAATCAGTGGCGATGTCAATCCCGGCTCGGCGGATTCACCCGTGTGGAGTATTTCGGGCGGTCTCACGGTCGGGGGCACTGGCAGCGGCAGTCTCACCATCGGCGACGACGGGATCGTTGCCAGCAAGAGAGCCCTCATCGGGAACGCGGTCGGAGCGAGCGGAACCGTCGATGTCAGCGGCGACTTCCTGGTGGAGCAGGTGGTTGTCGGCAACAATGGCGGGTATGGGGAACTGAACCTCAGCGGCTCCGGCTCGATCGTGACCCACGGCCTGAACATCGGCACTTCCGGGACCGCAGTGGAATCGGTTCCGGTGTATGGCGGGACGGGTGTGGTTCGAATGACCGGCGGGAACATCAGCATCTACAACACGACCAATGAGTACGGGGAGACGATGATCGGCGGCATCATCGTGGGTTCCGGCGGTTACTACTACAATTTTCCGGAGGTTACGAACCTGGTGCCCGTCGCCGGAAACGGGACGTTGGAGATCAGCGGCGGCGAAGTATCCGCCGGAGCCCTGTACATCGCCTTTTCCAATCCCGCGGGGACGACTGGCGTCGTCAAGATCAGTGGGGGAACCGTCACCCTTGGCGAACTGATGCTTGGGCACGAAGATACCGATCCCTTCAACGCCACGCTGGAGATCAGCGGTTCCGCGTCCGTGAAAAGCGACACCGTTACCATCCACAAGGGGGCCACGAGCATCGTCAGGATGAGCGGCGGAAGCTGGGACACCACCGGCGGCGTCCTGACCAACGTGGGAACGCTGGAACTCAGCGGCGGCGTGCTGACCTCGGGGACAGTCGTGACGAACGGCCAGACCAAAGTGAGCGGAGGAACCTGGACCATTTCCGGCGATTTTTACGATTTTGGCGAATTTGAGATTAGCGGGACCGGTGCGGTTACTTCCAAAACCGCAATCCTCAGTGCCCATTCCGCACCGTCCACGGCGACCAGGGTGAGCGGAGGGACCTGGGCCCTTTCAGAGGATCTCGACATCGGCTACATGGGTAGCAGCACGCTTGAAATCAGTGGCTCGGGGGCCGTCTCGGTTCAAAATAAGGTCAGCGTTGGCTACTGGACCGACTCCGTGGGCGCTCTCAATCTCCTTGGAGGCACGCTCAGCGCCGGCAAGGTGGAAAAGGGAGACGGCACGGGCACGATCACCTTCGATGGCGGCGTTCTCAAGGCGCTGCGGGATGAAGCCGGTTTCCTCTCCGGCTTCGCCGCAGGCGACGTGACGATCCAGTCGGGAGGGGCCATCCTCGACACGAACGGCCACAACGTCCTGGTGTCGGCACCGTTGAGCGGCACCGGCGCCCTCACCAAGCAGGGGGAGGGGATTCTCGCCCTCATCGGGAGCAACAGCTACTCGGGCGGCACGATTATCGAATCCGGCACCCTTCAACTCGGGAACGCCAACGCATTGGGAGCCGCCAGCGGCAGCCTGAGCCTGCAAGGCGGCGTCCTCGATCTTAACGGGCAAACCATCGCAGTGGGCCTGCTCGGCGGCAGCGCGGGCGCGGCCATCCGGAGCGGCGTCACCGGGAGCCTGGGCCTCACGGTGAATCAGGGCGCGGACTCGACCTACGCGGGCAGCATTCAAGACGGAGCCGGTGTGCTCCATCTGACCAAGTCGGGCACCGGAACGCTGACGCTTTCGGGCAGCAACGGCTACTCGGGCGGCACTACCGTCGCCGGGGGGACTCTGGCAGTGAGAAACGACCATTCGACCACCTTCGGAACGTTGGGGAGCGGATTGACCACAGTGCAGGGCGGGGCGCTCGTTGGGGAAAGCGGGGGAACCCTCGCGTTTCTGGAGAGCGCCGACGCCGCTGCGGGGAGCTTCGTGGTGAACGGCGGGGCTGCCGCCGCGGCGAGCGGGGGGCTCATTCGCTTTGGCGACACTTCCAGCGCGGGCAGCG
>CAZYVL010000043.1:0-11893 GCA_964651005.1 uncultured Chthoniobacteraceae bacterium | reverse complement strand
TTCCAGCGCGGGCAGCGCCACCCTGATCGCCAATGGCGGCAGCAACGGAGGCGTGGGCGGCATCATCAGCTTTGTGGATGCCGCAACCGGGGGAACCTCCCAGGTGGAGCTTTACGGCAACGGGGGGCTGGCGATCAGCCTTCACAACCCGGGCAGCGTGGCCATCGGTTCCCTCGCGGGTGATGGAAAGGTCGTCCTCGGAAGCAATAACCTGGCGGTGGGCGGCAACAACCTGAACACCACCTTCTCGGGTGTGATCGAAGGGAGCGGAGGGTCGCTGACCAAGGAAGGCACCGGAACGCTAACGCTTTCAGGCAGCAACAGCTACTCGGGCGGCACCACGGTCACGGCAGGGACTTTGGCGGTGAAAAACGATCATTCGACCACCTTCGGAACCCTGGGAAGCGGAACGGCAACGGTTAAAGGCGGAGCCCTCGTCGGGCAAAACGGGGGAACGCTCGCCTTTCTCGATAGCGCGGACGCTGAAGCCGGGAGTTTCATCGTGGATGGCGGAGCGGCCTCCGGGGCCGCCGGGGGCATCATCCGCTTCGGCGGCACCTCCAGCGCGGGAAGTGCCAAGCTCATCGCCAACGGCGGCAGCAACGGAGGATCGGGCGGTGGCATCAGTTTTGTGGATGCCGCAACCGGCGGAACCTCCCAGGTGGAGCTTTATGGCAACGGGGGGCTGGCAATCAGTCTTCACAATGCGGGCAGCGTGGCCATCGGTTCCCTCGCGGGGGACGGAAAGGTCGTCCTCGGAAGCAACAACCTGGCGGTGGGCGGCAACAACCGGAACACGACCTTCTCGGGCGCGATCGAGGGCGCAGGCGGCTCGCTGACCAAGGAAGGCACTGGAACGCTTGTTTTGGAGGGGGAAAACACCTACAGCGGCGAAACGATCGTCAGCGCCGGAACCTTGCTGGTGAACGGAACGCTGAGCGCCAGCCAAGTCACGGTGCAAGCCGGGGCCACGCTCGGCGGCTCGGGGGTGCTCGCGGATCTCGTCCTTGAGGACGGGAGCTTCCTCGCCCCGGGCAACTCCATCGACACGCTTTCCCTGGACTCCCTGACCTGGAACGGCGGCGCGGAGTTGCTCTTCGAGTTGGGCGAGTCCACGAGCGACCAGTTGATCCTCAGCGGCGCACTGAGCAAGGGCGATCCCGGCACCTTCAATTTTGCTTTCGAGGATAGCGGCTGGCAGGTCGGCGAAACCTACACGCTCATTGAATTCGAGAGCACCGACTTCGAGCTTGAGAATTTCGCGTTCACAAACGGGGACGGCTTCGACGGGTATTTTGAGTTGAACGGGAACCGCCTCGAATTCACCCTGGACGCCGTACCGGAACCCTCCACCTGGGGGCTGATGATCGCCGGACTACTGCTCTCGGGCCTCGCCGCCCGGAAAAATCTCCGCACACGCGGGCAGTGCTGATGCGTCTGCCGGGAGGCCCGGCAACGCAATCGAAGTTTGGAGCGTGTGCGAAAACATGCCGCGCAACGCATCCCACGCTCGTCGTGCGCAAGAGCTTGACCAAGCTCGGAGCGGACATTCGCGATGCTCGCCGCCGCCGCCGATTGCCCATGGCGGTGGTAGCGGACCGTGCCTTCACTTCACGCTCCACATTGCAGCGGATCGAGGAGGGCGATCCCGCCGTGGGCATGGGTATTTATGCAGCCGTGCTTCATGCACTGGGATTGCTGGAAGGGCTGGGCCAATTAGCGGATCTGTCAGTCGATGAGGTCGGGCGGGCGTTGGCCGACGAAATGCTGCCGCAGCGAGTCCATCTGAAATCCCCCAAAGGGTAAGCGAATGGCTGTCCTGAACGACATGGCAATCCCTCAACTGGGAAGTTCGCATTTGGCACATCTTGGATGCCCGGCGAACTTTCGAACCACCACGCGCCAATCCAGAAACCACGCCCGTCAAAATTGAGCCCCGCAGCACGCTGGTAGAGGGGTGGGCGAGCGTGAAATCCGAACTCACGGCGTGGTTGCAGGGCCGCAATGCGGCACGTCCGTGGCGCAGGGCGGGCCGTTGGGAGACACCGGAGAATCACGGCTGGCATTCCTTCGCCGTCTCGCTAAGCTAAACGCCTTCCGGCCCATGCCATCCTACGATCACCTTTCCAGAGAAGAACTTATCCACCTGCTCCGGGCGCGGGATAGGCGGGACGCCACGCGCTTCGGGTTGGTGTGGGAGGCCAACGAAATCGAGCGGGACGCGGCCATCAACGCGGATTTCGTCGCGCTTGATCTTGTGCCGGAGCTTTGCTGCGGGTCGGGGCCGTGGCGCAATCTCATCATCGAGGGGGATAATTTCGACGCCTTGCGCCATTTGCGGATGACTTATGCGGGGGAGGTGAAGTGCATTTACATCGACCCGCCTTACAATACGGGAAACAAGGATTTCGTTTATAACGATCGCTTTGTTGATAAAAACGACTCGTGGCGGCATTCGACCTGGGTGGAGTTCATGTATCAGCGTCTCACGCTAGCGAAGGATATTCTCCGTAGTGACGGCGTGATTTTTGTCTCCATCGACGATAATGAAATGCCCGCGCTTTCGCTCTTGATGAAGCGGATTTTTGGCGAGGGGAATTTTGTGGCGACGATGGTTTGGCAGAAGCGTTATTCCCGTGAAAATCGTGAGACTGTCGGCGATGCTCATGAGTATCTGGTGGTTTATGCCATGAGTTTGGAAGCTTTCAAACCGACGCGAGGGCGAATACCTCTCACGGAAAAGCAGCTTTCAGCATATAAATGCCCGGACAACGATCCACGAGGAGCCTGGCAAAGTGTATCTTTGACCGCGCAAGGATTCCGACCGAACCAAATGTATGACATTATTGCTCCCAATGGAACGGTGCATCGACCGCCAGAGGGAACGTGTTGGAAATTGATCAAGACGGAGTTCGACAAGCTGGTCCTTGATGATCGGGTATATTTTGGTAAGGATGGCAAAGGCGTTCCAAGGCGAAAATATTTCTTATCTGAAGCGCAGGGGCTTATTCCGTGGACGTGGTGGCCTCATGAGGAAGTAGGTCATACGGATGAGGCGCGAAAAGAGATTCGGCAATGGCTTGAAACCCAAACTGCCTTCGATACCCCCAAACCCGTCCGCCTCATCGAGCGCGTTCTCCAAATCGGCTGCGGCAAGGATGATCTTGTCGTGGACTTCTTCGCAGGAAGCGGAACAATGGCGCACGCGGTGCTCAAATTGAACGCCCAAGATGGAGGAAACCGCCGTTTCATCCTCGTCTCCAGCACGGAGGCAACGGAGAAAGAGCCGGACAAAAACCTCTGCCGGGATGTGTGCGCGAAGCGCGTCCGCCGTGTGATCGAAGGCTATGGAGGAAATGAAGGAACAGGAGGAGACTTCGCTTATCTCCGCTGCCGCCGGATTTCACCGGGGCGTCTTTTGGAAATCGAGCATGAGCAGGTGTGGACGGCCTTGCAGATGACACATTTTGAAACGCTGGCCCCGTATCAGTCCGCGCCTTTTCTGATGGCGGGAGATGAGAGTCAGCTTGTTGTTTATGTTCCCCGATACGAGGCAGCCAGTCTGCCCGCATTGAAGAAAGCGGTGAAGCCCTGTCTTTCCGCAATCATCTATTCCTGGCAGCCGGAATCCCTGCGCCAGAAGGTGCGTTTCACCCATGTCCAGCACGCCGCCATTCCCGAAAGCCTCGCCCTGCGCTTCGGCCTGCGCGATTGATCTGCCCCTGAACCGATGAGCATCAAAACACTACGCAGCTATCAGGAACGCGCCGTGGAAAGCGGGCTGGCGGTTTTTTCCCGGAACCGCTCCCTGCTCGATGCCGCCGGGGCGAATGCGTCGGGTCGCGCCACGGCCATCACGCACAACGGATATCTTTTGATCGAGGCCCCTACCGGAGCGGGAAAAACCCTGATGGGGGGCACATTGGTGGAACGCTTCAGCCAACAGGAGGCGGTGGTTTGGTTTTGGTTCGCGCCGTTCAAGGGCATTACAGGACAGACGGCGGACAGCCTGCGGGGGCAGTTCAAAGGATTGCGATTGCGGGAACTGGCGGACGATCGTTCGGCGGAGGGCAGCAGGGGCGGGGATGTCTTTGTCACCACCTGGCAGTCCGTGGCTACGAGGGTGAAAGACAAGCGTAGCGTGCGCAAGGAAGGGGATACGAATCCGAGCATCGACGCGCTGGTGGGTTCCCTCCGTTCCCAAGGTCTGCGCGTCGGTGTGGTGGTGGATGAGGCGCATCACGGTTTCGGCCACGGAACGCAGGCGGCGAATTTTTTCCACGATGTGCTCAAGCCGGAATATACCATCCTCATTACCGCCACCCCGGATGATAAGGAAATCAAGGCGTTCGAGAAAACGCTGGGCATCGCGGAGTTGCACCGCATCCGTGTCAGCCGCCGGGATTGTGTGGGGGAAGGGTTGATCAAGAAGGGGGTGAAATGCGCGGCGTATTTTGTCGATTCGGCGAAACGGGCGTTGGTGGACTTGGAGGGTACGGCTTTGCGCGATGGCGTGGCCGCGCACCGCAAGCTCAAGGAACTGCTGTCGAAGGAGCCGAAGTCGCTGGTCCCGTTGCTGCTGGTGCAGGCGGGCGAGGGCAAAAAGGATGATCCGAAAGTATTGAAGGAGAGGCTCCTGCATTTGGGCTTCACGGAGGATCAAATCGCCATTCACACGGCGGCGGAGCCTGATCCCGATTTGCTGGCTCTGGCCAACGATGAGAGGCGGGAGGTGCTGATCTTCAAAATGGCGGTGGCTTTGGGTTTCGACGCTCCGCGCGCGTTTACGCTGGTTTCCATGCGGGCGAGCCGGGATGCGGACTTTGGCGTGCAACTGGTCGGGCGCATTCTGCGCGTCCACGCGCATTTGCAAACGCGGGCTCGGGCAAAGGCGTTGCCGGAGGTGTTGAACCACGGTTATGTTTTTCTGGCGGATGCGGAGAGCCAGATTGGCCTCGACCTTGCGGGGCAGAAGATCAACCAAATCCAGACGGAATACGCCAAGGTCAGCAACGCCACCGTGGCTCTGCGCTTCGGGGAAGGCGCGAGCCGTGTGGTGCAGGTGGACCCAAGCGGTCAGGTGGGTTTGTTTGCATTGGAGACGGAAACAACCGGGCGCGAAGTGGGGGAAGAGGGTGAAGGGTTGTCCGGCATGGGGGCGGATGGCGGCGGAAATGTTCCCGTTGATTTCGATTTCGGCTCCTTTTTCGGAGGGAACGGGGAAGGCGAGGGAGAGGAAAGCGATGCGAAGGCCGGGAAATCGAGACCGGCGAGTGTGGCAGGGGTTCTCAAGACGTACCGCTATCCGCTCCGTGCCGATGTGCCGCGCCGATTCAAAACGCAGACGGCCGGATCAAACAACGAGGTGACGGAAGAGGATTGCGCCCAGCGTTTCATCGTTTCCACCCGCGAGTTGTTCGAGGTGATGAAGAACAAGGTTCCGGTGGAGCGGCGGACGCTGGATGTTTTCACCAGAGAGGTACAGCAGGAGTTCAACTATGCCGCCGATCTGTCCCCCGAGCAGGCCGCACGGCAGGCGCAGAGGATTCTTCTGGAGAATAAGGTGCTCGATGCCCGCGAGTTGCGCCGGGTTTTGCTGCGCAAGATGGAACTCGTGATGCGCGATGAGGCGATGTCCGAGGCGGATGAGCCGGATAAGGTGGCGCATTTCCTGAATGTCATTCTGGCCACCCATCCCGAATTGTTGCGCAAGGCCCAGAAAGCGGCCATCGCCAAACATGCGGAGATCATCGAGACGGAAGAACTGATGCCCGAAATCACTTCCGATATTCCTTTGGCGCAGTCCCCGCGCAATATCTATCAGGTGCGACCCGGAGATTTAAATGGTTGGGAATCCGATTTCGCCGACCTGCTCGACCGTGATTCCGGTGGCCATGTGCTGTGGTGGCACCGCAACGAACCCCGCAAGCCCAGTTCGGTGAATGTGCTGATGCCGGATGGCCGGGGTTTCTATCCGGATTTCATCATCGGAATTGATGGCCGGAAGACCGAAGATCACGTTTTGCTGGCCGATCCCAAACTGAACTTCGCCAGAGAAGATGAAGTCCCCAAGGTTCTTGCGGAACATGGAACCTACGGGAGGGTGTTGATTTTGGCCAAGGACGGCGCCGCCTGTTGGATGACCGTGGAGTATGACGAGAAGCGGAGAGTGCCGTTCGCGGCGAGGGAGTTCCGGCTGGCGGATGCGGCGGGGTTTTGAGTCTTCTTGTCAGCCGCATCACTCGCTGTCTGCCGGACTTATGCGGGTTCTGGAAAATCCCCAATGAACACAAGGTCAACTTCGTTTCCGCCACGCGGGCTTTCGACATCGGCACCCCGATGGGAATGCTCATGCTCAACATGCTGCTTTCCTTCGGCCAGTTCGAGCGGGAGATGATCGCGGAGCGCGTTGCCCACAAGATCGCGGAACGCGCCGAGAAAGGTCTGTGCAATGACGGCTGCTGGACCGCAACACCCATCAGTCTCTGCTCAAGGGCAAAGCGCGGCAGCGCGAACTGGGTCCAGGCTCAGCCTGGTGGCGGAGGGGGTGGGATTCGAACCCACGATGCCTTGCGGCATTCCGGTTTTCAAGACCGGCGCGATCGACCACTCTGCCACCCCTCCGGAAAAAATTTAAGACCCGTTGGATTGGTGCGGTAGTTACCGGCACCGCCTCCGGTTTGGCAAGCCTCATTGTTTAGCGGCGACGGCTGGCGACCGTGGAAAACAGGGCAATCTCCTTGATCCGGCGGCAAAAGAGAATAGTTTGATCACACTGAGATTCCCTCCGCGGAATCAACCCGAATTCCAGGATGGCTTCTGGCGGCCTCGCGTATTGCGCTGGCCTCTATTTCCGGATTCGGGTTAAAACGTACCTGCCGTCGCCCCCGACCCCATTCCCAATGAGTTTGCGTTCAGAATGTGCCGGAAATTCAGGAGGCCCGATCTCCAGCGGGGCAAACCCGAATCTTGAGCGGCTCATTTTCGAAGAGGCCCCCGTCGGCCTCGCGCAGGTCTCGACAAAAGGCGTCTGCCTGTGCCTCAACCGTCATCTCCGCCACCTGCTGGGGTTGGAGCCGGAGAGAGAGCGACCCCGCGCGAAAAAACGGGCCTTGCGCTTTGACGCGCTCGTCCACGCCCCGGATGCCGAGGCGGGCCGCCGCGTCCGCTCCCGCCTTCTTCGGGGCGAAGAACCGGAGTGCGCCTGCGAGCTGTGGCTGCGTTGCGAAGACGGCAGGCGGCTTCCCGCCCGGGTCAGAACCTCGCTCGTGCGCGAGAGCGGAGGGAAACCGCTCTTTTTCCTCCTCGCCATCGAGCCGACCGGCGAGCCGGAAGCGCCAGAAACACCGGAAACACCCGACACCGCGCCCCCGGCGGCGATCCGCGACGGCGATCTCCGCTGGAAGCAACGCTGCGAGATCCTCATCCGGGCGACCCGGCAGGTGATGTACGAACTCGATCCACGCACCGGCGAAATGGGCCTCATCGGCGACGTCGAGCAGCTTACCGGGTATGCGCCCGACGCGTTTTCCAGAGGGTGGGGAAGCTGGTGCAAACGGGTGCACCGCGACGACCTGGAACCGCTGGAGCAGCGGCATCTTTCGGCGGTTGTCGGCGAGCCGTATCATCTTGAATACCGGCTGCTGCGCAAGGATGGCTCCACCGTGTGCCTGCGCGACGACGGCTGCGCGATCTCCCACGGCAAGCCGGGCGGCGTGCGGCTCATCGGCGCGCTGCTCGATGTCTCCGAACAGAGGAACCTCGCCCTCCAGCTTCAGCACGCGCAGAAGATGGAAGCCTTTGGCCGCCTGGCCGGGGGAGTGGCGCACGACTTCAACAACCTGCTCACCGTCTTCAGCGGCTACACCGAGCTTCTGCTGGCGGACTTCCAGGCCGATGACGAGCGGCACGAATACCTGGAGGAGATGCAGCGCGCCACGCAGCGCGCCGTCGTGCTCACCGCGCAGCTCCTTGCCTTTGGCCGGCTCCAGCACGCCAGCCCGCGCATGATGGACATGGGCGAAGTGCTTCTGGACCTGGGGAGGATGCTCCGGCGGCTGATCGGAGAGGACATCGAACTGGTCACCACCGTTAGCGAGGAGATCGGGCCGGTCTTTGCCGATCCCAGCCAGATCGAAACGGTGCTCATCAACCTCGCCGTCAACGCCCGCGACGCCATGCCCCACGGTGGCCGCCTCTCCATCGAGGCCGCCAACTCCCACCTCCGCCCCAATGACCGGCGCGCCGCCGCCGGGTGGACACCGGGGCCGTACGTGCAGATCGCCGTCAGCGACACCGGGGTCGGCATCGCCCCAAAGGTCCGCGACCACATCTTCGAACCGTTCTTCACCGCCCGGGAGCCGGGCGAGGGGAGCGGCCTCGGCCTCTCGACCTGCTGCGGCATCCTCGAACAGTGCGGTGGCCGCATCGAGGTGGAGAGCATACCGGGGAGGGGAAGCACCTTCCGCGTCTGGCTGCCGCGAATGCCCGGGCATACCGAGGAACACCGCGAAATCGTGGGCAGGCGCCTGCCGGGCAAACTTCCCCGGGGCAAGGGCGAGACGATCCTCTTCGTCGAGGACGACCCGGCGGTGCAGAAGATCTACACCACGATGCTGCGGCGGCTCGGGTACGAAGTATTGGCCGGTTCCAACGGCGACGAGGCGATGCGGATCGCCGGGACGCACCCCGAAATCCAGCTCGTGCTCACCGATCTGGTCATGCCGATCATGGGCGGCAACGAGCTTGCCGAAGAACTGCGCCATCTGATACCCAAGGTGAAGATCGTGCTGACGTCGGGTTACGCTTGCGAACCAGGTGGCCAGGTTGGGCCGGTGCAGGGCACGACATTCATTCCCAAACCCCTTTCCCGTGACACGCTCGCCTGCAAACTCCGCGAACTCATCGAAAGCGCCTGAACTCGCCATCCTGCTGACGGAAGACGAGCCGGAGGTCGCCCGCTACATGGCCACCGTGCTCAAGGTGCTCGGGCACCGTGTCGTCGCCGTGGCCGAGGAAGGGCACGAGGCCGTGGAGCTTGCGTTAAAGCTCTCTCCGGATCTCGTCATCATGGACATCGACCTCCCCAGGATGAACGGCATGACGGCGGCGCGCAAAATCCTGGAACGCACCAGCGTCCCGGTCATCCTCTGCACCGGGCGCAGCGATAACGAGGCTCTGGAAAGCCTCCGGGAACTCAACATCCAGGCATACCTCAACAAACCGTTCAGCGCCGTGCAGCTCAAGTCCGCCATCGCCGTCGCGCTCGCGCAGTACGACTTGCAGGACCGGGCCCGGCGGAAGATCCTGGAACTCAGCGACGTGCTCGAAAAAGGAGGCGGGCTGGCCGACGCGGCGGTGCTCACCGCCGAACGCCTGCAAGAGATCGGCCTTACCCCGCGCGAGGCCGAGGTGCTCCACTGGGTCGCGCAAGGGAAGTCCAACGGCGATATCGCCATCATCCTCGCCAGCTCCCCCCGGACCATCGCCAAGCATATCGAGCACATCTTCCTCAAGCTCGGCGTGGAGAGCCGGACCGCCGCCGTCGCCGAGGCGCGCCGCCGCTTGCAACCGGGTGAGCACGGCGGCGAATAAGGGCTGGCCACGCCCTGCGGTGTGACAACAATGGTTTATATTTCGCAGCCGGTTTGTTAACAAACATTTGCGAAAGCGGAATCTTCCGCTGAAATTGCGAGCCGTTTCCCATGCGGCTCCATTTTCCTACCTCAAAATCGTTCCTCCCCCTGGCCCTGCTGGCCGGGGCGCTCTGGCTTTCCCCCCCGCGTGCCATCGGTGCCACAGGCGCCGCAGGCACTGCGGGCGCAGAGGACTGGAAGCTCTATCGGCACAACGGGCACGACTACGTTTCGCTCGACAACATCGCCTCCTTCTACGGCCTCTCGCCAGCGGCGGTGACTTTTCCCGGCATGGCGTCGCGGAGAGTCACCCCCGCTGGCAACCGCACCGGGCTGGCCAACGGCAACGCGGAGATCGGCCTGCGCCCCGGCTCGCGGGAGGTGAGCATCAACGGAGTGCGTCAGTGGCTCTCCTTCCCCGCCACGGAGGAGGAGGGGAAGCTGCTCATCTCCCGCATCGACCTCGCCAAGACCATCGAGCCGATGCTCCGGCCCCAGCGCATCGCCAATCTCACCCGGGTCGAAACGGTCATCCTCGACCCCGGGCACGGCGGGCACGATCTCGGCGCGACCAACCGGCTCGGCCGGGAGAAGGAATACACGCTCGATGTCTGCCGCCGCGTCAAGCCGCTGCTCGAAGCGCGGGGGCTGCGCGTCGTGCTCACGCGCGCCCGCGACGTTTTCATCCCCCTCTCCCAACGCCCCAAGCTCGCCAATGAAACCCCCAACTCGATCTTCGTCTCCGTCCACTTCAACTCGGGCAGCTCGCGCGCCCACGGGTTTGAGATCTTCGCCATCACCCCGCGTGGCGCACCCTCCACGGGCAACGACGCGGTGCGCCCCCGCGACTACCGCGAGGAACCGGGCAATGCCGTGGATGTCCCGAGCGCGGCCCTCGCCGCCAGCGTTTACCACTCGATTCTGGGGCACCTCCCCGGGATGGACCGTGGACTAAAGCGCGCCCGCTTCGCCGTCATCCGGCTCGCCACCGTCCCCTCCATCCTGATCGAAGGCGGCTTCCTCACCAATCCGGAGGAGGCAAAAGCAATCGCAACCCCGGAGTGGCGGCAGAATCTCGCAAAGTCGATCGCGGCGGGCATCCTCGGTTTCAAAGGGCTCTCGGAACTCAAGCGCCCTCCCGAGCTGATGGCCGACTACCGCCGCGAACTCAAGGAGCAGACCGCGCAGCAGGGGAGTATGAAAGAGTAGTCGGTTCCGGAATTTTCGAACGCGGGCGTGAAAACGCTGTCTGAAGTTCCATCGCCACGACAATAGGACCGGCTGGACCATCCGACCGCCCCTCATTGGGGATTTCTGCTCGCCGTGGCGTCACGATTGAGGCTCAATGCCCGCCCCGGCGTTTCCCGGGGGGGAAGCGCAAACCGAAATCGCGAGATCGACATCGACACCGAACATGACGAAAACGACCGAAGAAATCACAGCGGAAGTCCGGCACGCCGGACGATGGATCGCCCCGCTCCAGGCCGAGGTGGCCCGTGTGGTGGTGGGGCAGAAATACCTGGTGGACGGGCTGCTCATCGGCCTGCTCACGCACGGGCACGTCTTGCTGGAGGGTGTGCCGGGGCTGGCGAAGACGCTCACGGTCAAGACGCTCGCCGCGGGCATCCAGACCGGCTTCGCCCGGCTCCAGTTCACGCCCGACCTGCTCCCGGCGGACCTCATCGGCACGCAAATCTACAACCCGCGCTCGGGGGAGTTCAGCGTCAAGCAGGGGCCGCTCTTCTCCAACCTGATCCTCGCCGACGAGATCAACCGCGCCCCCGCCAAGGTGCAGAGCGCGCTGCTGGAGGCGATGCAGGAGCGGCAAGTCACCATCGGCGAGCATACCTACCGGCTCCCGGACCCGTTTCTCGTCCTCGCCACGCAGAACCCGCTGGAGCAGGAGGGGACCTATCAGCTCCCGGAAGCGCAGCTCGACCGCTTCATGCTCAAGCTGCACATCGGCTACCCGAGCCGGGCGGAGGAACGGCAGATTCTCGACTTGATGGGCACCTCCGCGCCGAAGCTGGAGGTCAACGCCGTGGTCGATCCGCAGGAAGTGATCCAGGCGCGGCAGGTCGTCAACGAAATCTACGTGGATGACCGCGTGAAGGACTACATCGTCGATGTCGTCTTCGCCACGCGCGAACCGGAGGCGAGCCACCTTCCGCTGGAAGGGATGATCCGCTACGGCGCGTCGCCCCGCGCCACCATCGCCCTCACGCTCGCCGCCCGCGCCCGCGCGTTTCTTCAGGGGC
>CAZYVL010000042.1:0-19792 GCA_964651005.1 uncultured Chthoniobacteraceae bacterium | reverse complement strand
ACGCGCAACAGGCGCACCTGCGCGCGCGGCGGCAGGGCGTCGATCTCCTCGATGAGCAGCGTGCCGCCCTGGGCCAGCTCGATGCCGCCCGCCGATTCCGCGCTCCCGAAGAGTTCGTTCTCGATCTGCTCCTCGCGCCCCGCCCCGCCGTTGACCTTCACGAGCGGGCCCTCCCGCCGCGCGCTGGCGTAGTGAAGCGCCTCCGCGAGCCGCTCCTTTCCCGTGCCGCTTTCGCCCACGATGAGGGCGGGCGTGTCAGTCGGCGCGATCTTCATCATCAGCGCCCGAAGCCCGGCCATCGCGGGCGTTTCCCCGAGAATCCGCTCCTCGCACCCCGGGGAAAAGGGGGGCGCGACGCGAAGCCCCGCCGCCGCTGGCGCGCCCATCTTCTGCCGGAGCGTTTCGGCACGGTGCATCACCGCCTTGAGCTCCTCCAGGGTGAACGGCTTGGCGAGGTAATCGAACGCCCCGGCGCGGATGCAGCGGATCGCCGTCTCCATGCTGCTGTAGCCGCTCATGACAACGACCACCGGGGCCACAGGCTCCGCGACCTTGCACTGGAGAAACTCGATCCCGTCCCCATCGGGCAGGCAGAGGTCGAGCAGAATCAGGTCGAAGCGTTCCTTTGCGGAGCGTTCCGCAGCTTCCGCCAGGCTTGACGCGGTGGCGATATGGAAATGCTGACGGCTGAGGTGGTGTTCCAGGAGGCGGTGGATGGAAGCCTCGTCATCGACGATCAAAATATTTTCGAAGCTCATTTTTGCGGGGGAGAATAGCCGGTCGGGCCGCCCCCGCAATCGGGCGCGGGCATGTTGCGCCCGTGGGTCTTTCCCCGAGCACCAAGGAAAAAGGGCGAAAAGAGGAACCCGGGCTACCGCCGCCGTCGTCGCCGTTGCCCCCACCCCCACCCCCACTCCCGCAGGCGCTCGAAGCCGAGGTAGACCGCCGGGGTGGTAAAGAGCGTCAGCGTCTGCGAGACGAGCAGCCCGCCGACCAGCGCGATGCCAAGCGGGCGGCGGAGTTCCGAGCCGATCCCGAAGCCGACGGCCAGCGGCACCGCCCCGAGCAGCGCGGCCATCGTGGTCATCATGATCGGGCGGAAGCGGATGACACACGCCTTGAAGATCGCCTCCTCCGGGGGCAGTCCCCCGCCCCGCTCCGCTTCCAGCGCGAAATCGACCATCATGATCGCGTTTTTCTTCACGATGCCGATGAGCAGGATGATCCCGATGGCGGAGACGAGCGAGAGATCGAGGCCGCAGAGGATGAGCGAAACAAGCGCCCCCACCCCCGCCGAGGGGAGCGTGGAGAGGATCGTCACGGGGTGGATCAGGCTTTCATAAAGCATCCCGAGGACGATGTAGACCGTCACGATGGCGGCGAGAAAGAGGACCGGCATCGTCGCCAACGACGCCTGAAAGACCTGCGCGGTCCCCTGGAAGCTGTGCTGGATACGCGCCGGGAGGTTGAGCTCCTCCGCCGCCTTCTCGATCAGCGCCGAGGCTTCTCCGAGCGAAACCCCCGGCGCGAGATTGAAGGAGAGCGTCACCGAGGGGAACTGCCCCTGGTGGTTGACGGCGAGATACGTGTTGCGAAAGCCGATGTCCGCCGCTGCCGTAAGCGGCACCATGGACCCGGTGTTGGCTCGGACGTAAATCTTGTCGAGCCAGGAGGGTTCGCGCTGGAACGGGAGGTCGGCCTCCAGCACGACGTAGTGCTGGTTGTAGCGTTTATAGAGGGTGGAGACCTGCCGCTGGCCGAAGGCATCGTAGAGGGTGTTGTCGATGTCGGCAGCCGCCAGACCGAGGCGCGAGGCGCGGTCGCGGTCGATCTTCACGTCAGCCTGCAACCCACGCGTGAACTGGTCGCTGCTCACGTCGCGGAGCTGCGGAATCTTGCGCAGCCGCTCCAGCAGGAGCGTCGCCCAGTGGTTGAGTTCGTCGAGGTTCTCCGATTGCAGCGCGTACTGGAACTGCGCCTTCGTCAGCCGCCCGCCGACGCGGATGTCTTGCACGGCCTGGAGGTAGAGCGAAATCCCCGGCAGCCCCGCGAGCTTGTCCCGGAGCCGGTCGATGGTCTGCTCCGCGCTGATCTTGCGCTCCGCAAGCGGCTTGAGGTTCATGTACATGCGGCCGCTGTTGATGGTGGTGCCCGCCGCGCTCGCGCCGATGAAGGAGCCCATCCCCTCCACGGCGGGGTCTTCCATCACGATGCGGGCGGCCTGAAGGTGGAGCCGTTTCATCTCCTCGAAAGAGACATCCTGCCCGGCGTCCGTGATGCCGATGAGCAGGCCGGTGTCCTGCTGCGGGAAGAACCCCTTCGGCACGACGGCGTAGAGCCAGAGGGTGGCGAGAAAAGTAAGCAGCGCAACCAGCCGCGTCGTCCCTTGATGCCGCAGCACCGGGCGCAACGCCGCTTCGTACCAACCATGCAGCCGCGCGAACACTCCCCCGGCCATGCGGGCCACCCAGACGGGCCGGGGGGAATCGGCCTCCCGCCGCAGGAAACGGGAGCAGAGCATCGGCGTGAGCGTGAGCGAGATCACCCCGGAGGTGAAAATCGCCAGGCTCAGGGTGACGGCAAACTCGTGGAAAAGCCGCCCCATCAGCCCCCCCATGAAGAGGAGCGGGATAAACACGGCGACGAGCGAAATGCTCATCGAGACGACGGTAAAACCGATCTGCCGCGATCCCTTGAGCGCGGCGTTCATGGGCGAATCTCCCGCTTCCAGGTGCCGATAAACGTTCTCGATCACCACGATGGCGTCATCGACAACGAAGCCGACGGAGATGGTGATCGCCATGAGCGAAAGGTTGTCGAGGCTGTAGCCGAGCAGCGCCATCCCGGCGAACGTCCCCGCGAGCGAAAGCGGCACGGTGATGCTGGCGATCACCGTCGGCCAGAGCCGCCGCAGGAAGAGGAAGATAATGAGCACAACGAGCGCGATGGTGAGCAGGAGCGTGAACTGCACCTCCCGCACGGAGGCGCGGATCGTCACCGTCCGGTCGGCCAGGATGTCGAGCCGGATGGCGGGTGCGATCCATTTGCGAAGCTGCGGGAGCACCTCCCGGATGCGGTCCGCCGTCGCGATCACGTTCGCCCCGGGCTGCTTGTAGACGATCACGATCACCGCGCGCTCCAGCCCGCTCCACCCCGCGACCTTCGTGTTCTCCGCGCCGTCGATGGCGTGGCCCATCGCCGCGAGCGGAATCGGGGTGCCGTTCTTCTGCTGGAGGATGAGCGATTCATACTCGCTGGCCAGAAACATCTGGTCGTTCCCGGCGAGGGTGAGCGCCTGCCGGGGGCCGTCGAGCGCGCCCTTCGGGGCGTTTACGTTTGCGTCACCCAGGAAGCGGCGGACATCCTCCAGGCCCATCCCCGCCGAGGCGAGCGCCGCCGGGTTCATCCGCACGCGGACCGCCGATTTCTCCGCGCCGCTGACAATCACCTGGCTGACCCCCTCCACCTGGCTCACGCGCTGGGCGATCACCTCGTCGGCGGCTTCGTAAACGTCGGAGTTCGGGCGCGTCGGCGAATGGAGTGTGAGCACGAGGACCGGCGCGTCGGCAGGGTTGACCTTGCGGTAGGTGGGCGGGTTCGGGAGGTTCGGCGGCAGCTCGCTGGCGGCGGCGTTGATCGCCGCCTGCACGTCGCGCGCGGCGTCGTCCACGGAGCGGCCGAGATCGAACTGGATGTTGATGAGCGTGCCGCCGAGCGTGCTGGTGGAGGTCATCTCCGTGACGCCGGAAATCTGCCCGAAGCGCCGCTCCAGCGGGGCGGCGAGCGAAGAGGCGACCGTGGCCGGGTCTGCACCCGGGAGGAGACCGGTCACGGAGATCATCGGAAAATCGACGCGCGGGAGCGAGGCGACCGGGAGCTGCGTGTACGCGACGATGCCCACCAGCGCGAGGCCCCCGGCCAGGAGCGAGGTCGCCACGGGGCGGCGAATGAACGGCTCGGAGAGATTCATGGCCCAGCCTCACCCAAACCGTGGCGCGCCCGCCGCCGCTCCCGCACGCGGCGGCCCAGACGGTCCAGATAGAGATAGATGACCGGCGTGGTATAAAGCGTGAGCACCTGCGAGACGAGCAGCCCGCCCACGATGGCCACGCCCATCGGCCGCCGCAGTTCGGAGCCGGTCCCTCCCGCCAGCGCGAGCGGCAGCGCGCCGAGGAGCGCCGCCATCGTCGTCATCAGGATCGGTCGGAAGCGGAGCAGGCAGGCGCGGTAGATCGCTTCCCCCGGCGCCAGCCCCTGCGTTCGCTCGGCCTCAATGGCGAAGTCGATCATCAGGATCGCGTTCTTTTTGACGATGCCGATGAGGAGGATGATGCCGATGAGCGCGATGACGGAAAGCTCCATGCGCAGCAGCCAGAGCGCGAGCAGCGCCCCCACCCCCGCGGAAGGGAGGCTGGAGAGGATCGTGATCGGGTGGATGGTGCTTTCGTAAAGCACGCCAAGGACGATGTAGATGACGACGACCGCCGCCAGCAGCAAAAACGGCTGGCTCTTGAGCGAATTGCGAAACTCCGCCGCGCTCCCGGAAAAGAAAGTGACGATGGAGCCGGGCAGGCCGATCTCCCCCTTGACGCGCTCGATGGCGTTCACCGCCGCGCCGAGCGAGCTGCCGGGGCGGAGATTGAAAGAGAGCGTGACGGCGGGGAACTGCCCTTGATGCACGATGGAGAGCGGGGCCGTGGCGATCTTCATCGTGGCAAACGCGCCGAGCGGCACCATCTCCCCGGAGGTTGATTTGACGCGCAGCGTCCGTAGCGTCTCCGGCTCGTTGGCAAACCCGGGCGCGGCCTCCAGCACGACGCGGTACTGGTTGAGCTGCGTGAAGATGATCGACACCTGCCGCTGGCCGAAGGCGTCGTAGAGCGTGTCGTCGATCGCCCGGGGCGTCACGTTGAGGCGGGAGGCTTGCTCGCGGTCGATCTCCAGCTCCAGTTGCAGGCCGCCGGATTGCTGGTCGGAGCTGACGTCGATCAACTCCGGGGCGCGCCGCAGCCCCTCGGCCAGCTTCGGCGCCCAGGTGGCCAGCTCGGCCTCGCTGAAGTCCTGGAGCGTGTACTGGTACTGCGTGCGGGTGAGGCGGGTGTCGATCTGCACGTCCTGCACCGCCTGCATGAAGAGGCTGATCCCGGCCACGTCGGCGGCGCGCGTGCGCAGCCGGTCCATGATCGCCGCCACGCCCGCCCGCTTCCCGCGCGGCTTGAGCACGATGTAGAGCCGCCCGGTGTTGACGGTCGGGTTCACCGTCCCTGCCCCGACAAACGAGGCGACGGCGGCGACATCCGGGTCTTCCTTCACCCGCGCGGCGATCTCCCGCTGGCGCTCCACCATCGCGCGGAACGAAATGCTCTGGTTGGCGTCGGTCACGCCAAGGATCAACCCGGTGTCCTGCAACGGGAGCAGCCCTTTCGGGATGACGATGTAGAGCCAGACCGTCAAGACAAGCGTGGCCAGCGCCACCATGAGCGTCAGGAACTGGCGCGCGAGCACCCAGAGCAGCCCCCGGTCGTAGGCGGCGGCCAGCCGGTGGAAAAGCCGCTCGGAGGCGCGCTCGAAGCGCCCCTGCCAGGAACGGGCGTCAGCCTTGGACTCCGCCTCCGGCGCGAGCAGCCGCGAGCACATCATCGGCGTCAGCGTGAGCGAAACGATGGCGGAGAGGGCGACGGCGAGGCTCAGCGTAATCGCAAACTCGTGGAAAAGCCGCCCGACGATCCCTTTCATGAAAAGCAGCGGGATGAAGACGGCGATGAGCGAAACCGTGAGCGAGACGATGGTGAAGCCGATCTCCTTCGCCCCCTTGAGCGCCGCCTGCATCGGCCGTTCGCCCGCCTCGATATGGCGGACGATGTTTTCGATCATCACGATGGCATCATCGACGACAAACCCCGTGGAGATCGTCAACGCCATGAGCGAAAGGTTGTCGAGGCTGAAGCCGATGAGCTTCATCATGCCGAAGGTGCCGAGGATCGCCAGCGGCAGGGCGACGCTCGGGATGAGCGTGGCCCAGAACTTCCGCAGGAAAAGAAAGATGACGAGCACGACGAGCGCCACCGTCAGCAAAAGCGTGAACTGCACGTCGGCGACGGAGGCGCGGATCGTCTCCGTCCGGTCGATGAGGGTGTCGATGGTGATGGAAGGGGGGATGGAAAGGCGCAGCGCCGGGAGGAGCGCCTTCACGCGGTCGGCGGTTTCAATGATGTTCGCGCCGGGCTGCCGCTGGATGTCGAGGATCACCGACGCCTTCCCGTCCACCCATGCGGCAAGGCGCGTGTTCTCGACGGAATCGACCGCCCCGCCCACATCCCGCAGCCGGACCACTGCCTCGTTGCGGTGCGCCAGGATCAGCGGAAGGTATTCCCGGGCGGTAAAAAGCTGGTCGTTCGCGCCGAGGGTGTACGACTGGCGCGGGCCGTCGAAGCTCCCCTTCGGTGCGTTGAGGTTGTTGCGCGAGAGGGTGTCGCGAACCTCCTCGAACCCGAGGCCGAGCGTGTTGAGGACGCCGGGGTTCACCCGCACGCGAACCGCCGGTTTCTGCTTCCCCTGGATCGTCACCAGCCCCACGCCGGGCACCTGGCTGAGCCGCTGGACGAGCACGTTGTCCACGATGTCGTTGACCTGCTCCAGCGGGATCAGCTCCGAGGAGATGGCCAGCGTGAGGATCGGCGTGTCTGCCGGGTTGACCTTGTTGTACGTCGGCGGGTTCGGGAGATCGGCGGGGAGCACGCCGCCCGCCGCGTTGATCGCCGCCTGCACATCCTGCGCGGCGGCGTCGATGTCGCGTTCCAGGGCGAACTGCATGGTAATGGAGGAGACGCCGAAGGAACTCGACGAGTTCATGGCCGAGACGCCGCTGATCTGCCCGAACTGCCGCTCCAGCGGCGTGGTGACGGAGGAGGCCATCACCTCGGGACTCGCGCCGGGGTACTGCGTGCTCACCGCGACGGTCGGAAAATCGACGGCAGGGAGCGCGGAAACCGGCAGGAACCAGTAGCCGAGCAGCCCCATGATGACGATCCCCGCCATCAGGAGCGAGGTGGCCACGGGGCGCTGGATAAACGGCTCGGAAATGTTCACGGCACGGAAGGGGAAGAGGATGGGGAGACGCTCCCGGTGCCCGCCGGGACAAGCCGGACGGGCGAACCGGGCTGGAGCCGGTACTGCCCTTCGAGCACGACGCGCTCCCCGGCGGCGAGGCCGCCATCGAGAAGCGCCTCGCCATCCCGGATCTGCGCCACCCGGATCGGGCGGACCTCCACGGTGAGGTTCTTACCGCCCTGAATCACGAAGGCGTACGTCCCCTCCGGCCCGCGCTGGACGACCGCCGCCGGGACGACGAGGCCATCCTTGCGGGAGGAGAGGAGCAGCCGCGCGTTGACGAACTGCCCCGGCCAGAGCCGCAGGTCGTCATTGGCGAAGGTCGCCTTCATGCGGATCGTACCGGTGGCGGTGTCGATCTGGTTATCGACGACGGTGAGCGTTCCCGTGCTGATCGGCGGGCCGGTGTTCTCGCGGTCGCGGGCGTAGACGGTGAGCGGCCCGCGCTTCATCTGCTGCTGGATGGCGAAGAGGTGCTTTTCGGGCAGCGTGAAGGCGAGCGAGATCGGGTGGAGCTGGTTGATGACGATCACGCCGTTGGGGTCCGAGGCGTGCACGATGTTCCCGATGTCGATCTGCCGCAGGCCGACCCGGCCGTCGATGGGCGAGCGGATGGTGGTGTAGCCGAGCTGGACCTGCTGGTTGGCAATCGCAGCCTCGTCGGCGGCCACCGCCGCCTCAAGCTGCGCGACGAGCGCCACCTGCGTGTCGAACTCCTGCTGGGAGATAACATTGCGGGTGTAGAGGTCGTAATCCCGCCGGAGGTCGATCCGGGCATTGTCGAGCTGCGCCTGCTCCTGGCGCTGGCGTGCCTCGGCCTGGGTGAGCAGCGCCTTGAGCGCCTTCGGGTCGATCTCCAGCAGCAGGTCGCCTTTTGCAACCTCCTGCCCTTCCTTGAAGGCGATGTGGGTGATCTGCCCGTCCACCCGCACGCGGATCGTCACGGAATTGAACGCCTGCACGGTGCCGAGGCCATCGAGGAAAATCGGCACCTCCTTGCGCACCACCCGGGTGGGCACGACCGGGACCGGCGCGGGCGCGACCCCGGTGGCGGCCCGCCGCGCGCGCCGGGCGGCGAGATAGCTGGAAAGCCCCCAGAAGACCACCGCCGCCGCCAGAAGCAGCAGCAGAACCCGCTTCACGAAACGCCTGCGCTTGCGCCGGGCGCGGTCGCGGGGAGAGTCGTGGGGAGAAGGGGCCATGAATCGTTTATCGGATTCGAACGCCGTCCCCTTCCGGGTTCCTCCCCTTCCCCTGGCGGACGCCGCCAATGCAACGCCCGCCAGGCCGGAAAAACCTCTCGTCTTGCGAAAACGATCCGCTATCGTTCCCGAAACCTTTCCGCGATCAGGGGGCTTCCCCCCTCCCCGAACGTCGCGCAACGAGCATGAAGAGCCTGAAGAAACGGCGACGAGCCGCTCTTTTTTGCCGCTTCTCACCAAAAGCGCCCATCATGAAACCTCCGACGCCTCCTCCAACCCGCCACTGGCGGCACGCCTGACCCCCGCTCCTGTGGAACCGATTACCGAGGGGCATCGCCCCAGAAATGTGGACTGGAAGCGGGCCGCCGGGCTTCTTTACGGCGACTGGGGGACGAGCAAATCGTACGTTCTTGGCCTCGCCTTTCTGGCGGCGCAGTTTTCCGCCCTGCCGATCATCTGGGCCGTTTGCGCCGTAACGGGGCTGGTGGCGATCAACTACGTCGTCATCTGCCGCCATTTTCCCGACGGCGGCGGAGTCTACTCGGCGGCGCGCTCGCAGGGGCGGCTGCTCGCCGTGGTCGGCGCGCTGCTGCTGCTTGCCGACCTCACGGTCACGGCGGCGCTCAGCGGCTGGGCCGGGCTGAGCTATCTGACGAAGGGGGCCGAAAACATCGCCGCCATCGCGACGCTGCGCGAGCACATCACGCTGGCAACCATCGCGGTGCTGCTCGTCATGGGGTGGCTCAACTGGCACGGCCCCAAGCACAGCGGCAACCTGGCCATCCTCTTCTCCGTGCCCGCAGTAGTCGTCGTGCTGGTCTTGATCGGCCTGAGTTTGCCGCACCTGACCACCCATTTCCTGGAGCGGCCTCATGAACATTTCGGCACCGTCTGGGTGCAGTTCGTCGGGATGATCCTGGCGCTCAGCGGCGTGGAGGCAATCGCCAACCTCACGGGCGTCATGAAGCTCGACCCCGGCTCCACCTACGAGCAACCCTTGGTGGCGCGGGAGTCGTTCAAGGCGATCTGGCCGGTGGCGCTGGAGGTGGTCTTCGGCATGGCGATCCTCGGCTGGGCGATGCTCTCGCTCCCCAACGTCCTTTCCACCTCGCTGCACACGGGCGACCCGCAGAAGATCACCGAGGCGCTCTCCGCGCGCAGCGAGGATATGCTCCGCTTCATGGGCGAGCAGTTCGGCGCGGCCACGGTGGCCCCGTGGTTCGGGGTGGCGTTCGGGTGGATCGTCGGGATCGTCTTCTGCTTCCTGCTGATGAGCGCGGCCAACACGGCGATCATCGCAATGATCGGCCTGCTCTACATGATGGCGCGCGATGGCGAAATGCCGCGCCTCTTCACGCGGCTCAACCGCCACGGCGTCCCGGTTTATCCGCTGCTCATCGTCGTCGGGATGCCGATCGCGGTCCTGCTGAGCACCTCCAACTTCTCCGCGCTGGCCGGGCTCTACGCCATCGGCGTCGTCGGGGCAATCGCGGTCAACCTCGGCTCCTGCACGTTCAACCGCACAGCCGGGTTCCACTGGTACGACCGGGTGCTCTTCGGGATGACGTTCGTGCTGCTCTTTGTCGTGGAAGTGACGCTGGCGCACACCAAGCCGGACGCCCTCTTCTTCGTCGTCTGTATCCTCGGCGCGGGCCTCGCGCTGCGCGCCTACACGCTCAAGCGGGCGGGGCTGACCAGCGTGACCGTCACGCGCGAGCTGGCGGAGATCGTCAGCCCGGAATCGATCGAAAAGCTGCACCCCCGGCTCAAGGAGGGGCAGAAGATCATGGTCGCCGCGCGGGGGATCACGCCGGTGCTCCGCTTTGCTCTCGACGAGGCGCAACTGCGCAACGCGACGCTCTGTGTGCTCTACGTGAAGGAGCTCGCCGTCTTCATCCCGCAGGGGCCAGCCGTGGCGGGGCGGCCCAAGTGGCAGGGCGACCCACAGGCCGCCGCAATCATGTCGCTCATCCTCAAGGCGGGCGAAGCGCGCGGCGTCAACGTGATGCCGATCTACGCCGTGAGCGAAAACCCCTCGGCCACGATCCTCGACCTCGCCGCCACGCTCGGCATCGATTACCTGATGCTCGGCGCCTCACACCGCAGCGGCATGACGAAAATCCTCAAGGGGGATGTCATCAACCGCGTGGCAATGGGCCTGCCGGAAGACATCCAACTGGTCATCTACGGGTAAGCATCTACGGGCAAGCTCGTCCCCTTGCCGCCCTTGCCGGCGCGGCCTCCCCTACTCCTCTTCCGCCGCCGCCTTCACAATCGCCGTGAAGGCCCGGGCGTCGAGGCTCGCGCCGCCGACGAGCGCGCCGTCAATGTCGGGCTGCCCCAAAAGCGCCTTCGCGTTCTCCGGCTTCACGCTCCCGCCGTACTGGATGCGCACTTTTTCGGCGGCAGCCTGCCCGGCGAGGGTGGCCACGGTTTTGCGGACGAAGGCATGCGCCTCCTGAGCCTGTTCGGGCGTGGCGGTGCGGCCCGTGCCAATGGCCCAGACCGGCTCGTAGGCGATCACCGTTTCCTGGATCTCCTTCGGCTCCAGACCGGCAAGGCTCCCGCGAAGCTGGCGCTCCAGCACCGTCTCCACCTGCCCGCCGTCGCGCTCCGCGAGCGTCTCGCCAACGCAGAGGATCGGCTTGAGCCCCGCTTCGTGCGCCGCACGGACCTTTTTATTCACGATGGCGTCGCTCTCCCCAAAGAGCGCACGGCGCTCGCTGTGCCCAAGGACGACGTAGCGGACGTAAAGATCGCGCAGCATGACGGCGCTGATCTCCCCGGTGAACGCGCCGCTCTTCTCCCAGTGCATGTTCTGGGCGCCGAGCTTGATATTGGAGACCTCGGCAAGCCGGTCGTTGGCTTTCGGGAGGGCGGTGAACGGCGGGATCAAGACGATATCCACCCCGGATTCGTCGCCGATCTCGCGTTCGAAATCGTTCAGATACTCGTCGGTTTCCCCGACGGTCATGTTCATTTTCCAGTTCGCGGCGATGATTTTCTTTCGCATGGGGATGGGTCTATTTGTCGCTGAGAGCGGCGACCCCGGGGAGTTCGCGCCCTTCCAGCAGCTCCAGGCTCGCGCCGCCGCCGGTGGAGATGAAAGTCATTTTGTCGGCCAGGCCAAACTGCTTGACCGCCGTGACGGAATCGCCGCCGCCAACGATCGACTTGGCCCCGGAGGCGGCAATCGCCTCGCCGATGGCGCGCGTGCCACGGGAAAAGTCGGGTATCTCGAACACACCGACCGGGCCGTTCCAGAGAATGGTGCCCGCCTTGGCGATGACTTCCGTGTAGGCGCGGATCGTCGCTTCGCCGATGTCCACGCCCTCCCAGCCGTCGCTCACGCCGCTGCCCGGGACGGTGTTGCGCGTGGCGGCCCCGGGCTTGAACTCTTGCGCTTCCAGCGTGTCGGTGGGGATCAGGAAGCGAACCCCCTTCTCTTTGGCGAGGGCGAGGATTTCTTTGGCGAGGCCCACCTTGTCCGGCTCCACGAGGCTCTTGCCGGCCGGCAGCCCTTGCGCGAGAAAAAAGGTGTACGCCATCGCGCCGCCGATGAGGATCGTGTCGGCCTTCTCCATGAGCGACTTGATGACGGTGATCTTGCTGGAGACTTTCGCGCCGCCGAGGATAACCACAAAGGGCCGGGCGGGGTTGGCGAGTTCATCGACCAGGTATTTCAGCTCCTTCTCCATCAGGAACCCGGCGGCGGCCTTCGGGAGAAACGCGGCGATGCCCGCCGTGGAGGCGTGGGCGCGATGCGCCGCGCCGAAGGCGTCGTTAACGTAGAAATCGCCGAGGCTCGCCAGTTCCTTGGCAAAAGCAGGGTCGTTCGCCTCTTCTTCCTTGTGAAAGCGGACATTCTCCAACAGCACAACCTCGCCGGGCTGGAGCACCTCGACCGCCTCGCGGGCGGCGGGGCCGACGCAATCGGAGGCAAACGCAACCGGGGTGCCGAGCAATTCCGCAAGCCGCTCCGCGACGAGGCGCAGCGAATCTTTCGGATTCGGTTGCCCCTTGGGGCGGCCAAAGTGGGCCATCAGCACGACCCGCGCGCCGTGCTCGCGCAGATGCCGGATCGTCGGGAGGCTTTCGACGATGCGGGTGTCGTCGGTGATGCGCCGGTGTCCGTCCGTCTCCTCGGTCGGGACGTTGAAATCAACCCGGACAAGCACGCGCTTGCCCCGGAGGTCGGAGTCGGCGAGGTCGCGAAGCGAAAGTTTGGCCATGATGGGCGTAAAGAGTGTAAAGGGCGGAATGGACGCGGTAAGCGTAAAACCAGTTTCGGCGGAGGCCGCCGAGCCTCCGCCGTGGTGCAAATTCCGGCAATCGGCGTTGCCGCATCCGGGGATTTACTTCCCGAGCAGTTCGAGCACCTGCACGCAGCGGTTGCTGTAGCCCCACTCGTTGTCGTACCAGCCGACAATCTTCACGAAGGTGCCGCCGAGGCTCATCGTGAGCCCGCTGTCAAAGATGGTGGAGTGCCGGTTGCCGATGATGTCGCTGAGCACGAGCGGTTCATCGGAGTATTCGAGCACACCCGCGAGCGATCCGCTGGTGGCGGCGGCCTTGAAGGCGGCGTTGATCTCCTCGACGGTCGCCGGGTTGGCGAGGTTCGCGGTGAAGTCGGTCAGCGAGCCGTCCGGCGTCGGCACGCGGAAGGAGCCGCCGTTGAGCTTGCCCTTGAGCTCCGGGAGGACTTCGCCAATCGCCTTGGCAGCCCCGGTGCTGGAGGGAATGATGTTCACCGCCCCGGCGCGGGCGCGGCGCAGATCGCTGTGCGGCAGGTCGAGAATGCGCTGGTCGTTCGTGTAGCTGTGGACGGTGCTCATGAACCCGTTGACGATGCCGAAGGCGTCGTTAAGCACCTTGACCATCGGGGCCAGGCAGTTCGTCGTGCAGCTCGCGTTGGAGACGATGAAGTGCTTCTCCGGGTCGTAAAGGTTTTCGTTCACCCCGACGACGAGGGTGACATCCGGGTTTTTCGCGGGCGCGCTGATGAGCACGCGGCGGGCGCCACCCTTCTCGATGTGCAGCGCGGCTTTCTCCCGGGAGGTGAAGAGGCCGGTCGATTCCAGCACCACATCCACGCCGAGATCCTTCCACGGCAGCGCACCCGGGTCGCGCTCCTTGAGCACCTTGATCTTGTGACCCCGGACCACAATGTTCTCCTCGTCATGGCCGATCTCGCCATCAAACTTGCCGTGGACCGAATCCCACTTCAGCAGGTGCGCGAGGGTCTTGGTGTCGGTGAGGTCGTTGATGGCGACCACCTTTTCGACCTGCTCCTGGGACATTGCGCGCAGCACATTGCGACCGATGCGGCCGAAGCCGTTGATGCCAAACTTTGCCATAAATTTATCGTGTTCGTGATTGGGTTGACCCGAAGCCCGGGGCGAAACGCGGAGTCGCGTTCCGGTGGCGGATGATTTTCGCGGGCCAATGGCCGCTTGTCCGTTTTGAACTTCCAGGTTTCAAGGTTGAATGAGGAAAAGGAGGTTAGCGGCCCGGCGGGCAGAGCGTCAAATGAACTTTTAGGGATCGAAGCCTTCAGAACAGGTCCATCTGCGCCCCTCCTCCCCCGGAGGCGGAACCGGGCTCTTCCAGCGCGGGAAGCTCCAGCGGCAGCCCGAGCGCGCGGGCGAGGCGCTCGGCAGTCAGGGGGGAGCACCCCTCGAAATGATTGGCCGCGAAGAGGAAGACGCGGCGGCTCTCCCCGGCGTGGTGCCGGATCTTGACGCCCCAGTTCTCGATGGCGCGGTCGCGCGGCCAGAAGAGGTGATCGTAGCGGGCGATCCGCCGGGTTCCATCCGCGAGGTACTTCGTCGAGAGATCGCCCAGGAGCCGGATGTAGAGGAAATCAGCCGTTTGCGGCAGCCATTCAAACGCCCCCTCGGCCTGGTGCGAATACGCTTCCGTATCGGTCCACGCCCAGGCGACGTTGCGGCTGGCCAACAGGTGGACGATCCTCGGCAGACGCCACGCGGGATCGCGGAACTCGACGGCGAACGGCCACCCCTCCGGCAGCGCGGCGATAAACCGCCGCAGCGCCTCTTCATCCCGTGCCGGTTTGACAAAGGCGGGGAGCTGGATGAGCACGCAGCCGAGCTTGGGCCGCAACGGCTCCAGACCGCCAAGAAAGGTTTCCAGCAACGCCTCGCTCTCGCGCAGCCGCCGTTCGTGCGTGATGGCGCGCGAGAGCTTGACGGTGAAGGTGAAATCCTCCGGGGTCGATTCCAGCCAGTGCGCCGCAGAGCGCGCGGAAGGGGGGTGGTAAAATGTGGAATCAACCTCCACCGCCTTGAAGGTATTCGCGTACCAGCCGAGCAGCCGCGCCTGCGGGAGCGCCTCGGGGTAGAAGACGCCGCGCCAGTCGGCGTAGCTCCACGCGCACGTCCCGAGCGCGATGTTTTCCGGCGCGTTCACGGAATCATGAGCACCATGCCCGTCTTGAGCGTGGCGGCACCGCGCATGATGTTGAAGTTCGCATCCTGGATGCGCTTCCAGTGGGCCGGGCTTTTGTAAAACTTCCGCGAGATGGAGGCGAGCGTGTCCCCCCTCTGGACCGTGTAGGTCCGCACGCCGGGAACGAGATCTTTCTGCGTCTGCTCCGGGGCGGTGCTCCTGCCGAGGCTCTTGAGGATTTGTGCACGCGCCTCGGCGGCGGCTTCGAGTTCAGTGCGGAGTTCGAGCACCTGCTTGCGCAGCGCAAGGTTGTCGTTCTTGAGGCGGACGGCCTCGTGCTGCGGGATGGTCGCGCCGTTGCCGTAGCGCGTGAGCAGCTTGAGGTTATCCTCCGCGATCATATTGCGCACGTCTTTCGCGTGGGAGCCTTCCGGCGCGAGGTCGAGGTACCGCTGGAAGTGATGCACGGCGCTGACCGGCTGCCCCAGCTTTCCGTCGTAAAGAAGCCCGAGCTTGTAATGGATGAGCGCGCTTTCGGGCGTTTCATCGAGCGAGGCTTCGTAAAGCGCGACGGCTTCCTTGTATTCCTTCGCGGCGGCCCTGCTCTCGGCGGCGTCGCGGAGCTGCTCGTGATGCTGGCGATAGATCTGGTCGCACCCCGAAAAGAGAAAAGCCACAGCAGCCAAGGCGACCAGAATGGGATGGCACGGAGAAAAACCGGGATAATGAGAATCGTGCTTCATTTTTTGAGCCGTTTTTCCACCCGTTCGGCCACGGTTTTGACGGCTTTCAGGCGCGCCTGCCATTTGAAATCCGCGCCGATCACCGTCCACGGCGCCCCGGGCGGCGAGGTACGGGCAAACATCTCCTCAGCGGCGGCATTGTATTCATCCCAATGCTCGCGGTTGCGCCAATCCTCGCCGTTGATCTTCCAGTGCTTGTACGGGTCCGCCTGCCTGCGCTGGAACCGCAGGAGCTGCTCTTCCTTGGTGATGTGCAGGTAGAACTTGATGAGCAGCGAGCCGTCGTCCACCAACGCCTGCTCGAAGGCGTTGATCTCCCGGTAGGCCCGTTTCCACTCGGCGGGAGTGGCGAACTTCTCCACGCGCTCCACCAGGACGCGCCCGTACCACGAGCGGTCGAAGATCGCCATTTGCCCGTACGGCGGGAGCTTGTTCCAGAACCGCCAGAGGTACGGGTGCTGGTACTCCTCGTTCGTCGGCTTGACGATGGAGTAGACCTTGATGAGCCGGGGGTCGAGCCGCTCGACGAGCCGTTTGATCGCGCCCCCCTTCCCGGCGGCATCCGGCCCCTCGAAGACAACAACGACGCTCGATTTCTTCTCCGCGAGCCGGAGCTGGAGATTGAGCAGCCGGAGCTGTTCCTTCTTGAGCTGCTTTTTGTAGTCCGCTTCCCGGAGGGACTTGTGTTCGAGAGCGTCGAGTCGGACGCGGCGCTTTTTGTCGGGCATCGAGCCGGTTTATAGCCCGGGGGACCGCCGCCAGGCAAGCCGCGCGGAGCGGACGGAGAAAAACCGGCAATCCATGCCCGCCTTCTCCGCCCACTCCGCACCGTGTGTGCGGATCAACCCCTCCGTGGCTTCCCTGCCGCGGTGCCGTCCCTGGCCGGGGCTGACGGGAGCCAGTAAACACGAAAGCGAAAGCGGGCGGTATCGGGGCAACTCCCCGATCTTTCGCCCCGCCAACCCGAACACCCCCCACGGGATTGCCCCCCGGCCAAACGCTCTAATCGCCCTCGATCCCCCGGATGAGGCGCTCTTGCACGAGGTCGTAGAAATGAATCTGGAAGAGTGCCCATTCGCGCTGGCGCTCCCGCTCGTGGCGGATCACGGGGGAGAGGGCGAGTTCCATGTCGGGATCGGCCACGGCGAACCGGGCGGCAAGGGAGAGCCGGGCCTGGTTCAGCGCGTTAAGCCAGGCGTCCACATGCTCCGGCTCGATGGTGAGCGTTTCGCCCCCTTCTTGAAGCGGGCGCAGATCGCTCTGGACGATCTCCACGGCGCTCTGGAACCAGTCGCGCAGCCCCGGCTCGACGTACTCGCGCCACTCCTCGCAGATCTCCCGCTCCAGCGACGGCGCGGGGTAGAGCCTCCGGCGCGCGGCGGCGCTATCCCCCGGATCGGCGGCCTCGGGGATCGCCGCGAAAATCTCGCCCAGGGGCGGCTCCAGCCCGGAGATGATGAATGTGCCGTCTTTGGTCCTGACGATTTGCAAGAATATCCTCCTTCGCTCTTGGCTGGAAGCCCGGCACGCGGCACGTTGCCTCGCGCCCGGTCTTCCCCGTGGCAGCCGTTCAGACGGCTCTCTCCAACGTCGCCAGAAGCAGGTAGGAATGCAACTGCTGGACGTAAAACTCGGCTTTTTCCCGGGAGCCGGTCCAGAGCACCGAGCGCCCCTTGTGATGCACTTCGAGCGTGTGCCGGTTGGCCCGTTCCGTCGTGTAGCCGAAAACCCGCTTGAAGACCATCGTGACGTAGCTGATCAGGTTCACGGGGTCGTTATGCACGACCACGTTCCACGGGAGGTCGAGGGCGGTCTTCTCTTCGGTTTCCGGTGCGGTTTCGATCATGCGCGGGCGGGGGAAGTCGGGATCATCTCAGAGCCGGGCGAGGCATTCCTGGAGGATTTTTTCCTGAATCCGGTGCATCCGGGCGGCTTCGGGGCCGGTTTTATCCTCGTAGCCGTTGAGGTGCAAGAGCCCGTGCACGATGTAAAGCGCGAGTTCTTCCCCGAGGCTTCGCCCATACAACGCCGCGTTCTCCCGGGCCGTCTCCGTGCTGATGACGATCTCCCCGTGGTCGAAGGTAATCACGTCGGTGGCTCCGGGGATCCCCATGAAATCGCGGTGCACCCGGGCAATGGCGGCATCGGAGAGGAAACTCACCTCCACTTCCGCAAGCCCCCGGAGCACTCCTCCGGCCTTGGCCCCGGCCCTCCCCTTCCCCGGGCGCTGGCGCAGGCACGCCGCGAGCGCCACCGGCGCGAACCGCACCAGCCAGGCAAAGGGAAGCGCGACTTTCCGCTGGCGGTTGTAGAGCGAGATTTCCAGAAGGCTTTTCGGTTCTCCGGGTACGGTGCGATCACGCGGCGGGAACCGACGGGGTTGCCGCGCCGTCGCCCTGCCCCTCTGCGGATTTGCCTTCGCCGCCCTGTTTGGGATAGGCAACGCGGCTGTGGAGCATACTCAGGAGCGTCGATTTGAAGGTGGCGGCGATGATCTTGAGCTCTTTGAGCGTCAGGTTGCACTCGTCGAGCTGCCCCCCGGCGACGCGGGCGGAGAGGATGTCCTGGATCATCTGGTCCACCCGCTGGGGGGTCACTTTTTCGAGGCTCCGCGAGGCGCTCTCCACGCAGTCAGCCAGCGAGATGATGGCGCACTCCTTGGTCTGCGGCAGCGGCCCGGGGTAGCGGAAGCTCTCCTCGCGGACCTCCGGGATGTCCTCCTCGCGCATGTTCATGATCTTGCCCCCCTGCCGCGCGTCCTCCTGCTGCTGGAGGGCGCGCTGGTAGAAGTACCAGACGAGCGAGGTGCCGTGGTGCTGCTGGATCACGTCGATCATCTGCCTCTTGAGCTTGTATTTCAGGCCAAGATCGACCCCCTCCTTCACATGCGCGATGATGATGAGCGCGCTCATGGTCGGGGCGAGATCGTTGTGCGGGTTGCGCTCGGAGATGTTCTCGGTGAAATACTCGGGCTTCACGAGCTTGCCGATGTCGTGGAAGTAGGAGCAGACGCGGGCCATCGTGGCGTTGGCCCCAACGGCCTCGGCGGCGGCTTCGGCCAGGTTCGCGACGACGAGGCTGTGGTGGTAGGTGCCCGGGGCCTCGATGGTCATCCGCTTGAGCAGCGGGTGGTTGAGGTCCGCCGCTTCCAGCCACGAGATGTCGGTGGTGACACGGAACAGGCTTTCCAGGATCGGGAGCGCGCCGCTGACGAGGATGGCGGTAATCACGCCGCTGCCGACCGTGGCGACGCTCTGGGAGAGGAGGAAGCTCCAGTTGAGGCTCTCCACGACGATCGGCCCGATGAGGCCGAAGACAATGGCGAGCACCCAGGTGGCCAGCCCGACGAACACCCCCGCCCGGATCAGGCGGCTGCGCTGCCGCACCTGGAGGGTGACAAACACGGCGATAAAGCCGCTAATGAGACTGACGACGATGAAAACCGCCGGGTCAATGCCGTGCACGATAATCAACCCCCAGAGGCTGACGAAAACCGCCGCGAAGAGGCCGTGGTTGCGCCCCAGCAGCACGGAAAGCACCAGCGGCGCCAGGGCGTAAGGGATCAAGAGCGGGCCGAAGCTCCGGTCGAACGCGCCGCCCTGGAAAAAGACGAGAATCCCCTTGATGACGGCGAGATGCGCCAGGCAGACGCCGAGAACGAGCGTAAGGCGCGAGTTGCGCACGTACGTCGCGGGGTGGTTGATCCAGAGCTGCGCGAGCGCGGTGAGGAAGATGAGCAGGCTGATGAAGAGCTTCTTCATCGGCTCCGGCTGCGAGCCGCTGTAGATCAGCGCGGCCAGCCCGGCGACGAAGGCGAGAAAGATCAGGATCTTGACGCCAAGGCTGTACTCCATGCTCTGGAGCACTTCGTTGTCGCCGCGCCGACGCCGGGTTTTCTGCGAGGCAAGGCCCTTTTTGACCAAACGATAACGTTCGAAAAATGCAAACATGGTGGCGGGAGAGATCAGCCCTGGCGGGGGGCGACATCCCCCGACCGGTGGCGTTTGTAGGCCCGGACAATCTGCCGGACCAGTTCGTGCCGGACGACATCGCGCTCCTCAAAGGTGCAGAAGCCGATGCCCTGGACATCCTTGAGGGCCTGGAGCCCCTCGATCAACCCGGAGCGGCGGTTGCTCGGGAGGTCGATCTGCGTGGTGTCGCCCGTGATGACACATTTGGAATCGACGCCCAGCCGGGTCAGGAACATCAGCATCTGCTCGGTGGTCGTGTTCTGGGCTTCATCGAGGATGATGAAGGCGTTTTTCAGCGTTCTCCCGCGCATGTAGGCCAGCGGCGCGATCTCGATGCTGCCGCGCTCGATGAGGCGCT
>CAZYVL010000041.1:0-19853 GCA_964651005.1 uncultured Chthoniobacteraceae bacterium | reverse complement strand
TGCCCGGCCTGCCCGAAGTGTTCGCGCAGCGACGGCGGGATGGCGACGAGCGGCGGGCAGTTTTCGGAGACAAACGAGGGGATGAGCGCGGCGCTCTGCTGGTTGGGGATGTAGAGCGCGCCGCCCCGGGCGTCGAGAACGCGCATCGCCGCTTCGACGAGAAGACGATGCAGCTCTTCGATGCGGAGGTTATCGGAAAAGGCGGAGCCAAGCTCGTGCAGGAAGTCGAACATCCGCGTCTCTTCGAGCTGGATCTTCTCGCAAGCCTTCGCGAGTTCCTCGACTTTCTCCCTTTGCCGTCGAATCCAGAATGCGGCCACGACCCAGCTTACAATCAGCAACCCGAAGAGAAAGCTGCTCATGCTGGTGGGAGAGGGGAGAACAAGGGGAAGGGGACGATGGAAAAGGCGGAGCACCCGTCGTGCTCCGTTGAATCAGTGATTCCCTAGGCCGTTACTCGGAGGGATTCAAGTCTTGTTTTAGAAACTCCAGGACGTCCTTGAACCGGGTCAGGTTATCAGGGTCCGCCTCCACGAGCGCCTCGTGCGCCTCGATCATCGTCTGGGCCTGTTCGGTGCGGTCCGAGGCGGGGGCGGAAGGGGCGAGCGGTTCTGCCGGGCCTTCCTCGCCGGGCACCTTGATGCCGCAAAGATCGACGGCGAAAAGCTGGTCGAGCCCCAGATTGCGAAGCAGGTCGCTGTTGCGCTCGTTGAGGTTGGTGACATGCAGGTTCCCCTGGCCGATCTCGCGCAACCGCAGGGCGATGCCCGCGAGCGTTCCCATGAAGGTCGAGTCCATCACGGGGCAGTTGCGCAGATCGACGACGAACTCCCGGTACCCCCGGTTCACCATCTTGCGCGCAAATTCCTTGAGCCCGGAGCTGTTGAGAAAAGACCCTTTCCCCTGCACCCGAATCCAGACGACCTTGTTGGCGCAACCGACGAGAATGCTGCTTGGAGTGCTCACCTGTAAAAAAAACTATAAGGGTTTCCCGGCAAGCGTGTCAAACCGTGTCGGCGTTCCGCAATCCTCCCGCCTGCCTTGGGGCCCTCATCGCTTGATATTTTCCGGTGGGCCTTGGTGTCACCTTAGTGCCACATGGCCGATTGCGTGAGGGCGACGATTTTTCCGTTCTCGATCACCACGGCGCGCCAGGCGGTCACGGTGCCGTCGTCGTGGTAGTCATCGCCGATGATCTGGAAACTCGCTTCGTGCGTTCCCTTGCCGACGGTGAAATCGCGCTCCCGCGCCTGCACGAAGTTGGCGAGATTCGCCTGCCGGTACTCCAGCCGCACCGTCACGGTGGCCGGGCGCGCGCTTCTCCACCAGAAGTCGAAATAGTGCCCCTCGCGAAGTTGCCGCTCCTCCCGCGAGACGGCGCCGTGGTTGATGCGCATCCGCTCGAAGACGATCATCTTGTCGCCGGTCGGCTTTTCCAGCTTCCGGTCGTTGAGGAAGAGTTTCTGTTTGCGGAACTCGAACGTGTCGTCGAGGGCAAGCGGCAGGGCGTCGGCTTTCTCCAGCAGGCGCACGGGCGAGACTGGAAGGCTCTTCGGCCCGGCGGCGTTGCCGCGCGGAGCGGCCAGCAGACAGAGGGCAAGCCCTCCGCAGAGGCCAGAAATCAGAAACCGGCGAATCATGATTCCCGAGACTAAAGCGACTCGTTTCCTGTGTGTCAACGACTCTTGAGCGCGGGGCGTGGCGGGGTTGCATTCCGCCCCGCGCAGCCGGATAGTCGCCCCCGTGAACGGCGCGCCCTTTGCCTTCGAAGTCGCCTACCGCAAGGGGATCGAGCTTTGCGGACACGGCCTGTGGCTCGACCCGCGCGGCTCGCGTCCGCTCGCGTTCGTCTCCCATGCGCACAGCGATCATCTTGGGCGGCATCGCGAGGTGATCGCCACGCCCGGGACGATCCGGCTGATGCGCGAGCGGCTCGGGCGGGGGAGGCGGCGGGAGCACCCGGTCGCCTTTGGCGAGCCGTTCTCACTGCCGCAGCTCCCCGGGGTGCGCATCGAGCTGCTCCCGGCGGGGCACATCGTCGGCTCCGCGCAGATTTACCTGGAAGCGGAGGGCGAAGTGGGCAGGCCGGGCGGAGTGGGTGGCTCGCTGCTTTACACCGGCGATTTCAAGCTGCGCGCCAGCTTTTGCGCGGAGCGGGCGACGTGGCGGCACGCGGAGACGCTCGTGATGGAGACGACGTTCGGCAAGCCGCGCTACCGGATGCCGCCTGCGGACGAGGTGATCGCGCAGATCGTCGATTTCTGCCGCCAGACGGTGGCGGAGGGGGCGACCCCGGTGCTGCTGGCGTACTCGCTGGGCAAGGCGCAGGAAGCCGTTTGGGCGCTCCTTGGGGCGGGGCTGGTTCCGGCGCTCCACGACACGGTTTTCCGGATGACGGAGATTTGCCGCACCCTCGTCCCGGAGTTCCCCGGCGGTTATGTCCGCCACGGTGTGGAACGGGAAGCGGCGGCAGCGGCGGGGGGAGGGACGGTGTTCATTTGCCCGCCTTCGCTGGCCCGCACCCCGGCGGTGCGGGGGATTCCCCGGCGGCGCGTTGCGGTCTTGACCGGGTGGGCGCTCGATCCCGGCGCGCCGTATCGCTACGGCGCGGATGTGGCGTTCCCGCTCTCCGACCATGCGGACTACGACGAACTGCTGCGCACTGTCGAACTGGTGCGCCCCCGGCGGGTGCTGACGCTGCACGGCTTTGCCGCCGCGTTCGCCGCCGACCTGCGGGCGCGCGGCGTGGAAGCGTGGGCGATCAACGAGGCAAACCAGCTTGAACTCGCGCTGGAACGGGAGTTCTGAGCGGCACGTGGGCGGCCCTGGTGAATTTTTTTCAAAAAAGAATTGCGGCTTTTTTTCATTCCGGGTGTATTACACCACTGTACGGAAACATACGCGATGCCGGGCGGTTCCGGCTCCCGCGCCAACCAATCCACCAAGGAGAAACAACCATGCCACAAGAAGTGACGTTAAGAGGCCCGAACTACACGTTCCAATGCTACGGAGTGCACGAAGCCAAGCGATTGGGACTCATCGACTCGTGGGAAAAAGAGGGGGCGCACGCCCCGGTTTCCACGGTTTTCGAGCAGGGGGAGGGGAAACTGCTCGCCGACTGGATCGTGAACGTGCCCGACGCGCTGCTCATCGCGACGGCGCGCTACCAGATCACCGTCTACCGGCCCAAGAGCCGGATCGTGATTCTGCCGGAGGACGAAAACGAGGAGGCGGCGTGAATCGCCCCGGGAGCTTCGATGCGGAGATCGCCGCGAGCACGGAGTTCGTCTGCGAATGCTGGGGGGTGGGGGAGGAGACGCTGGAGCGTTTCGCCCCGGTGACGCGGGATGCCGACGGCACCGCGTGGATTCACCCCACGCGGGCGCGGGATTGCCCGCGCAAGGAGATCGCCGCCCGGGCGACCCGCATCTGGCGCGTCTCCGGCTCGTTCTGGAACGTCGGGACGCTGACGCTCATTCACCGGCGGCGTCCTTAGCAGGACCGCTGCCGCGCTCGATTGCGATGGGACGGGAAAGGGGGTGCGCGATGCGATACGAAATCGAATGCTGGCTCGACGGCAAACGGCTGTTTTCCATGGAAGCGGATTCGGCGGACCCTGATCTTGCCCGCGCCATCGCCATTGAACTGCTGGAGAACCATCTCCAGCGCAAGGCGCTCGGGCCGAAGCACGGGATGGGGGAGCGCGCCGCGCGGATCGTCGTCGCGGCGCAGCCGGTGCCGGTGCGTTAGGAAATACAAAAGGCCGCCCGTGTTGACGCGGGCGGCCTTTTGAAAAATTTGGTGAAGAAAGGCTCTTAGTACGCGGCCTGGGCGCCCTTGAGGTTCTTCTTCTGAATCCACGGCATCATGCTGCGCAGGCGCGTGCCGACCTTTTCGATCGGGTGCTTCTCGCCCGCCTTGAGCAGCGCGTTGTAGGTCTTGTAGCCGCCTTCGTATTCCGCAACCCACTCGCGGGCAAACTTGCCGCTCTGGATCTCCTTGAGCGTCTTCTGCATCTTCTTTTTGACGCTCGCGTCGATGATGCGGGGGCCGACGGTGACATCGCCCCACTTGGCGGTTTCGGAAATGGAGAAGCGCATCCCGGCGATGCCCGATTCGTTCATCAGGTCCACGATCAGCTTCAACTCGTGGAGGCACTCGAAGTAGGCCATCTCCGGCGAGTAACCCGCTTCCACGAGCACTTCAAACCCGGTCTGCACGAGCGCGCTCGCGCCGCCGCAGAGAACGGCCTGCTCGCCGAAGAGGTCGGTTTCCGTCTCTTCCTTGAAGGTCGTCTCGATGACGCCCGCGCGGGTGCCGCCGATTCCCTTGGCCCAGGCGAGAGCGATCTTCTTCGCCTGCTTGCTCGGGTTCTGGTAGACGGCGATCAGCGCGGGGACGCCCTTGCCCTCGGTGAACTGGCGGCGGACGATGTGGCCCGGGCCTTTCGGCGCGACGAGGATGACGTCCACTTCCGCGGGGACTTCGATGGTCTTGAAATGGATCGCGAAGCCGTGGCTGAAAAGGAGCGTCTTCCCCTTGGTGAGGTTCGGCGCGATGTCCTTGTTGTAAACGGCGGGGATCTTGGTGTCGGGCACGGCGACGAAGATCACATCCGCGCGCTTGACCGCCTCGGCGGTGTCGAACACCTCGAACCCTTTTTCCTTGGCGACCTGGCGGGACTTGCTGCCCGCGTAGAGGCCGATGATGACCTTGACGCCGGAGTCCTTGAGGTTGAGCGCGTGGGCGTGCCCCTGCGAGCCGAAGCCGATGACGGCGGCGGTTTTCCCTTTCAGGGCGTCGAGGGAGGCGTCTTTGTCGGTGTAGATTTTAACTGGCATACAGTGGAAGGATGGTGAGGGCGTTTTGGAGGCGTTTTGGAGATTTGGAACGGGGTGCCGCTCCGGTTTTTTTGATTCCCTTTATTGCCGACGGGCCAGGGCGACCTTGCCGGTGCGGGTCAGTTCACAGATTCCGAACGGTTCCATCAGCAGGATGAACTTCTCGATCTTGTTTTCATTGCCGGTGATCTCGATGGCGAGGTTTTTGTGCTGCACGTCGATGATCTTGGCGCGGAAAATGTCGCAAATCTGCATCAGCTCGGAGCGGTTGGAGGCGTCGGCGCCGACGCGCAGGAGCACCAGCTCGCGGTCCACGTACTCGTCCTCGCGGAAGTCCTGGATCTCGATTACGTCGATGAGCTTGTCGAGCTGCTTGGTGACTTGTTCGAGCACGGCGTCGTCGCCCCGGACCACGAGGGTCATCCGCGAGCGGCGCGGATCGAGCGTGGGGCCGACGTTGAGGGTGTCGATGTTAAAACCGCGGCCGCTGAACATTCCGGCGATGCGTGTGAGCACCCCGAACTTGTTTTCGACCAGAACCGAAATTGTGTGACGCATGGAAAGGGAAAGGGCGGGGAGTCTCCTAGGGAAAAGCCCGGTCGTCAAACCGAAAAATCCCCTCGCGCTCCAGCGGCGGCGTGCAAAGGACTTGCATCCCGTTTCGGCGCCGGTAAGGTCAGCCGCTGCCTTCCCTTCGCGCGTCACCCGGCCCGGGTGCCCCTCCCGGGCGGTTCACGGGGAAGCGGGAAAAATCATGCAGCCGTTATATACCTTCAACGTCATTCCGAAACTGCCGAAGGAGCTGGAACCGCTCCGCGAGATGGTGTGCAACCTCTGGTGGACCTGGGAGCCGTCCGCGCGCAAGCTCTTCCGGCACCTCGATCCCGGCCTCTGGAATCGCACCAACCATAACCCCGTGCGGATGCTCCAGCGCTGCCGCCAGGCGCGGCTGGTGGAACTCGCCGGGGACGAGCAGTTCCTGCGCGAACTGGCGACGGTGCACGCGGAGTTCCGCGCGTACATGGAGCGCACGGACACCTTCGGCAGCAAGCGCCGCACCGGCCTGGTGGCTTATTTTTCCGCCGAGTTCGGCTTTCACGAGTCGATCCCGAACTACTCGGGCGGTCTCGGCATTCTCTCGGGCGACCATTGCAAATCGGCGAGCGATCTCGGGCTGAACTTTGTCGCGGTGACGCTCCTCTACCGGCACGGCTATTTCAAGCAGCAGATCAACAAGGAGGGGTGGCAGGAGAGCGTCAGCCTCAACCAGAATTTCCATCATCTCCCGCTTTCGGAAGTGCGCCTTGGCGAGCAGCCGCTGCTTGTTTCCGTGCGCATCCTCAACCGCGACGTGCGGGCGAAGATCTGGGAGATGCACATCGGGCGCATCACGCTCTACCTGCTTGACACCGACATCCCGGAAAACAGCCCGGAGGACCGGCTCATTACCGCGCACCTCTACGGCGGCGACCTGGAGATGCGCATCAAGCAGGAGATCGTCCTCGGCATCGGCGGCATCCACGCGCTCCACGCGATGGGGCTGCGCCCGCAGGTCTTCCACATGAACGAGGGGCACTCCGCCTTCCTCTCGCTGGAGTTGATCCGGCGCGGCGTGGAGGAGAAGGGGCTTGATTTCAAAAGCGCGCTGCAACTCGTCGCGGCGGGCAATGTCTTCACCACGCACACGCCGGTCCCCGCGGGCAACGACGCCTTCCCGCGCGATCTGATGCAGAAATACTTCGGCGACTACCCCGCTCATGTCGGCGTCTCCTTCGACGAGTTTTTCTCCTTCGGCCAATCGACGGTGAACAAGCTCGACGCCTTTTCCATGACGATCCTCGCCCTGCGCACCAGCCGCCACGCCAATGGCGTGAGCAAGCTGCACGGCGCGGTGAGCCGGGGGCTCTGGCGCGATGTCTGGGCGGGGGTTCCCGAAGACGAGGTGCCGATCCTCAGCATCACCAACGGCATTCATACCAAGACGTGGCTCGCCCCGGAGTTCGCCGCGCTCTACGACCGTTATCTGCCCGACTGGGAGGAGAACCTGACCAGCCAGGAATTCTGGCGGCGCGTCATCGACATCCCCGCCGAGGAGCTTTGGGGCACCCACCTCCTGCTCAAGCGGCGGCTCGTCGAGTTCGTGCGTGAGCGCGTCCGCGCCCAGCGCGAGCGCATCGGCGAATCGCCGGAGCGCATCCGGCAGGTCAACCAGTTGCTCGATCCCGAGGTGCTCACCATCGGGTTCGCCCGCCGCTTCGCCACCTATAAGCGCGGCGCGCTCCTCTTTTCCGACAGCGAGCGGCTCAAGCGGATGGTCACCAACCCGGAGCGCCCCGTGCAGTTTGTCTTCGCGGGGAAGGCGCACCCGAAGGACGAGGCGGGCAAACGGCTCATCCAGGAGGTCCACCGCTGGTCGCGCGAGGCGGGGCTGGAGAACCGGATCGTCTTTGTGGAGGATTACGACGCCTACATCGGGCGGCGGCTCACGCAGGGGGTCGATCTCTGGCTCAACAACCCGCTGCGCCCTCTGGAAGCGAGCGGCACCAGCGGCATGAAGCTCCCGCCCAACGGCGGGCTGAACCTCAGCGTGCTCGACGGCTGGTGGTGCGAGGGGTACAACGGCAAGAACGGCTGGGCCGTCGGCCCGGAGATCGTGGACGGCTCCGTGGAGTTCCAGAACGAAGTCGATACCGCGAGCCTCTTCCACGTTCTGGAGAACCACGTCATCCCGCTCTACTATGCCAAGCCCGATGGCCGCCTGCCGATCGCCTGGCTGCAACTCATGCGCGAGTCGATCCGGAGTGTTACCCCGGTATTTAACACGCAGCGGATGGTGGAGGAGTACAGCGAACTGCTCTACGAACCCGCCGCCGCCGCGCACGCCAAGCTTGGCCGCAACAACGCGGAGAAAGCGCGGGAGGTCTCGCAATGGAAGGCTGACATGCGCCGCCTCTGGCCGCAGGTGCGCATCAACGACGTGCGGATCGCCAACGAAGACCGCGTGAACATCCTCGTGGGCGAGTCGCTGGCGATCGAGGCGAAGGTGCATCTGGGCGAACTCAGCCCGGAATTTGTGCGCGTGCAGGCGTATGTCGGCGAAACCGATGACAACCAGATTTACCACCCGATCGCGTTCGACCTCTTCGAGTCCAAGAAGGATGCGCACGGCGATTATCTCTACCGTGGTTCCGTCCCGGGGACGGAGAGCGGCGCATACGGGTTCAACGTGCGGGTGATCCCGCACAACCCGGACCTCACGCAGCCGCACGAACTGCGGCTCATCGCCTGGGCGCGGTAAGGGACGCCGGGCGCCATGGAAGAGCTTGAGCAGGTGGCCAAATCGCCCGATGATCCAGGAACTCCAACGCCAAACCTCGTGAACCGATGCTGACCCGTACCATTTCCTGGGAAGATTGGGAAAAAGGGCGCGCCGCCCGGCGGGCCATTGCCATCAAGGTCGTCGGCCCGGCCCCGTTGCGGCGGGAATCCGGCGATCCCCGCAAGGATGCGTTGCTGAGGAAGCTCAACAACGGCGAGCGGGGGATGCCGTTCCGCGACGAATCTTAGAAATGCCCGCAACCGTGATTTGGCCCGGGAGCATCCCTTAACGCATGCTCTCCATCTCCACCTGCTGGAACTCCGCCCGCCATACAGACGGGGCGGAGATGCTCGCCGAACTCCTTGAGTTCGGCTTCGAGCGCGTGGAACTCGGGCACGGCATTCGGGTTTCGCTCATCCCGGGAATCCTGAAAATGCACGAGAAGGGGGCCGTGCGTTTTTCGAGCCTGCACAACTTCTGCCCGCTGCCGGTGGAAATCCTGCACGCCTCTCCCGACTGCCTGCAATACTCCTCCTACCGGGAAGCCGAGCGCGAGCGCGCCGTGCGGCAGACGTGCCAGACCATCGACTACGCCGTCCGGCTGGGCGCGCCGTTCGTGGTGCTTCACTGCGGTCGCGTTTTGATGCGGCCCGCCACGGCGCAACTCGCCGCGCTGGCCAAATCGGGCGCGCATCTTTCCCCCGAATACGCCCGGCTGAAGTTCGATGCCGTCCGCCAGCGCGAGGGGGCTGCCCCGAAGTTCCTCGCCCGCGTGCGCGACTGCCTGCGCCGCATCGTCGATTACGCCGGGGAACGCCAGATCCGGCTCGGCATCGAGAGCCGCCAGGCGTACGAGGAGATCCCGAGCGAGCGCGAGCTTCCCGCGCTGCTCGACGCGCTCGACCCGGAAGGGCGCGTCGCCGGGTATTGGCACGATTTCGGCCACGTGCAGATCAAACACAACCTCGGCTTTCTCGACCATGCCGACTGGCTCGCCTCCATCGCCCCGCGCCTGCTCGGCTGCCATCTGCACGATGTGGCCTGGCCCGCACAGGATCACCTCGCCCCGTTTACGGGCGGGAGCGTAAAGTATGATAAACTGATTCCCCTCCTGCCAAAAAGTTGCTTGTTTGTGTGGGAGATGAATCCGCGCCGCACCCGGGAAGAAATCGCCCGCTCGCTCATGGAATGGAAGGGCCGCTTCGGCGCATGAAGAAGGCGCTCGTGACCGCGCTCCAGATCGCCATCACCGTGGCGATCCTCGCCTGGCTTTTCCGGGACCCCGCCAAAAACCGCGAGATGACGGCGGCGCTGGCCGGGGCGAACCCGTTCTGGATCGGCATTTCCGTCGTCATGTACGGACTCGTCGAGCTGTGCGCGCTAGTCCGCTGGCAAATTTTGCTGCGGGTGCAGGAGGTGAGCGTCGGCTGGCTGCGGCTCTTCGCGCTGATGATGATCGGCCTCTTCTTCAACATCTTCATGCCCGGCGGGACGGGGGGCGACGTGGTGAAAATTTATTATCTGCTCAAGGAAACGCCCAAAAAATCGGCCGCGATGCTCGCCGTGCTGATGGACCGGCTGCTCGGCCTCATGGCGCTCATCGGGATCGCCGGGCTGGTCATCGGTTTCCGCTACGACTGGCTCACGCAGACGAAGGCAACCTCCGGGCTGCTGTGGATCCTGCTGGCGATCTTTGGCGGCAGTCTCTTTTTCTTTGTCGCCTGCTTTGTGGTCACGCACCTCGGCTGGGTGCACAAGCTCCCCGCGCGGCTGCCGATGCGCGACAAGCTCGTGGAGATTTCCGTGGCGTACAACCTCTACGGGCACGCCTGGCGCTCTTCGCTCGCGGCGCTTCTCTTTTCCGTGCCGGTGCATCTGCTCTCCTTCAGCCTTTACTACTGCGTGGCGCGCGCCTTTTCGGAAGTGGCCGGGAAGTTTTCGTTGCCCGATTTCCTCGCCATGATGCCGATCGTCAACACGCTCTCCGCCATGCCGATCAGCATCGGCGGAACGGGTGTGCGCGAGGGGCTTTTCGTCAAGCTGCTCGGCGATCTCTGCGGCATCGGTGCCTCGATGGCGACGATCATCTCGCTGACCGGCTACCTGGTGCTCATGTTCTGGGGCATTCTGGGCGGGATCATCTATCTCTTCTACCGCCCGTCCGAGCACGCGAGCCTCGGCCAGATCCGGCACGAGATTTCCGATCTCGAACACAAAATCGGCGAAACCGAGAACGCCTCCTGACCGTGGACTCTCCCCGCTCCGGCCTTCTCGAAGTGATCGCGTCCTTTGCCATGAGCTGGGACGCGCGCGCCGCCGCGCCGTCCGGATTTTCCTCTCCCTACGCCAAACGGAAACGGCTGGAACTCCGCGCCACGGCGGACGCCGTGCTCGCGGAAGCAAACGGGGACAACCTTGACCGGCCCGATCCGGATCTCCGCGCCGGGCCGCTGCGCATCGTGCTGGGCCGCTCCGACGCTCCCGACTCCGCCCCGACGCTTTTTTTCCCGTCTTCCACCGACCTCCGCACGCTTTTGAGCACCCTCGCGCGCGAACACGGCGTGCGTCGGCTTCTCTGCGAAGGCGGCCCCGCGCTGCTCCGGGCGTTGCTGGAGGCCGATCTCGTGGATGAAATCGCCCTGACGTTTTGCCCCTTCGTCCTCGGCGGAGGGGCGGCTCCGACGCTCACCGGCCCGCCCGGCGCGTTTCTGCCGGTCACGCGCGAATGCCGCCTGGAGGCGATGGAAACGGTGGAGGGGGAGTGCTTCGCCCGCTACCGCGTGATACGCTGAAGGTTCGCCATTTTTTGGGCCCGCGCACTTGAGAACTTCCAGAAAATGAGAGCCCCGTCCCACGCCGTTCCCGCTGCACCGCGCCGCGTTGTCATCACCGGCATCGGCCCGATCACCTGCGTCGGGCTGGGGAAGGCGGCGTTCTGGGGCAGCATCCGCGCGGGCCGCAGCGGCATCGGCCCGGTCACTTACTTCGACGCCAGCGCCTACCACGCCCGGTGCGCCGGGGAGGTGCGGGAGTGGGACGCCTCCGCCTTTTTCCCGCCGCACCGGCTCAAGCGGCTCGACCGTTATTCGCAGTTCTCCGTCGCCTCGGCGCTCCTTGCCCTGGAGGATGCGCGGTTTCCGTGGTCGCGGGAGAAGCCGCAGGCGCGTGTCGGCGTCTCCTTCGGCACGGCGCTGGGGGGGGTCTCCGGCGCGGAAGAGGAGCACCGGCGTTTTCTGCAAGGCGGGCCGCGAGCCGTCAACCAGACCCTTGCGCTCCAGGTCTTCGGCGGGGCGGCGCACGCGAACATCGCCATCGAGTGCGGGTTTCGCGGCCCGGGAACCACCAACTCCAACTCGTGCGCCAGCGGCGTCGTTGCGGTCGGCGACGCGATGCGCGTCATCCGCGACGGCTGGGCCGATGTGATGATCGCGGGCGGTTCGGAAGCGCCGCTCAGCCCGCTGACGTTCGGCGCGTTTGATTTCATCAAGACGATGAGCCGCTGGAAGGGCGATCCGCCTCTGGCCTGCCGCCCGTTCGATCTGGAGCGCGACGGCTTCGTGATGGGCGAGGGGGCCGCGAGCCTCGTCCTGGAGGAGTACGGCCACGCCGTGCGGCGCGGCGCGCCGATCTATGCCGAAGTGGTGGGGTACGCGATCAACAACGAGGCGTATCACATGACCTCGCCGCTTCCCTCGGGCGAGGTGGTGGTTGATTGCATGCGCGATGCGCTGGCCGACGCGGGAGCCGCCCCGGAGGAGGTCGAATACATCAACTGCCACGCGAGTTCCACCAGGCTCAACGACGCCAACGAGGTCGCGTGCATCAAAGAGGTCTTTGGCCCGCACGCCCGCCGCCTCGCGATCAGCGGCACCAAGCCGTTTACCGCGCACCCGCTCGGGGCGACCGGGGCGATGGAGACGGCGATCTGCGCGCTGGCGCTCAAGGAAGGGTTCCTCCCGCCCACGCTCCATCACCGCACGCCCGACCCGGCGTGCGATCTCGACATCGTGCCGAACGCGGGGCGCTGCCAGCCGATCCGCTGCGCGCTCAATAACGCCTTCGGCTTCGGCGGGATCAACGCGAGCCTCGTGCTGCGGGCGGTGGAATAAGGCAACCCGCGCTTATCGCGGGAGCGGATAGCGCTTCATCAACTCGCGCACCTTGGCGCGCACGGCTTCGAGCCGCGCCGCGTCGGTGTGTCCGCCGAGCGCCTCGTGAATGAGGTCGCCGACTTCCATCATCTGCTCTTCCTTCAGCCCGCGCGTGGTGGCAGCGGGGGTGCCGATGCGGATGCCGCCGCCGAGGGTGATCTTCTCCGTGTCGAAGGGGATGCCGTTCTTGTTGATCGTGATGCCCGCGCGGTCGAGCGTCTCCTGGGCGAGCTTGCCGTTGAGGCCAGCCGGGCGGAGATCGACGAGCATGAGGTGGTTATCCGTCCCGCCGGAGACGAGCCGGTAGCCGTGCCGCAGAAGCTGCGCGGCGAGCGCCTTGGCGTTGCTGACGATCTGCCGGGCGTAATCCCGGAACGCGGGCGCGAGCGCCTCGTGGAGGCAGACCGCCTTGGCCGCGATGACGTGCATGAGCGGGCCGCCCTGGATGCCGGGGAAGACCTGCGAGTCGATCGCTTTCGCGTACTGCTCCTTGCAGAAGATCAGGCCGCCGCGCGGGCCGCGCAGGCTTTTGTGGGTGGTCGTGGTGGTAAAGTCGGCGAGCGCGACGGGGCTGGGGTGCGCCCCGCCCGCGACGAGCCCGGCGATGTGCGCCATGTCCACGAAAAGATAAGCGCCCACGGAGTCGGCGATCTCGCGCATCCGGGCGAAGTCGATCTCGCGCGGGTAGGCGGAAGCGCCCGCGGTAATCATCTTCGGCTTGAACTCGGCGGCGTGCCGGGCGAGGGCGTCGTAGTCGAGCGTTTCCGTCTCCTTGCTGACGCCGTAGTGGCTCACCTCGAAGAAGCGGCCCGAGAAATTCGCGCGGTTGCCGTGTGTGAGGTGGCCGCCGTGGGAGAGGTCCATCGTCAGGATGCGGTCGCCCGGCTGGAGCACGGAGAAATAGACCGCCATGTTCGCCTGGCTGCCGGAGTGCGGCTGGACGTTGACGTGTTCGCCGCCGAAGAGCGCCTTCGCGCGGTCGATGGCAAGCTGCTCCACCACGTCCACATGCTCGCACCCGCCGTACCAGCGGCGGCCCGGGTATCCCTCGGCGTATTTGTTCGTCAGGCACGACCCTTGCGCTTCCATCACGGCGCGGCTGGTGAAGTTCTCGGAGGCGATCAGCTCGATGTTTTCCGACTGCCGCTCCTCCTCTTCGGCAATGGCGCGGGCGATCTCCGGGTCGGCCTCGGCCAGCGCGCCGCCAGCGTGGAATTCGGCCCCGACCTGTTCGAGCTTCTCCACGCGGTTTTGATGCCGCCCCCCTTCGAACGGGGCTTCCAGGAACGCTTCGACGATCTTCCGGGCGGTTTCCGCCGGGATTTCGCTCGCGCCAAGGCAGAGGACGTTTGCGTTATTGTGCTTGCGGGTGAGCGCCGCCCCAGCGGCGTCGCGGACCTGCGCGGCGCGGATCTGCGGGTAGCGGTTGGCGGCGATGCACATGCCGACGCCGCTCTTGCAAAAGAGGATGCCGAAGTCCGCCTTGCCCGCGATCACCTCGCGGCAGACGAGTTCCGCGTAGTCCGGGTAATCGACCGACTGTGCGGTGAACGCGCCGAAATCGGAGACAAGATAACCCCGGGAGGAGAGCTGCTCGTGGACGGCTTTCTTGAGTTCGAAGCCGCCGTGGTCCGCGCCGAGCGCGAGGCGGAGGGTCCGTTTGGCGGGGGTGGAAGAGGAGGAGGTGGTGGTGCTGCTGGTGCTCATGGATGCGTCTGAAAGGTTGATGAAATGGAGAACGCTCGGAAGGGCCGCCTGGATGCGGTTGCGGCAGGCGGCGTAGGTTTCCAGGCTGCCGCCGATCGGGTCGGGGATGTCCGTCGTGCGTACGTGGGTGTCAGGCTGGAACTCGCTGAGCAGGTAGGTCTTCTCTGCGGCTTCCGGAAAGAAGGTGAGGATCATGTCGAGGTGCCCCCGCGTCATGGCGAAAATGACGGTGGCCTCCTCCACGAGCGCGCCGGTGAGCGGGCGGCTGCGAATCCGCGAAATGTCGATCCCGAGCGGGCGCAGCACGGTCACGGCGTGCGTGCTCGGCGGCTGCCCGCGAACCGCCCCGACCCCGGCGGAGGAGACGGTGATGTCCCCCCGGGTGCGGGTCATTTCCCGGAACAGCCCCTCCGCCATCGGGCTGCGGCAGATGTTCCCGGTACAGATGAACAAGATGTGCTTTTTGGCTCCCACGGTTTTGGCGAGGCGTGAGGATTTCATGGAAATCGGGGCGTGTCGAGGGTTGAGAAACGAAACCGGCGTTGCCGCCCGTTCCATTGGGCGCGAGGAGGGGAGGGGGAGGCACCCCCGGTCGTTTTCCGGGCGTGCAAACCGGATTTTTCGGAGAGCGAATGGAGGCAACAATCTGTTGCCTATCCGACGGTTTGGGCACTACGTTTGGGTGCTTTGGAAACCCCTTCCCCAGAACCTCCGCCCTCCCAGGTGGCGGGAGATTCCGACTCCCTGCCGCCGTGCCGTGCCGTGCCGCCGGAGCTTTACCGCGTGGCGCTGTTTTTGACCGGCAGGCCCGCTGCTGCCGCCGCCGCGCTGGAGGAGACGCTGGCGCTTGCCGCCTCGGCCCAGCCGCCGCGCAGCGTCGAGGTGCGCGAGGCTTGGCTCTTGCGCCAGCTTCGCGCGCAGGCCGCCGCGCTTTCCGAAACGGCGGAGACGGGGGAACCAGTGGAGCCGTGGGTGCAAGCCGCCGCGCTCCCGGAGCCGTCGCGGAGCGCGCTTGCTCTTTTTTATGCCCTCTCGGGCGATGTCGATCTTGATCTGCTTGCCCGGCTGCTCGATCTCGAAGGGGCCGCCGCGCTCGCGGAGCCGATCGGGGCGGCGCGCCAGGCGCTCGCGCCGGGGGAGTTTTTCCCGCTGGAACCGCTCGACCCGCTGGAACCGCTCGCTCGGCTGCACCGGCCCTGGGGAGGCGACTCCGAAGCGGTGGCCCGCGCCGTCGCGGAAGCGACCGGGGAGGCGGCCACGCGGCTAAAGGCGCAGACCGCCTTCGATACCCGCTGGCGCGAGAGGGCGGAGGCCATTCCGCTTCCCGCCGCGCTCCAGCGCCTCGAACTGCCCGCCCTGGCGGAAGCGGCCCCGACAGGATTGCGCGCCGTGCTCCGGCAGCCAGCCGTGATGGCCATCGGGGTCGCGCTGGTGGTGATGGCCGGGGTCGGCATTTTCTCCGCGATGCAGAGGCTCGACGGCTTCCCCGGCAAGGAATTCATCGGCACGCTGGTGGAGGAGTCTGCCAGCGGCGGCAACCCGGCGCTCGAAAGCATCGAGCCGACGGAAGCGGGGCGGCTGGGCGACTGGTTTTTGCTCAAGGGGTTCGAGAACTTTTCCGTGCCCCCGGAGTTCGAGCACCTCAAGGCAGTTGGCTGCCGGGTGTATAAAGTGCACGGGGTTCCGGTCGCACAACTTGCGCTGGAGACGCGAGATGCGTTCCTTTTTGTGTTCCATCCGGGAAAAATGCAACCGCAGCTCGATTCCGCCAACTGGGTGACTTATCAGCAGGATGAGTGGGCCGTTTCCGTCCGCAACCAGGGGGAGACCTGCACGGTTGTGGCCTTTGAGGGCGATGCGGGGGAGATGTCGGAGTTCCTCCGGGGAGCGAAGAAAGAGGCGCAGTAAGTTCTAACGCCTCTTCCTTTTAAATATCCTTCTAATGCCCCGCCGTCGCCTTCTCGGCGCCGAGGCCGGTGTTCGCCCGGACGATGAGTTCCGTGTATTTCTCCGCAGATTCCGGCTCGCGGGAGAGGAGCGTGCCGAGCACCGCGCCGAGGAACCCGAGCGGAATGCTGACGATGCCCGGGTTGTTGAGCGGGAAGAGATGATCTTCCCCCCGGATGGCGGGGCTGAGCACGATCAGAACAATCGACGAGACGAGGCCGACGGCCAAGCTCGTGACCGCGCCTGCCGTATTGAAGCGCCGCCAGAAGATCGAAAAGATGATGGCGGGGAGGTTCGCCGACGCCGCGACGGCAAACGCGAGGCCGACCAGGAACGCCACGTTGACCGACGGCCCGAGGCCGATGGCGACGAGGATCGCGAGCGCACCGACGACAAACGCGGTGATCCGCGCCACCCGTACTTCCTTGCCCGGGTTGGGTTCCTTGCCGTGGTGGATGACGTTGGTATAGAAATCGTGCGCGAAGGAGGTGGACGCGCTGATGGTCAGGCCCGCGACAACCGCCAGGATGGTGGCGAACGCGATGGCCGAGATGAAGGCAAAGAAGACCTCGCCCCCCATCACCTTTGCCAGCAGCGGCGCGGCCATGTTCGGGTTCGGGTTCCCGGAGCCATCAACGATGTGGTCGGGGTTGACGATGCTCGCTGCGCCAAACCCGAAGAAGGTGGTCATGATATAGAACGCGCCGATCAGGACCATCGCCCAGACGACCGAGGAGCGCGCCGTTTTCGCATCCGGCACGGTGTAGAAGCGGATGAGGATATGCGGCAGCCCGGCGGTGCCGAAGACCAGCGCCATCCCGAGCGAGATCAGGTCGAGCGCGCCCCAGGCGCCGTTGAATTTGTGCCCGGGCTGGAGGAAGTCCTGGGTGACGGTCGTGCCGTTTTGCGTCAGGTGAATTTCAGTGAGCGAATGGAAGAAGTTCGTCAGGCTGTAGTCGTAATGCCGCAAAACGAGGATGCTCAAAAAGACGCTCCCGCTCAGCAGGAGCACCGCCTTGACGATCTGCACCCAGGTGGTGGCGAGCATCCCGCCGAAGACGACGTAGACGATCATCAGCACGCCGACGCCGATCACCGCCGCGTGGAAACCGACCCCCGGGAGAAGCAGGGCGACGAGCGCCCCGGCCCCGACCATCTGGGCGATCATGTAGAAGGTGCTCACGGTGAGCGTGCTCAACGCGGCGAGCGCGCGCACCGGCCTCGCCTTGAGGCGGTAGGCGAGCACGTCGGCCATTGTGTATTTGCCCGCGTTGCGCAGCGGCTCGGCGACGATGAGCAGCACGGTGAGGTACGCCACCAAGAACCCGACGGAATACATGAAGCCGTCGTACCCTTTGAAGGCGATCATCCCCGCGATCCCGAGGAACGAGGCGGCGCTCATGTAATCCCCGGCCACGGCGAGGCCGTTCTGCCACCCGGTGATGCTGCGGCCCGCCGCGAAATAGGCGTTCGCGCCGGAGCTGCGCCGCGCCGACCACCAGGTGATCCCGAGCGTCAACGCGATGAAAAAGAGAAACATTCCGAGTGCCATCTTATTTGCCCTCCGCTTTTTGGATGATGCCGTGTGCCGCCCGGTCCCATCCGGCGGCGGTCTTGACGTACGCTCCGGCCACCACCCACGCCATGATGAACTGCGAGAAAGCGAAGAGGTAGGCGAGGTTAACCGGCCCGACCTTCTGCTCCATCCACTTCGGGAAATAGCCGACGAGCACCGGCAGGGCAAAGTAGTAAACGAGGAAGAAAACCGTCCCTGCTACGATGAAGCGGCGCTTGCGCGCGAGCAGCGCGCGGAACTCTGGCATCGCGGCGATCCCCTCCCAGTCGGCGCGTTCGCGTTCCTCCTCCGCGCTCGGGGCGTGGGAGGAAAGGGGAGGGGAATGCGGGGAAAGCGCATCGGTTTCCGCAGCCGCTTCAGGCCGCGACGTTCCAGGGAGGTCGGGGGAGGACATCGCCGCGCAGGATACGGAAACCCCGGCCAAGTTTCACGGGAATTCTTCGCGCCTTCACGCGTCCGGCGCCTCACCCCATCCTCAACTGCCGCCGCAGGCTGATGTAGAGGCCGCCCAGCGTGGCGAAGCTGAAGGCGAGGAGAACGACGGCGTTTACCACGAGGATGCTGCCGTGGAAGGAGTATTCCTTCCCGCCCCAGTGGAAGTAGAGATATTTTTCCGGGCCGAAGAAGACGTTGATCTTGTGGCTGCCCCGGCGGTAGTCGCGCTGTTCGCCTTCGGCTTTCGCGACGAGATCGCTCACCTTCTGGTTGACGTAGAGCTGCTCGGCGGTGATCCGCGCCTTGCGGGCGCGCAGTTCCCGGGGGATGAGCGGCTTGCCGTCGATGATCTGGTCGATCCGCTTGAGGCGGTCGGCGACTTCGTTGGCGGTTTTCCCCTCCAGGCCGGAGAGGAGGGCGAGGGTGTCCTTGAGGTCGGCGAGCCGTTCGAGCTGCTCTTTGTCCGGGGGGGAGCCGTTGGCGTCGCCGCCCTGGTGGGCGATGGCGTCGATCTGCCGCTGGATGGCGTTCTGCCGGGAGGCGAGCGGGTTAAGCTGGTACTGCGCCACGACGAGCGCCTCGTAGCTCCAGCGCATCGGCACGAATTCGCAAATGAACGGCACCTGAAGGGCGCTCTCGTTCTTGTCGCGGGCCAGCTCGGGGTGGACGCTGAACCAGCGGTTGATGCTGTAGATGAAGTCGAGGTTGCGGTTCATCTCCTCGTACTTGATGAGCGCGCCGCCGAGGATGATCTGCGGGATCAGGATCAACGGGACGAGGTTGGCCGCCGTCTTGCCGTCGGCGACGAGCGAGGAGATGAAAAGGCCCATCGCGATGCCGGTGAACGCCGTGATGAAGGTAAAGGCGAAGTAGATCCAGAACATCCCCCGGACCTCCAGGATCGCGTTGCCGATCAAGGTAAACATCGCACACTGGATGGCGGCGAAGAGGGCAAGCGTGAGCGACTTGGCGGTAATATAATAGGGGAGCCGGACATTGAGGTTGCGCTCGCGCTGGAGCACGCACCGGTCGCGGATGATGTCGTCGGCGGAGTTCGTCAGCCCGAGAAAGAGCGCGACGATGAGCGCCAGGAAGAGGTACGTCGGGATATGGTAGGCGCTGGCGAAGTCGTAGGTTCCCTTCTCCGAGTAGAGCAGGACGCTGCTGATGAGCAGCGCGAGCACGGGCGCCTCCACGATGGTGGTGAGCAGGTTGGCGCGGTTGCGCATCTTGCTCAGGAAAGCGCGGCGCAGGAGCGTCTGGAACTGCGTCCATTCGTCGCGCCAGCGGATGCGCTCCCGTTTCCTCCGGCCCAGGGCGGGAAGATCGGGCGCGGGGGTGGCGGGCGCGGGCGGGCGCACGCCGACCTGGTGCACATCCTGGAGCAGCCGGAACGATTCGTATTTGTCGCGCCAGTATTCCGGGGAATAGCGCCGCGCGGGGACGAGCTGGCCGAGGTGGTTCTCCTCGTAGATGATGTCGCCGGAGAAATCGCGCAGCGGGGTCTCCAGCACGTCGAAGATGAACTCCGGGCGCGTGGTGCCGCAGGCGGGGCAGCCGCCGAGTTCCGTGCCGAAGTGCTGCTCGTGCTCGGCTTCCGCAAAGTATTCGAGTATCTCGCGCGGCGTGCCGTAGAAGACGAGCTTGCCCCCCTTGTCGAGCAGCATCGCCTTGCTGAACATCTGGAAAATCTTGGAGGTCGGCTGGTGGATCGTCACCAGCACGATCTTGTTGTGCGCCATGGCGCGGATGATCTCCACCACGTGCTCGGCGTCCTTGGAGGAGAGGCCGCTGGTCGGTTCGTCGAAGAGGAAAACGTCCGCGCCGCCGATCATGTCGAGGCCGATGTTGAGCCGCTTGCGTTCGCCGCCGGAGAG
>CAZYVL010000040.1:0-20082 GCA_964651005.1 uncultured Chthoniobacteraceae bacterium | reverse complement strand
CGCGGCTACGAGGTGATCGCCGGGGCGGCGGGCGTGCCCGTCGCGCCCGTCTGGCTCGACCGGCTCTGGGGTTCCATCTTTTCCTTCGAGGGGAGGCGGTTCTTTACCAAGGTTCCGAAGCGGATTCCGTACCCCGCGACCGTTCTCTTCGGCACGCCGTTGCCGCCGGGCGAGGCAGGCACGGCGGCGCTGCGGGAGCGGTTGCTGGAGCTGGGCGAGAGAGCCTTCCAGATGCGCCCGTTCCTGAAAGGGAACCTCGCGATTGCCTGCCTGCGCGGTTTGCGGCGGCGGCAGTTCGATCCGGTGGTCGCCGACGGCATGGACGGTTCCGAAACGAGCCGGGGGACGCTGCTTGCCGCCGGGATCGCCTTTTCGCGTCATCTGGCGCGGCACACTTCCGGCAAGCGGATCGGCCTGATCCTCCCCCCGGGGCGCGCCGCGATGGTCGCCAACCTCGGCGTCATGCTGGCCGGGAAGGTGCCGGTGAACCTCAACTTCACGGCGGGCCGCGCGGCGATCGAGGCGGCCATCCGCATCGGCGAACTGGAGGAGCTCGTCACCGCCGGGGCTGTGCTCCGCAAGCTCCCGGACCTCCCGCTGCCGCCGCGCGTGATCCAGATGGAGGAGGTCATCCCGCGCATCAAGAAGGCGATTGTTTTCTGGCGGGCGCTGGTTTTCCTCGCGCCGTCGCGGCTGCTGGAGGGGGTGCTCGGCATCCCGCGCACGGGGGACCGCGCCGAGGCGGTGCTCCTCTTCACCAGCGGTTCCTCCGGCGAGCCGAAGGGCGTGGTGCTCAGTCATCGCAACGTATTGGGGAATATCTCGCAGTTCGGCCAGATGCTGAACCTCAAGCGCAACGACGCCATCCTCGCCTCGCTGCCGTTTTTCCACTCCTTCGGCTGCACGGTCACGCTCTGGTTCCCGATGGTGGAGGGGGTGCGCGTGGTGACTTACCCGAACCCGCTCGATGTGGAGAAAAACGCGGAGTTGATCGAGAAACACCGGATCACCCTCGTCATCGTCACGCCGACCTTCCTGCGCGGCTACTTGCGCAAAGCGCGCCGGGAGCAGCTCGCCTCCGTGGATCTGCTTGTGACCGGCGCGGAGAAGCTCCCGCGCGACATCGCGGCGGCGGTCGAGGAGAAATTCGGCATCCCCGTGCAGGAGGGGTACGGCCTCACGGAAACCAGCCCGGTCGCCAGCGTCAACCTGCCTGAGCCGCCCAAGCGCAAGCCGGCCGACGAGGTGCAGCCCTCCTCCCGCCCTGGCTCCGTCGGCAAGCTCGCCCCCGGCATTGCCGCGCAGATCCGCGATCCCGAGACGGGGCGGCTCCTGTCGCTCCACGAGACGGGGATGCTCTGGCTGCGCGGTCCGAATATTTTCGAGGGGTATCTCGGCGATCCCGCGCGCACCGCCGAGGTGCTTCAGGACGGCTGGTTCAAGACGGGTGACCTTGCCCGGCTCGACGAGGACGGGTTCCTTTACATCGAGGGGCGGATTTCGCGTTTCTCCAAGATCGGCGGGGAGATGGTGCCGCACGAGACGCTCGAAGCAAGGATTTCCGAGGCGCTCGGGCTGGAAGGCGGGCACGAACGGACGTTCTGCGTGGTCGGCGTTCCCGATCCCGCGAAGGGCGAGGCGATCATCCTGCTGGCGACGCATGAGATCGACCTCTCCGCCTTGCGCCGCAGCCTGCTGGCGGCGGGGGTTCCGGCGCTCTGGATTCCCAAAACCGTGCGCCCCATCCCCGCCATCCCGGTGCTCGCGAGCGGCAAGCTCGATCTGCGCGGCTGCCGGGAGGCGGCTGTCGCCCCGGTTCCGGCGTCCACGCCGGAAGGCGCTTAGAGAACGGGTAGAGGGGTGATATTTACCCCCGGCGGCTTCGCCAGAGCAGCGCCGTGGCCGCCGCCGCCCCGGCCAGCAGCGCCCCGCCGAGCGCGTGGCGCGCCGCAGGGTGGAGTTGCAGCCAGGTGTGGAGGCTCGCGGCGGAGAGTTGCTTTTCGTGCTCGCCCTGCGTGCGGGCCGCTTGCGTCCCGGATCTGGAGCGGCGCTCGCGTCCGGTTTCCGCTTGTCCGCTGCGCTGTGTGCGGTAGGCGCTCTGGGCGATCAGCCGGTCGGCGAGCCGGGGCGCGAGCCGTTTTGCCAGCAGGAAAAGGCCGCCTGAGGCTCCGATCACCACTTCATCAAGCGGATGTTCCGCCGCGTGCAGGACGGCGCGGGCCACCGTCTCGGGCTGGTAAACAGAGACGGGAGCGGACGGTTTCCCGCTTTCGCCGGGCCCGCCCTTTCGCGCGGGCGCGGAGGGCGCGGGGTGAAAGAACGGGGCGCTCGCGGGCATGATGTTCGTCACGCTGACCGGAACGCGCTCGTGCCGGAGTTCCATCCGCAAGACATCCATGAACCCCCGCATCCCGTGCCGGGAGGCGGTGTAGGCGCTCTGGTTCGGCATTCCCACCTCGGCTTCCAGGGAGGAAACCTCGATGAGCGCACCCCCGTGCTCGCGCAGGAGCGGCAGGGCGGCCATTGCCGCGTAGGCCGCCCCGAGCAGGTTCACGTCGATCACGCGCTGGAACTCCTCCGGCGTCGTCTCGCGGAAGGGGGCGTAGACCGACGTGGCCGCGAAATGCGCCCAGGTGTCGAGCCGCCCGTATTGTTCCACCGCCTTGCGCGCGACGTTCTTGACCTGGGCGTAGTCGCGCACATCGGTCGCGACGGCGATCGCCTCGCCGCCGCCTTCGCGGATCTGGGCGAGCAGCGCGTCGAGCCCCTCCTGGCTGCGCGAGGCGGCCACCACCTTCGCGCCGCGCCGGGCGAACTCCAGGGCGCTCCGCCACCCCATTCCGCTCGCCGCCCCGCAGACGACCACCACTTGTTCCCGCACCGGTTTGAGCTTCATGCCTCTTCCAGAAAGAACGGGGGCGGGCAGGGGGATGGCCCTGCCGGGAGACCCCGGTTTAGAGATAGGAGCGGCGAAAATGAAGGTCTCCGCGATAATTCTTTACAAATCTTATAGGGAATTATGATATTGCTTTCCGAAGGCCGCCCCCTAAATTGGGCGCCCCCTTTTTCACGCCCCAACATGACCGAAATCGCACCCAACTTCGCCGCTGTCAAAGCGGGACTCATTCCCCTTACGCCTCAGGAGAGGATCAAGCAGGAGAAGGACGCTCTGGATGTCATCCACGACATTTACCGGTACGCAAAAACCGGCTTCGCCTCGATCGAGGAGACCGATTTCGAGCGCATGAAATGGTACGGCGTCTACCGCCAGAAACCGAAGGACAGCGGCTATTTCATGATGCGGATGAAGATCCCCGGCGGCCGCATCACCGGCACGCAGGCGAAGGTGCTCTCCAGCATCGGCGAGCGTTTTGGCCACGGGTTTTGCGACATCACGACGCGCCAGTGCCTTCAGTTTCACTGGCTGAGGATCGAGGATGTCCCGCAGATTTTCGCCGATCTCTCCGCCGTCGGCATGACCACGAGCGGCGCGTGCGGCGATGACACGCGCAACGTCGTCGGCTGCCCCGTCTCCGGGATCGACCCGGACGAAATCCTCGACTCCTCGGAGCATCTCCGCGACGTGAGCCTCCGGCTCACGGACAACAAGGATTTCTCCAACATGCCGCGCAAGTACAAGATTTCGATCTCGGGCTGCTGCATCCGTTGCAACCAGCCCGACATCAACTGCACTTCGCTTTTCGGGTTGAAGCGGACGGTCAACGGCGTGGAAGAGATCGGCTACGGGATCATGCTCGGTGGCGGGCTTTCCTCCGCGCCGCATTTGGCGAAGATCCTCCCCTTCTTCATCAAGCAGGATCAGGTCTGGCCGGTGGTGAACGCGGCGAGCGAGTTTTTCCGCGACGAGGGGTACCGCCTCAAGCGCAACCGCGCCCGCTTCAAGTTCCTCGTTGCCGACCTCGGCGTGGAGCGCGTCGCCGCCGCCGTGCAGGAGCGCGTCCCCTTCAAGCTGGAACCGCACAGCGACTTCCCGGAGCTCAAGGACCAGGAGAGCGATCACCTCGGCATTCACGCGCAGAAGCAGCCGGGCCTCTTCTGGATCGGCGTCAGCTTCGCAGGGGGCCGCGTGCGCAACAACATGATCGGCAAGCTCGGCGATCTCGCCATCCGGTATTGCGCCCCGGGGCAGGATTCGCTCCGCTTCACCAACAAGCAGAACGTCCTCCTCGTCAACATCCCGGAGGCGAACCTCCCGGCGGTGAAGGCGGAACTCGACCGCCTCGGGCTGGTCTATAACCCTTCGAACTTCCGCGCGGGTTGCGTGTCGTGCACGGGCATCGAGTTCTGCAACCTCGCCGTGGCCGAGACGAAGAACCGGATGATCGAACTCATCGAGCAGCTCGAAGCGCAGAGCGGCTGGTACAAGGACAAGATCCGCATCCACTTCTCGGGCTGCCCGTCGAGCTGCGGCCAGCACCAGATTGCCGACATCGGCTTCCGGGGCGCGCGCACCAAGGTGGACGGGGTGATGGTGGACGCCTTCGACTGCTTCATCGGCGGTCGCCTCGGCAAAAACCGCCGTTTCAACGACCTCCTCAAAGGGAAAATTCTCGCCAAGGATGTGCACCACTTCATCGACAAGATCCTGCGCTTCTACGACGGGCAGAAACAGGAAGGGGAAACCTTTGCCGACTTCTGCGATCGCGTCCCGAAGGAGGAGATTCTCGCGGGCGTTGCGCCTGCTGTGCCTGTTGCGCCTGCGGCGTCCTGAGCTTTTCTTGCCCCCCGGGCCGTTCTGCGGTAAAGCTCACCCGAAGCCAAGGCGGCGTACCCGCACCAGCCCCGGCTCCGTCATTCCCATGAACCAACCGAGAGTCGAGCAAGCCACCCTGGAAGACCTGCCGCAGTTGACCGATCTGCTGGTGGACCTTTTTGCCCAGGAACCGGACTTCAAGCCGGACCGCATGAACCAGATGCGGGGCTTGCGCATGGTTTTGGAGAACCCCGCCCGGGGGCGTATTTTCGTGCTCCGCAGCCACGGTCGGATCGCCGGGATGATTAACCTCCTCTTCACGATCAGCACCGCAGAGGGGGGCTTTGTCATGCTGCTGGAGGATCTCGTCATCCACAAGGACCACCGCGGCCACGGCTACGGCACCATCCTCCTCCAGCACGCCATCGAATACGCCCGGGCGAAGGATTTCCAGCGCATCACGCTCCTGAGCGACCGCGACGAGGTGGAGTCGCAGAAACTCTTCCGCCAGCACGGCTTTGTCGATTCGCACATGATCCCGATGCGCCTCGTCCTCTCCAGGCCGGAGCAACACTGAACCTGCCACACCGGCTACCGGAACACCGGGTACAGGCCCGTTGCCGCGCGTTGCGGCGCCGCCCCCGCCAGAATCCGGCGCGCCGCCTCCGCCTGCCGCGTGGTTTCCGCCCGCGCCGTCGTGTTTTGCGGGACGAAATCGGGATGCGCCGAGAGCCGTTGCAGCGCCAGCGGCAGCAGCACCGACTCCTCCCACCCGCCGGGAATCGGGAACGTCTTCCCCGGATCGCTGTCGGTCCCGAGATCGGCGGTGGTGATCGCCGGGGCGTTAAGCCGCGCACCGTAAGTCAGCAACATCGCCTCGCCCGGCATGGGGTACACCCGCAGGCGGATGCCGAGCCGCGACTGCGTGGAGAAATAGCGCGTCTCCACGAAGCAGACCTCCGGCGCGCCCGTCTCCCCCCGGGCGCGGTCACGCGCCGCCTCGAACTCCGCCCGCAAGGTTGCCCGGCGCAGCGTGCCGGGCTGGCCGCCGCAGAGAGTCACCGGATCGAGCACCGCGATCACCTCCGCGCCCGGGTTGGCGCAGTCGCCGTAGACTGTCGCGGCCACCGTCCCGTCCGCGCCGAGCCACGGGCGCAGGAGCGTGCTGGCGTCCACCAGTTCGTTGGGTTCCTCCTCCCCCTCGAAGCGCACCGTGCACCCCTCCATCCAGGAGGCGTACTGCGGAAACGCCGAGATGGCGTTGCTCCCGTGCGTCAGCGTCAGCGCGGCGGCGGCGGGCTCGTGCAGCGCGCTCCCCACCCGGGAGAAGCGAATCGCCGTCGGCGCGCCCTCCCAGAGTTCCTGGAGCGCCGCGTTGATGCACGCCGCCAGCTCCTCGGGATCGCCCTCGCGCAGCCCCCGATGATCGGTGGGCGAGGTGTTGGAAGCGTCGGCGGGGTCGAGCGAGGTGATTTCGAGATGCTTCGCCAGGCGAAGCGCCAGTTCGTGTGCGGTCAGCGACATGGGGAAAAATGTTGTCAGTTGGCGTTGCGTGCGCTCCGGGATGCGGAAGCCTTTGGCGCTTTTGGCGTCTTTGGCATTTTAGGCGGAGCCGAAACGGGGATCGGAGCGGACGCCCGCCCGTGGATGTCTTCGCGCGGAACGAAGAGATGGGGTTCCACCGCCTCTTCCGGGAGGAGATTGCCGAGCAGCGGCCAGATATTGGCGGACTTGTGCATGTCCACGCGCTCGGCGCGGTAGTCGTCGATGTCGTGGTAGGCGCGCAGGTGCGAGCCGGTGTGGCGGTTGTAGAAAAAGCGGTAGTCCTTGCCGCTCCAGCCGGATTGAACCAGGAATTTGTGGACCGGGCTTTCGCCCAGGATTTCGATGCAGAAAACGGTTTTCATAAGATTTGCCGGGATGAAAAAAAGAAAAAGGGTGGTCCCCCGCGCCGTGCATGGGCGGGGGGCCGCTTGCGGGGCGGAGCCTTCCGGCCCCGCCCCGCGTTGCGACCGCCGAGGTTAGTTCATCGGCGCATTGGCCACCGAGAGCGCGTGCTCGATAAGCACATAGCCGCGCGGCCTGTTACTGCCGGAGAGGCCCGAATCGCGCCGGACCTGCTGGCCGTAGATCGACTGGTATGCCCAGCCCATCCGGTGCCCGTAGTCCGAGGTGTTCTGCACCAGCTCATGTCGCAGCGAGCCGTAGGCGCGCAGGCCCGCGCCCGCTCCGAGGCAGAGGCTGTAGCCGATCGGCACGCCGCTGGAGTTCGCCTGGAGGATCACCGAGCCGGTCGGGTGCGCGTCGGTGTTCTTGTCGCCGTCCCAGGTCACGCCGCCGAGCGTCGTCAGCCGGTCGCCGGAAGCCGCCGAGCCGAGCCGCTTGGCGATCGTGATCTTGTTGCCGTCGTTGCTGGAGCCGGTGTAGCTGTAGAAGCCCCACTTGCCCTTGTCCGAACCACTCACATTGACGACTACGAAGTAATACGTGTTCGAGTCCGAGCTGCTCGACCCGTCGCTTTCCAGGTAACGGTACGGCGCGCCGCTGAAGCACTCGAAGTACTTGTTCGCCGTCCCCGGGGAGGTACGCCCGCCGCCGGTCACGCCGAAGGTCGAGGTTCCCGCCGTAACCGCGTCGCCCAGGAGCGCCTTCGGCAGCAGCGGGCTGCCGATCGGCCCCGGCGTATCCGCGTCGATCACCTTGTGGTGCAGGATCGTGTTGCCATTCCAGCGCGTGTAGCCGCCCCGGAAAAGCACGTTCCCGCTCCCGCGCGCGCCCGCATACTGCTGCGCCTGGAGCCAGCTTGAGCTGTTGGCCAGCGGCGAGAGCGCGTCTTCCGTGGCGAGGAAGAGAAGCTCGTACACCTTCGAGTGCCCCTCCCGCATGATGTTGATCGGGCTGGCGCCGATGGAGGTGCCGACCGCGTTGGCCTGCGCAATCAGCCCGGTGGAGAGCGTGTCGGCCACCGTCAGCGCATTGCGGTCCGCCTTGTTGTTGGGGCGCAGCGTGTTGAGGCCCACCGCCGAGGCGATGAACTTCATGAGCATGTCGCGCTGCCGCTTGCGCCCGAGCCATTTGGCCACGAGCGGCGCGGCGGCGGCCTCGATGCTCCGGCCCGCGGCGAGGAACTCGATGTCCTTTTTCGTCAGGCCGACCGCGTGCCGGATGAAGTCCACCTGGCAAGGGTAGCTGCCGATGGCGAGCGCCTCCTCGTTGCCCTCCAGCACTTCGTCTCCATGCACGCCGTCGCCGCCGAGCGAGGCGATGGCGTTGAAGTAAACCTTGTCCGCGCCGCCCGCGGAGAGGTCGGTTTTCACCCAGATCGGGCGGTCGGAGCCTTCCCCGCCCTCCAGCGAGGCAAAGAGATCCTCCTCCTCGACGGCGAGGTCGATATAGTTGGAGAAGAGTGCTCCGACATTGCTGGCGGCGCTGGCCCGGTAAGTTTCCAGGCCGGTCGCTGCGATTTGATTTCTAGTTGGCATTCGTAATGGGTCTTTTTGTTTTTTTGTTTTTCTGACTTGCAGGGACTGCGGGGAGGGGGCACTTAGCCGCCCGCGAGACGCCAGACCTGCGGGGATTTCCCAAATCAATCCCTCCGCGCCGAGGCAACGCAGTGCTCCCGGAGATGCGGGGGAGAGAGTTCGGGGGTTTTCGGAAAAAATGAAAAAGGCGTGCTTGCAGGATTACGCCTTCGAAAGCAGCGCCTCGAACGGCGTGCCGATCTCGCGCATCAGCTCCAGCATCGCCCCTTGCGAGTGCGCCGTGGCGAGCCGCCGCTCCAGCGCGGCAGCCGGAGCCTCCACCGGAACGCCCCCTGCCGGAACAGGCCGCACGGAGCGGCGCGCCGCTGCGATGGGGGCAGGGGAGGGAGCCGCCGGACGCCCGATCCCGAGCGCCCGCGCCAGCCGCCGCGCAACCTTGTAGTGCGCCTGCGGATCGTGGACGAGCGGGCTGTTGGAAGCCTGGAGATATTCGAGTTCCTCGCGGCACGCCTCGTAAAGCTCCGTCCCCGGCGTCGTGGCATCGGGGAACTCCAGTTCCAGCGCGGCCTTGGCCTCCGCTTCCACGCGGCGGCGCGCCTGGAGCGTCTGCGCCGCGATCTGCTCCCGCGCGTGCTCCCGCTGCTGCCGGAGATCGCGCAGCGCCTCGCGCGCTTCCAGATAAGCATCGGAAGCAGCGTCGTAGAGTTCGAGATCGCCCTTCGCCTCCGCCTTGCGGCGCTTGAGTTCGTCAAGGCGCTGCTGCTGCTCGCCGATCTTCCGGTCGAGATCGGTCACCGCCTCCTGGGATGTTTCGGGTGTTTCGGTCTGCGCCGGGGCAGGGGGAGTGGCTTCGCCGTAGACCGCGCGCCACGCTTCGGCCAGGTTCAGACCGCGCTTGGCGGTCAGCTCGACCACGCGGCGCTCCTGCTCGTCGAGATGATCCCAGCGCCCGCGAAAATTCTTTGCCTTGGGCGCGTCGGATTCCGCGTCTGCTTCGTCTGCTTCATCGGACGCGCTCGTGGCGGGAGAATCTTCCTCATCCCCTTTGACCTCTTCGGGCTCCTCCAGCGTCACGGCTTCGCTCTCCGGCTCCGGGGCGGGGTCTGTCATCCGCGAGAGCAGCGAAGACATTGTGAGTTCCCTTTCGTTTCCCACACCAGCGACGGGTGCGGCTTGCATTGGTTGAACGGCCTCACTGGCCTGCTCGATTTCCATGAGCGCCACCATTGGCGCCTGCCCGCCACACCGCAACGCGCCGCCGCCCCGTTCGCGCAAGATTTCTCTTGGGCCTTCGGGGGTTCTCCATGAGAATTTCAATTTCAATTCCAATCCCTCTCCCCGGGCCGCCTACGCCATGCCGCACTCCTTCGAAGAAGAACTCGAAGCCCTCCGCCGCCGCTCCCTGCTGCGGCAGTTGCGCGAAGTGGAGCCGCGCGACGGGATGGAGATGGCCTGTGGAAGCCGGACGCTGGTCAACTTCGGCTCCAACGACTACCTCGGCCTCTCCGGTGAGCCGTTCCTGCGCGAAGCCTTCAAGCGCGCCATCGACGAGCACGGCGTCGGCTCCGGCGCTTCGCGGCTGATCTGCGGCACGCGCGCCCCGCACCGCCATCTGGAAGAGGCGCTCGCCGCCTTCAAGAACACCGAGGCCGCGCTGAGTTTCTCCAGCGGCTACGCCACCGCCGTCGGCGTGCTCGGCGCGCTCGCGGGAAAGGAGGACGTAGTGATCCTCGACAAGCTCGCCCACGCCTCGCTCATCGACGGCGCGCGCCTGAGCGGAGCCACCCTGCGCGTTTTCGTGCATAACCGGATCGCCCAGCTAGAAAGCCACCTGCAATGGGCGCGCCGGGAGCGCCCGGGGGGGAGGATCGTCGTCGTCACGGAGTCGGTCTTCAGCATGGACGGTGACCGCTGCCCGCTGGCGGAGATCGTCGCCCTCAAGGAACGCCACGGCGCGCTCCTGCTGCTTGACGAAGCACACGCCGTCGGCGTCCTTGGCCGCCACGGGCGCGGCCTCGCCGATCTCCTCGGCCTCGCAGGGCGCGTCGATCTGCAAATGGGCACACTAAGCAAGGCGCTCGGCGTCAGCGGCGGCTATCTCTGCGGCAGCCGCGCGCTCATCGACCTGCTCGTCAACCGCGCCCGCTCCTTCGTCTTCTCCACGGCTCCCCCTCCCGCCATCGCCGCCACCGCCCAGGCCGCCGTCGAGTTTTTGCAGACCCCGGAAGGCGAAGCGCGCCGGGAGCAGTTGCTTGAAAACCTCCGCCAACTTGCCGCCGGGCTTCCCCCGGGGCTGACGCCCGAGCGGCTGCAAAGCGCCATCGTGCCGGTGCTCCTTGGCCGGGAGGAAGTTGCCCTGGAAACCGCCCGCACCCTGCAAGAACGCGGCCTCTTCGTCCCCGCCATCCGCTACCCGACCGTCGCGCGCGGCGCGGCACGGCTGCGCGTCACCCTCTCCGCGCTGCACACCCCCGACCAGATCGCCCGGCTCAACGAGGCTCTGGCCCCTCTTGCGCCGGAGCCGTCCCCGCCCCCGACACCTCCGCAGCCGTCTTGAAATGCGTCTTTGCCAGCTCGCGCAGGATGTCGGGCGAGTGCCGCGCCGTCAGCTCGCGCGCGACCTGTTTGACCTGCACGCCCGCGCCGCGAGGGAGAACAACCCCGTGGCGCTCTCCCGTCTTTTCCAGCCAGTTGATGAACCGCTCGCGGGCGAGGATCGAGGCCGCCGCCACCGCCAGGTCGGATTCCGCCTTGGTCCGCTGGTCGAGCTGGATCGCCCGCCCCTTCGTCATCAGCGAGCGCCGGATGAGCGCCGGGTTGCCGAACTGGTCGGAGAGTGCGCGCGGGCACTCCGGCCTCTGCTCCAGCAGATTCTCGATCACGCGCGCGTGCCCCCAGGCAAGGAGCTGGTTGAGATTGCCGATCTTTTCGTAAAGCTCGTTGTACTTTCGCGGGCCGATTTCCACCGTCGTGATCGCCACGCCCGGCGTTCCACGGATCGCCTCGGCCAGCGCGCGGATGCGTTTGTCGGAGCCGATCCGCTTGGAATCCTGCACGCCCGCTTCCATCAGCGAATGGGCAATGTCACGGTCCACGAACACGCCCGCGATCACCAGCGGACCGAAAAAATCGCCCTTGCCGCTTTCGTCGATCCCGAAGTGCGGCGCGAACATCTCCGGGTTATGCACCTCCTCGTACCCAAGCCGCGCCTCGCCGAGCACCTCCGGCTCCAGCCGGAACTGCACGAACTCCCCGGTTCCCTTCCCCTGCACGACCACCTTCGGCCCCTTCTGGTAGACCGCCACGTTCATCTTCCCTTTGCGGGCGGCGTAGAGCGTGTACGGTTTCGGCTCGAAATCCCACCCCTCCTGCTCCAGCAATTTCCGCAGCTTTGCGGCCTGTGCGTCGTTTAAAGGCATGGTATAGAGCGTAAGACCCGACATGGCGCCCCCGATCAAACCCCAGCCCGGCCCCCGCTCCGAGCAAAAAAAGCGTTCCGCCCGCCCCCTCGCCGCCGGGGAGAACCTCCCGGCCTTCCGCGCCGCGCTCACCGGCTGGTTCCGCAGACACGGGCGCGACCTGCCGTGGCGGCACACCCGCGATCCGTACGCCATCCTCGTCTCCGAGATCATGCTCCAGCAAACGCAGGTCGCCGCCGTCATCGGCTACTACCGGCGCTGGCTGGAGCGTTTCCCCACCGCCGCCGCCCTGGCCGCCGCGCCGGAGAGCGAAGTCCTCCACGCCTGGCAGGGGCTTGGCTACTACTCCCGCGCCCGCAATCTCCACAAAGCCGCGCAAAAGCTCGTCGGCGAACTCGGCGGCTGCTTCCCCACCGAGCCGGAAGCCATCCGCGCGCTTCCCGGCGTCGGGCGCTACACCGCCGCCGCCGTCGCCACCTTTGCCTTCGACGCGCCGACCCCGCCCGTGGATGGCAACATCACCCGCGTCCTCGCGCGGCTGCTCGATTTTCGCGATCCGGTGGACACCCGCGCCACTCTGGAACATCTCTGGCAAACCGCCACGCGCTGGCAGCCGCGCAAGAACGCCGGGTTTTTCAACGAGGCGATGATGGAACTCGGCGCGCTCGTCTGCACCCCGCGCTCCCCCTCCTGCCCGGAGTGCCCCGTGCGCTCCTTTTGCGCCGGGGCCGAGCACGATCCCGCCGCGCTCCCTGTCAAAAAGCCGCGCCCCAAGACCGTGCTCCTCAACGAGCATTGCGGCTGGAGCTTTTGCGAGAACCGCCTGCTTCTCCAGCAGCAGACCGGCTCCCGCTGGCGCGGCCTCTGGCGGCTGCCGCTCCTGGCCGGGGCGGGCGAGGGGACGCCGCTGCTTACCCTGGAGTACCCGTTCACACACCACCGGATCACCCTGCGCGTCTTCCCCACGGAGCCGGAGGAGGGGCCGTCGCGCCAATGGTTTTCCGTGGCCGAACTGGGCCGCATCCCCATGCCCGCCCCGCACAGGCGTGCCTTAAAGCAGTTGTTGCGCCCAGCCGTGGAGCCGGGATAGTGTGACCCGGTTTTTGCCGCCTTTCACTAAACGGAAACCGACCATCATGGCCGATCCCATCTCCGCCTCCGCCCTTCAGGTCGTCGATCGCTGGGCGGGCATCCCGGCCTGCTGGTTCTTCACGGTGCTCCGCAGACTCTTTTCGCCGCGCCGCGCCCCCGGCAGCGAACCGGGGCCGCACAAAATCCTCTTCGTGAAATTCGCGGAACAAGGCTCCACCGTGCTCGCGCAGGAAGCCATCCGCGCCGCGTGCGAAAAGGTCGGGCGGGAAAATCTCTACTTCGTCGTCTTCGAGGAGAACCGCTTCATCCTCGACGTGCTCGGGCTGATTCCCGAGGAGAACGTCATCCCCATCCGGCGCGACACCACGGCGCTCCTCTTCGCCGATTCCCTCGCCGCCCTGCGCCGCATCCGCGCCCTGGAGATCGACACCGCCATCGACATGGAGTTCTTCTCGCGCTCCTCCGCCGTGCTGACCTGGCTCACCGGCGCGAAACGCCGCGTCGGCTTCCACACCTTCTTTGGCGACGGCCCCTACCGGGGCGACCTGATGACGCACCGGCTCCTCTACAACCCGTACCTGCACACCAGCCAGATCTTCAAATCGCTGGTGCTCGGCGCGTTCCGCGATCCCCGGGAACTCCCCACCTACGGCCTCGTCCCCACCCCCGTGGACCGCGAGCCGGTCGCCTTCCTCCCCGCGCCGGGCGAGCGGGAGGAAGTGCTTCGCATCCTCGCCGAAGCCTCCGGGGAAGCCAAGCTGCTCCCATGCCCATTCCCGCTCCTGCTGCTTAACCCGAACGCCAGCGATCTCCTGCCGCTGCGCAAATGGGAGACCTGCCGCTACGTCGAACTGGCCCAGCGGCTCCTCGACCGTTTCCCCCAGGCGCGCATCGCCATGACCGGCGCGCCGAACGAAGCGCGGGCGATCGCCGCCGCCGCGTGCGAGGTCGGCTCGCCGCGCTGCTTCTCCGTGGCGGGGAAAACGACCCTCCGGCAGTTGATGGTGCTCTACACCGTGAGCGAACTGCTCATCACCAACGACAGCGGCCCGGCGCACTTCGCCTCGCTCACCCCCATCCACGTCATCTCCCTCTTCGGCCCGGAAACTCCGGCCCTCTTCGGCGCGCCCACCGCCCGGAGCACCCCCATCTGGCTCGGCCTCGCGTGCAGCCCGTGCGTGAACGCCTACAACAACCGGCAGTCCCCCTGCCGCAACAATCTTTGCATGCAGGGGATTTCCGTGGAGCGCGTCTTCAAGGAGGCCATCCGGGTTCTGGAAGAGCGCGGGAGCTTCCGGGCGGTGGAACACCACCCGTAGCTCCCGCCAAAACGCTTTCCAGCGCCTACACCTTCATCTCCGAGCCGGAGACGGCATCGACGATCAGGAACTGCTCGTGGTGGTAGGTCGGGTCGGAGCGGAACGTCAGCCGGCAGGCGTAGCGCCGCTCGATCTCGATGAGCAACTCCTCGTCCTCCGCGCGCAGGCGCGTGAGCAGATGCGGGCTTACCGTCACCTTGAACTCGTGCAGGTCCGGGTTCCTCCGCATCACCTGGTGGAGCGCCCTCTGGAGTTCCACGCTCATCGTCGTCGAGCTTTTCACCGAGCCGCGCCCGTGGCAGTACGGGCAGTTCTCGTAGATCGAGCCGCTCAGGCTCTCCTGCGCCCGCTGGCGGGTCATCTCCATGAGCCCAAGCGAGGAGATCGGCAGCACATGCGTCTTCGCCTTGTCGCGCTTGAGCCGCTCCTTCATCCGGTTGAGCACCGCCTGCTGGTCCTTGCGGCTCTTCATGTCGATGAAATCGCCGATAATCAACCCGCCGATGTTCCGCAGCCGGAGCTGGCGGCAAATCTCGTCAGCCGCTTCCAGGTTGGTTTGCAGGATCGTCTTGTCGATGTCTCGCGCCCCCTTGTTGCGGCCCGTGTTCACGTCGATGGCAATGAGCGCCTCGGTCTCGTCGATCACGATGTAGCCGCCACACGGCAGCCACACCTGCCGGTGAAACGCGTCGTCGATCTGCTTCTGGATGCCGAATTTCTCGAAGATCGGCGTCGGCTCGCTGTAATGTTGCAGGCGGTTCCGCGAACGGCGGGAAATCTGCCCCACCGAGTCTGCCATCTGCCGGACGGCCTGCTCGTCGTCGCAGATCACCGCGTCGATCTCGTCGGTGAGAAAATCGCGCACCGTCCGCTCGATCAGGTCGGGCTCCTGGAAGACGCAGTTGGGCGCAGGCTTCGCCTTCACCGCCTCCTCGATCTTGCGCCACTGCTCGATGAGCAGGCTCACGTCGCGGATGAAGTAGCGTTCCCGCTGCCCTTCGCCGACGGTGCGGACGATCACGCCCATCCCTTCGGGGATTTCGAGCTTCTTGAGGATCTTCCGCAGCCGCTCGCGCTCCTTCGGGTCTTCGATCTTGCGGGAAATGCCGCACTGGTCGCTGTAAGGCATCAGCACCAGGTAGCGCCCCGCCAGCGAGATGTTCGTGGTGATCCGTGGCCCCTTGTTGGAGATCGGCCCCTTGGTCACCTGCACGAGCACCTCCGAGCCGACCGGGTAGATCTTCGGAATATCCGCGGAGGTAATCTTCTTCTGGTGCTTGCGCTCGCTCTTGCGCTCGACCTCCTCGACCCCGCTGTCGAGCGCCGCCGGGATGGCATCCCAGAAATGGAGGAAGGCGTTCTTCTCGAACCCAATATCGACGAACATCGCCTTGAGGCCATGCTCGATATTCCGCACGCGGCCCTTGAAGATGCTGCCGACGATGTTTCGTTCCGTGGTGCGTTCGATGGAGTACTCTTCGAGTTGCCCGTTTTCGAGCAGCGCGACGCGCCGCTCCAATCGTTCGCAGTTGATAATGATCTTATTGCCTGTCTCGCGCCGAAGCCCGAGCATGCGTTTGACTTTGTCAATCATGAAGGTGGTTGTCTTTAAAAATGGATTTGCTGACACAAGGTTGGGGGTTGGCCGGGAAAAATTCCCATGGTTCAGGGTCGCCCCCGCCGTGAGGGGGGAGGCGCCGGGTTGGTGGTTCTGTTTGGGTGGAAAAGACGTTGGAAAAAATTCCGCCTGCGCGGTTCCGCCTGCCGCTCCCGGGCGGGAACGCGGGGAACCTGCTGCTGCTGCTCCCTTTGCGGGGTGGACTCCCGCGCGGCTTTTTTGACCCGGCCGCGCTCGTCGGCTTCGTCATTGAGGTCGGGGCTGGCGCGCCCCGTCCCCATCTGGGGCGCGGCGGAGGTGGTCTGGATGCTGTCGGATTCATCCTCGTTGGCCGCGAGAATGCCGCTGCTGCTGAAGTCGAGCGCCTGGATCACGTCAAAAGGGTGCGGGTTGTGGGCCGGGGCGAGCGGCTTGACCTTCACCTTCAGCCTCCCGTCGTCGAGCGCGAGGCATTGCTCCAGGATATGGGCGGCGATCGGCGCCGCGACGCTGCCGCCGTGCTCGCCCCCCTGCACCATCACGGCGATGGTGTAGCGCGGGTGGTCATACGGCGCGAAGCAGCAGAACCAGGCGATGTGCTCCTTTTGCCCCCGTTCGCTGGCCTGCGCCGTCCCCGTTTTCCCCGCGACTTCCGTTCCCTCCACGCGCCCCCGGGAGCCGGTCCCGTTTCCGCCCGGGCCGCCCCTCTGGTTGACAACTTTCCAGAACCCGCGCCGCAGCTCCTCGATCTGCTCCGGGCTGAGTTCCCCGTGCAGATCGCCCCGGACAATCGGCTCGTCGGGCACCGCCGGGTTGCCCTTGTCGTCCAGGACCGGGGAGCCGTTTTGCTCCAGCACCGTGCGGACCAGACGCGGCTCGTAGATCGTCCCGCCGTTGGCGACCGTTGCGTAGGCCACCGCCATCTGCAACGGGCTGGCGAGTACGGACCCCTGCCCGATGGAGGTGTTCGCCGTATAGGCGCTCGTCCAGCGGACGTTCGGGTAGTTGAGATTCATCCACTTCGGCCCCGGCATGATCCCTGCCTTCTCGTCGGTCAGCCCGAGGTGTTCATAGCGGCGGCCCATCCCGAGCAGCGCCCCGACGCGCTCCATCGTGTCGCCCCCCGCCTTGTTCCCGTACTGGTAGAAAAACGCGTTGCAGGAAACCTTGATCGCGTCGGAAAGCCCGAGCGTCCCGTGCCGCCCGTGGTGTTCGTCGATCCAGCAGCGGAAATAGTGGTCGCCGTACTGGACGCCGCCGTTGCAGGTGAACTTCTCCAGGCCGATCCCCTTCGTCAGCCCGGCGATGGCCGTGACAATCTTGAAGGTGGACCCGGGGGGGAACCCGCTCACCGCGCGGTTCACCAGCGGAACGGCCTCATCCTTCATCAACGCCCCCCAGTCCCGCCGGGAGATGCTTGGGATGAAGCGGTTCGGGTCGAATGAGGGGACCGACGCCATCGCCAGGATGTCGCCGTTGTTCGGGTCGAGCACCACCGCCGCCGCCCGCCCGACCGAAGGGTGCCGCAGGGCGAGTTCCGTGATGTACTGGATCTTCGCGTCGAGCGTCAGGTAGACATTCGCGCCCGGCGTGGGCGCTTCCACGCGGACCTCCCGGTCGAGCGTGCTCCCCCCGCCGCCGCGCCGGAGCACGCGCACCCCCGGCTTGCCGCGCAGGTACTTGTCCATCGTCAGCTCGATCTGGTTCTTCCCCTCCACGTCGGGCTGGTAGAAATTGAAATCCTTCACGTCGGGAAGCTCGTCGATCTGCCGGGGCATCCCGACGTAGCCGAGGAGATGCGCCGCCAGCGCGCCGTAGCGGTACTGCCGCACCGGCTTGACGCTGATGCCCACCCCCGGCAGCCCCACGTCGTGCTCGGAAAACTTCGCGATCGTCGGGAAATCAATATCCTCGATGTAGGTGAAGGGGACGAGCGTGTTGGTCTCGTAGTGCCGCTTGAGCCGGCGGGCGTTGTAATCGTGGGCCAGGTCGAGATCGTTGAGCCGGGGGATCACCCCCTCGTTGACGATCTTGATGATGTCGGCGATCTCCACGTCGCGTTTCATCCCGTGGATCGGGCGTTGCTCGGTGATTTTGGGGAGATTCCCGTTGCGCTGCCGGTAGCCGAGCACCATGTCGGGGAGATAGAAATCGACATCGTAGCTCGCCCGGTTCTGCACCAGCGGCAGGCCGTTGCGGTCGCGGATTTCCCCGCGCACGGAGGGGATGCGCACCGTCAACTGGGCGTCCGAGCCGACCCGCTTCGCGTAGACCTCGCCCCGCATCACCTGCAACACCCAGAGCCGCAGCACGATGGCCACCAGCCCGAGCAACATCGTGGTCCCGAGCAGGAACAGGCGGAAATCCGAACGCGAAACCCTCGGCATCAGGCTTCCTCCTTTTTCGCGAGTTGGCGCGGGTTATAGCCGACGAGATCCGCCAGCAGGCTGAGAATCCAGAAGGCCAGCGGCGCCAGCAGCAGCGCGATGAGCCCCGGCCCGCCGATGCGCCAGGCGACCTCCGGCGTGAAGAGAAACGGCGAGTGGTCGATCGCCGCGCGGCGCACGCAGAGCATCAGGTACTCCGCCAGGACGATCAGGGAAGTGCAGAGGCCGCTCATCAGGCAATGGATCTCCCACCGCCCGCGCTTGAAAAGCGGGCGGAAGCCGCTCATCACCGAGCCGAGGGTGGCATAGAGCAAAATCGACCACCCGAGCGCGATTTCAACCGTCGTGGCCGTGCTTCCATCCACTTTTACGCTCAGGATTTGCGCCGTGGTCGCGTCCCACATCAGCCCGCAGGCAAAGGCGAGGCCGAGCATCAGCCCGTACGGGAGCGCCAGCGCACCGTAGAAAAGGACCAGCGGCATCAGGAACACCCGCGCCTGGTGGAGAAACTCCAGGGGAGGGATGAACTGCCCGATCACCAGCGACGCGAACGAAGCGGCAACGAGAACGAGGAAAAAAGGGATCATTTTTTGCCAAGCACCACGAACACATCTTCCAGCGTTGTCAGGTTCACGGCGGGCACGATCGTTGCGTAGCTGTCGAGTTCGCGGACCTTGAACTCTTGCACCGCACCGATAAAGACGCCGGACGGATACACTCCGCCCACCCCCGAGGTATAAACTTTCTGGCCCGGATGCAGATGGGCCATCTTCGAAAGGACGCGCAGCCCGATGAGCGGCGCGCCGGAACTCGAAAGCCGCTCGCCGCTGGCGATGCCCTGCTCGCGGCTCCCCTCGATGCTCGCGGCGGCCTTGCAGTTTTCATCCGAAATCAGCAGCACGGTCGTCATGTTGCGGGCCACCGTCGTCGTCTTGCCCACCAGGCCGTCTTCCGTCATCACCGGCATGTCGCTCTCGATCCCGTCGGCAAAGCCCCGGTCGATCCGCACGGTGTTCCACCACGTCGAGGAATCGCGCGCGATGATCCGGGCGGGAACGAGACGGAAGACCGCGCGCTCCCGGTAGTGGAGCGCCCGCCGCAGCCGGTTGTTCTCCGCCTCCAGATCGCGCAGCGTGGAGTTGACCGCCTGTAGCTCCTTGTTGCGCACGTGGAGCTGCTGGTTCTCCACTTCGAGCTGGGCGAGCGTCTTGAGCCCCCCGCGCACGGCGGTGATCTTCTTTTCCAGGCTCGAACCGGTTTTGAGAAAAGGCGAGAGAATCCCGAGAAACGCGGACTGCACCTTCTGCGTCCCGCCTGGCCCGAGGGCGAAAAGCCCGCCCACGGCGGCAAGGAAGAGCACCAGCGCGAGAAGATTGAACCGTTTCATCATCGCGGCATCGTCGGAAAACGGGGAAAAGGGGCTGCTGACATCACGTCGGGCGTCGCGCCTTCAGAGGGCGGGCGTCAACGATACGTCCGTTCGGCCGTGGCCACAAGTTTCAGGAAGCGGAGTTCCTGCAAGGCGCGCCCCGTCCCCTCAGCCACGGCGCTCAGGGGGTCCTCGGCCACGTGCACGGGGAGTCCCGTCTCCTCGGAAATGAGCCGGTCGAGCCCCCGCAGCAGCGCGCCGCCGCCCGCCAGCACCAGCCCGCGGTCTACGAGGTCCGCGGAAAGTTCCGGGGGGCAACGCTCCAGCGTCACGCGCACCGACTCCACGATGATCGAGATCGGCTCCAGAAGCGCCTCGCGCACCTCCTGGGAGGTGATCGTGATCGTCTTCGGCAGCCCGGCGACGAGATCGCGCCCCTTCACCTCCATCGTCGTCTCATTTTCGATCGGGTAGGCGGAGCCGATCTTGATCTTGATCTCCTCGGCGGTGCGCTCGCCGATCATCAGGTTATAGGCGCGTTTCATGTAGTGGATGATCGCTTCATCGAGTTCATCGCCCGCCACCCTCACGCTGCGGCTAAAGACAATCCCCGCCAGCGAGATGAGCGCCACTTCCGTCGTCCCCCCGCCGATGTCCACGATCATGTTCCCCGCCGCCTCTTGCACCGGCAGCCCGCAGCCGA
>CAZYVL010000039.1:0-20341 GCA_964651005.1 uncultured Chthoniobacteraceae bacterium | reverse complement strand
GCCATCGGGGTCAACGCTTGACACTTGACATGCCCTCTGGCCATTCGATCAAAGCTTTCGGCATATGCTTCGATAGAAGCGTCTTCAGCAATGCGGGCTTTCAGGTGTTTAAGGATTTTGATCACGGTGCTGCCGTCTTTATAGCCGAGCGATTGGGCTACGTCAATGCGGCGTTCCCCTGCGTAATTCACCCATGAGCCACATCTTCCATGGCCTATTTTGTCCTTCGTATTCTATTCGCAGCAGACGCGCCGTTTCTCTGCAAGACTCCACTAGAAAAATCACCCCTTGTCAGGTGTCAACGTTGACCCCGTAACGTCACCCCACTGAACTCGCGCAGCCAACAACTGCGAAGCAAATTACTTGGGAAGAATCCATTGGGGAAATAAACGCACCGCCACGGCTGACGCGGCAAAGCAACATGCAGCACAAACAATCGCATATATTTTTGTTTTTGCCGTTGATGATCCCCACAACGGGCTGATCCCGCCAGGGGACGAGGCGCGTGTTCTTTTTGCCGCGCTCAAAGCAGATCGGGCACCTGCGGGGAAGCTATTCCTCGGGAATGGTTTTTTCGAATTTTCTCAGGAATGCGGTTGGGCTGACTCCCATTGTCCGCATGAGATGGACGAACTCGACCACATCCAGCCGTCGTTGGCCCGTTTCAATTCGGGCAACGAAAAATTGATGTTTGCCGAGCCTTTTGCCGAGTTCCTCCTGGGATAGCCCGAGGCGTTCCCGCGTGGCTCGGATCATTTTGCGGAACTCGGCGTACTCGTCGCTGTAGATGGTCTTCTTCAAGCTGGCCTGGTTGAAGAGGTAGAGGAATGCGGTCGATATACAAAAATGTATGGAAGGGGTCGTTTTGGGGCCGGAACGATGCTGCAATCCCCCGATGACACGATCCCTCTCCATCTGCCTCGTAAAAGCCGTGCTCGCTGCTCTCTTTCAAAGCGCATCACAGGCATTGGCGCGTGAGAGGTCTCGTTGGAACCGCGCTTCGTGGAGGGGTTCGGTCGCTGAGGTGTAATGATTTTTCCCCTTCCGATCTGGCAAGGGGCTTGCCCCCCCGGCTGGCGCGGAGAACCCCCGCGCTGGCGGATAAACGCAACATCCCGGGATCGCGCGAATCATCAGCATCCCCGGGTAAAGATGCTTATAAATTCTTCAATTCGAACCTCTCCGCAACGCGGAGGAACGCCCGGTGAAGAAGGCGCTGGATGCCGGGGGTGGCGGGGATGGCGGTTTTTTGTTCGATCATGAACGGGGCCAAAGAAGCGGGCCGGGCCGGGGCGGGAGTGGCCAAGGAGGGCAAGGCGATCACGATGGCGATGATCGCGAAGGCCGCCGGGGTGTCGCAGGGGGCGATTTCGTCGCTGCTCAATGACCGGGACTACGGCATCCGCGTCAGTCCGAAGACCCGCGAGCGCGTCTTTCGCGTCTGCCGGGAGATGCGCTACATCCCCAACGACCTGCGGGCGCTCGTGCGGATGTATCCCGAGAAGGGCGATCTCTGCCTGCTCGTGCAGGAGACGCCGGGGCTGGACGACCCGATGGCGGAACGCTTCGCGAAGGCGCTGCTCCAGGAGTATCCGGAGCACCACGTCACCGTCGCCTTCTATGACCCTGCCGCCGACTACGCGACACCGGAGGCCGCGCCAGAGCCGGTGCGCACGGGGGTGGCCTCCCGGTTCGTGATCTTCGGCACGCCCAATGCGTCGCTTTTCGCCTGCATCGCGGCGCGGGAGTTTGCCGCTGTGCAGATCGGCCAGGATGCGCAAGCTCCGGGCGTCACCAGCGTTCTCCCGGATTACGCGGCGGCCTCGCGCCAGGCGATCGAGTTCCTCCACCAACTCGGGCACCGGCAGATCGCGATCCTTTCCGGCCCGTTCGGCTCCACCGATCCGGCGATCATCGCGCTCAACCAGGGGGTCCGGGGGGGATACGACGCGATCAAGACCCCCATCGAGGCGCAGAACGTGATCTACGGTGAGGCGACGTTCGAGCACGGGGCGGCCTCCTTCGAGCTTCTCTGGGAGCGCGCGCGCAAGCCGACGGCGCTCTTCTGCTTCAACGATCTCGTCGCGGCCGGGGCGATGCATCGCGCTCTGGAGAAGGGACTCAAGATTCCGCACGATCTCAGCGTGATGGGGTGCGGCAACGCCTCTTTCTCCCGCTGGCTGCACCCGCCGCTCACCACGGTCGCGTTCCCGGCCCGGGAGATGGCCGCCCGCGCGCTGGCCGAGCTGCAACGCCGCCTGCGCGAGCAGGATTTCACCGGCGTTGCGAAAATCGACATCCCGAGCCGGGTGATCGAGCGCGCCTCGTGCGCCCGGCTCCAGGCCCGGAAGGGGTAGAGCGACGCCCCCCAGCCTTCAGCCCCCTTCCCGCTTCGGGACGCATTAGGATTTGCGGTGTTGGAGAACGAATTTTTTTTATCACGCAAACCGCGTGAAACCAACGACTTGCAAAGGATCTCGCGCGGGCCGGTCGTTCCCGCCCGCGATAAGGTTGAACAAGACCCGCTATTGCTTCGTCCAACCCGTAGTTATTTAAGGGGAGATCGCATCGCCATGAACAAGGCACACCGATGTATCCTGCATCTCGCCTGCATCGCGGTAAAGCTGCGGCGGGGACAGCCCGTTCAGTGGCATTGGGAACATCTCATCCGCGAGTTTGGCGTCGGCGCCTGCGTTCGCGGGCGATCGCTGTATCGACCCGAGTTGGAGAAGCTCCATGCTGTATCTCACCCATAAAACCCACGGCTCCGCTCCGGAACTGGAGCGGCCCCTGCTGGCCGCCGACGGCTATCTCTACCTGGGGATGCCCGAGGAGGCGCTTGCGGAGTTGGCGCGCATCCCGCGGATGCTCCAGGCCAGCGCCTCGGTGATGCGGGCGCGCATCCGCATTCTGCTGCATTTGCGGCAGTGGCGGCGCGCGGAGCGGCTCTCGCGGGAGGGGACGCGGCTCTACCCCGAGGAGAACGAGTTCATGGTCCAGCGAGCCTTCGCCCTGCACCAGCAGGAGAAAGGCCCGGAGGCGATCGCCGTGATCCGGGACGCCCCGGAATGGATCCGGCGCACGGGGATTCTCCAGTACAACCTCGCCTGCTACGAGGCGCAGCTTGGCGATCTCGGCATCGCCCGGCAGTGCATCCGCGCGGCGATCGAGATCAACTCCTCGTTCAAGAAAAACGCCAAGGCCGATCCCGATCTGGCGCGGCTCTGGAATTAGACTGCCGCCCCGGGGAGATTACGGCGTGGCGGAATCGGAAGCGGGGGCGGAGGTTGCCGCTGCGGGAGACTCCTCCCCATCGCGGTTCTCCTCCTCAACCCCGTCGCCGTCGCGCCACGCCCGCCAGCCGCCGCGGAAAAAGGCGATCACGGCGTCGAGCGCGCAGAAAAGCCCCAGGAACCACCACGGCTCGTAAATGAGCCGGTAGCGGGAGCGGAGGCTCCCGGTCACGAAGACGACAAACGCTTCGAAAAGAAGGACCAGAAGCCAGAGCTGCCGGTAGGAGAGCCAGGAGCGGGAGCGGAACGCGGCGGCAAGCAGCCCGAGGCCGCCGAGCAGATAGATCCCGCTGATCCCCGGGAGGATCTGGCCTTTGATGATCTTCTCCTCCTGCGGGCCGGAAGAGGCAGAAGAGGCCGCATCCCCGGAGAGCGGAACCTTGCCCCCCATGTTGGAAACGTCCCTGGCGTAATCGCTCTCAACGATGACATCCGGGAATTTCCAGCCGAGTTCCGCCTTGATGAAGTAACGCTGGAACTGCGTCAGCCAGTGAAGATTTTCGACGCGGTATTTCTCGCGGAAGAAAGCGGTGGCTTCCTCACGATCCGCAAATTCCGTCCCGTAGTACGCTTTCATGTAGCGGCGGTCCTTGGGGGGCTTCGTGCTCGAAGATTTGCCGTAAAAGATGCGCACGTGCTTGTCGTGCGCCCACGCTTCACCGAAGTCGGGCGAGGGCGGTTCGAGGTGCGTGGCGCGGAATTTGTTGAGCGCCATGCCGGGGAGCCGCCACCAGTTGCGCAGCGCGATCTCCTCTGCCACGCGCTTGCAGAATTTGTTGTTTTCCTTGTCGCTCGACTTTCCGCCCCTCGCGAGGTGGAAGTCCTCCACGGCGTGCGTGATGATCTTGCGCGAGGAGTTGTGGTCCGCCGGGTAGGCGGGCCAGCGCGGGCGGAATTGATCGCGAAGGCGAACGGCTTCGGCGGAAAAATCCTTGGTCAGCCAAAGCTGGGAGGGCGCCATGTGGATCGTGGAGGTCAGCAGCATCTGCCCCCCCTGCGTCGTTTTGCTCGTCAGGTAGCCAAGCAGGATGATCCCCGCCATCACGGCGACCCGGCGCCACTCCGTGGCAAACTCCCTGCGGTGGCGGCTGGCCACGAGCAGGAGGCCGAAGATGAGGAAGAGAAAGCCTTCCTGACGCGAGGCGGCGGCCAGGATCAGGGCGGCGGCAAACCAGCGCAACCCTTTCGCCGAGGGCCGCCGGTAGTAGAGGCCGCCCAGGGCGCTGCTCGCCAGGACGAAGAAGACGAACGAAGAATCGGGCAGCGCCATGTGCTCGTACCAGAGCAGCGTGGGGTGAACGGCCACGATGAGCGTGAAGGGGATGATCCACCAGCGCCACCGCGTCAACCAGAGACGGCAAAGGAACCCGGCGGCGACCACCGCGCCCAGGCCGAAGACGTGCTGGATGAACGCCGCCCACGGGAGGATCGGTTGATGGACAAAAACCGGAAAGGCGTAAAGGACCTTGGCCAGCAGGGTCCGGGAGGTGGAGCCGAAGGGATTCAGGCCGTGGCTGGCCATCGAGAGCGAAGTCCCGGCAAACTCGCGCGTATCGGAGATGACAAACGCATACGGCATGTTCGCCATCAGGATGACGCGCAGAACGAGCGCGACCGCCAGCGCGGGCAAACAGAAGAGCAACACCTTTTTCCACTGGAGCGGCTCGTCATTCTGGAGGGATTTTTCGGAAGTCATGCGGAGTCGGATAAAAACTCCAGAGTATATCGGCCTCGCCTTTGGGCGCCACCTTTTTTGGAATGCTCCCAAATTTTTTCCCCCTTCCCCTGCGCGGGAAGGCGAGGAAATTTCCGGCCTTTCCAGCGCCTCCGCGAGCGCCTACCTTCGCGGGAATCCAAAAACCTTATGCGCGTTCTTTTTCTCGACTCTCTCTCCGGCTTCAACGCCGAAATGGCCATCGGCGCTCTTTGCGATCTCGGGGTCAAACCGTCCGCCTTCGAGTGGGAACTCTCGAAGCTGGAGCTCGGCGATTTCCACCTGCACTTCGAACGCGAGCGATGCGGAGAGATCGAGGGAATCGCCTTCGGCATCCACGAAGGCGCGACGCATCACCACGGCGGGGAGGAACACGGCTGCTGCCACGGTTCGCACGATCACGGCCATGACCACGAGCATGACCATGAAAACTTGCCGACCCCGGCTCACGAACTCCCGCACGGGCATTCCCACTGCTGCGGGCATGACCATGAGCATGAAGATGGCGGCGGGCATAACCATGACCATGACCATGCCCACGGTCGCAGCCATGCCGAAGTCCGCGCGCTCATCGAGTCGGGCGATCTCTCCCCCTTCGTCAAAAAGCACGCGCTCTCGCTTTTCGCCCGGTTGGCGGAAGGGCGCGCTTCCCACGGGGGCAACCCGTTCGGGACGCTGGAGGGGATTGCCGGGATCGTTTGCGTCTGCGCCGGGATCGAGCAGCTTGGCGTCGGCAGGGTGCTGGTTTCGCCCCCGCAAGCCGGGAACGCTTCGGCAGCCATGCCAGGGGGCGCGGCCATCCTCGCCGAGTTTGGCGCCGCGTGCGGGCCGATGCCGCGCCTGCTCGGAGAGCGGAGCGGCTACGGGATCGGCTCACACCCGCACGAGGTATTGCGCGCCGTGCTCGGCGAGATGGAAGGGTAGATGCCGCAGATCGGTCCGCTTGATTCCCGCGCGAGTTGATTGGCCTTATTGGCCTTATTGGCCTTTTTCGTAAAACCGCACGTAATCGAACTCGGCGGTGTCGGGGAGTTTCGACGCTTTCATGGAGCCATGCTCCTTGCTCGTTTGTCTGGTGACAACGGAGGTCAACCAGATGTTATAAGGGTCCAGGGAGCCTGCGGCGGCGGTGGGGTAGCTTTTCACCCGTTCGCCGTTGAAGTAGCAATCCACCTTGGTCGGCGTCACTTCGCAGCCCCAGATGTAAAAATCTTCGGAGAGATCGGGCAGCTTCTTTTTGGGTCTGCATACCCCAAAATGCTTTTTGGGCTCCGTCCATTTGTGAAAATTGCAGCTGTAGCTGTACGGGTTAAAGGAATCCTGTTCGCAGATGTCGATCTCCTGCGCCGAGGTTCGCATCTCCTTCCCTTTTCCTTCGGGGTTATAGCCCATCAGCCAGAAGGAAGTGTGCCAGCCTTGCGCCTTGGGAACCTTGTACCGGGCCTCGTAATAACCGTAGAGGAATCTCTGCTTGGTGATGATCCCCGCTCCGGCATAAGGGATGGTCTTGGAGTCCTTTCCGGTATTGCGCGTGAGATTTAGAATGAGATTCCCCCCGGAAACCGAAACATTTTCCGCTTTTTGGACGCTCTGCCTTTTTCTGGCGTCGAGCCGGTACTGCCATTTCGTCGCATCCAGGGCGTTTCCGTCGAATTCATCGTGCCAGCTCAGTTTATACCCCTTCGGCACAAATTCCGAGGGAGTCGGGGCGGTGGCGGGAACCTGGGCATTGGCGGGGAACGCGGGGGAAAACGCCAGCAGCAAGGCGAGGAATCCAGCCGAGGCGAGCCGGGAGGGAACGCTGGCGCGGAGCCAATGAATCCGGCTTTTCGAGAGACCGGCGACGAGGGTGGAGGGAAGGAATTTCACGGAAAAAAAGCCGTACCCGGACCCAAAATGGAAGTCAACAAGATCGCTAATTTTTACATAACTCTCCGGCTGCTCTCTCCCGGAACGGGCGTGGCGATCAGGCAGGGAGTCGGGAGCGCGATCCCGCCGGGCGATCCGCCGGTTCCAGGCCGGAAGTGGCGGGGCCGTTGAGGACTTTCCCCGTGGCGGCGGAGAAGCGGGAGCCGTGGCAGGGGCAGTCCCAGGTTTTTTCCAGCGAGTTCCAGTGCACCAGGCACTTCAGGTGCGGGCAAACTGCGGAAAACCGGTGGCAGACGCCCGCGCCGTCGCGGAAGACGGCGAGCTTGCGCAGCCCGTGCCGCAGCACCGCGCCGCCGCCTGTCGGGATCTCGGCTTCCCCGGAGACATCGCCGGGCGTGACGTAATCGCTGTACCGGGCGGCCACGGTGAGGTTGTTGCGCGCGAGTTCGCGCAGCGATCCCCGGCTCGTCCGCGCGGGGTCGTAGAGGCGGCTCCACGGGTTCGGGCGGCCGACGATCAAATCGGTGAGCAGCATCCCGGCGATGGTCCCGTGCGTCATCCCCATCCCGCAGTCGCCCGTGGCGATGTAGACGTTCTCTTCGTCCATCGGGTTGCGCCCGATGAAGGCGAGACCATCCACGGTGTAGACGCTCTGGCCGGACCAGCGGTAGAGCACTTCCATCATCATTGGAAACCGCTCGCGCCCCCACCTCTCCAGCCGCGCGAACCGGAGCGGGGCGTCGTCGGCCTGCCCGGTCTTGTGATCCTCGCCGCCGACGAGCAGCAGGTCGTCGGCTTCCCGCTCGACGATGCGGACGTAGTGATAAGGCTCCAGCGTGTCCCAGAAAAGCGCGCGGCGCACGGAGCCTTTCGGCACCTCCGCCGCGATGACGTACGTCCGGTACGGGGTCTGCCGGGAGTGGATCGCCACCACGTCGTTGATCGGCGTGTTGGTGGCCACGACGAACGCCCCGGCGCGGATGGTTTTGCCGTCGGCGGTTCGCACGCTTCCCTTTGCGCCGCCGGTGACGCTCTTGACCTGGGTAAGCCCGTGGATCTTTCCGCCCTCGCGCAGCAAGGCCGCCCGGAGGCCCGCAAGGTATCGGAGCGGGTGGAACTGTGCCTGCCCGGGGAAGACGAGGCACGCCCCGGCATCGTAGTCGGGGATCGGCGCTTCTTCGCGCTTCTCCACCCCGCTCAGGCCCGCCCGGTGCGCGGCAAGCCGCTCGCGCTCCAGCAGTTTTTCGCCGTCTGCGCCGTTCCCTGTTTCTCGCGGGGCAATGAGAAATCCCTCCAGCCGTTCGAACCCGCAGGCGATTTTTTCCGCGCGGACGATCTCTTCGATCCGGTCGATGGCGGCGGTATGGCTCTGGGCAGCCAGGCGGGCCGCTTCCTCCCCGTGCAGGCGGGCGAGCTCGCTGTAGCGCACGTCGATGGCGTTGGAGAGATGCGCGGTGGTGTGCGCCGTTTCGCCGCCGCCGGGAACTCCCGCATCGAGCACCACGACGGAGCGCCCCTCCCGCGCGAGGAGATACGCGGTGCTCAACCCGGCGATCCCCGCGCCGACCACGCAGACATCGGCCCATGCCGTGCGCGTAAACGGTTCCGCACCCGAAGGCGGTTCTTCGGCCTCCCAGACCGATGGATTCAACGAAAATTTCATCACGGCTCCCCTCCCCTGGCTCTTCCTGCTGAATCGCGCCGCCGCCGTCGGACGCGCCCTTTTTTGCCGGGGGTGGCCGGGGGGTGGGAAAAAAGGGCCACGGCAGACCTCCCGATGGGTTTTCCCCGGGTTGTATTTCAGGCCCGCGCCTCCGCCGCCTTCCCGCGAAGGTCTCCCGGCATGACGGCGAAAATCTTGATTACCGGCGGGGCCGGGTTCATCGGTTCGCATCTCGCCGATGCCCTCCTCGCAAAAGGGCACCCGGTGCGCGTGCTCGATAATCTCTTCTCCCAGGTGCATGGCCGCGGCCACGGCCACGGCTCCAGGCCCGAATATCTGGACGGCGAGGTGGAGCTCGTCCACGGCGACATCCGCGACCCCGACGCCGTGCGGCGCGCGCTGGCGGGGGTGCGGGCGGTGGCGCACCTCGCCGCGACGGCGGGCGTCGGGCAGAGCATGTACGAGATTGCGCATTTCACCAGCGTCAACACGACCGGCACGGCGGTGCTCCTGGAGGAGCTGGCGCGGCGGCCCGTGGAGAAACTCGTGGTGGCATCCAGTATGAACGTCTACGGCGAGGGGCTGTACCGCACCCCCCGGGGGTTGCTGACGGAGGGGCAGCCGCGCGCCATCGCGCAGCTTCGCCGCCGCGACTGGGAGGTGCGCGACGCGCTCGGTGACGCGCTGGCGCCGGTGCCGACGCCCGAAGGCAAAACCCCGGCGCCGCCCAATGTCTACGCGATCTCCAAGCACCACCAGGAGCGGCTCTGCCTGGCCGTGGGCGACGCGTACGACATCCCCACGGTGGCGCTGCGGCTCTTCAACGTCTACGGCCCGCGCCAGGCGCTTTCCAACCCGTACACGGGCGTGCTGGCGATCTTTGCCGCCCGTTATCTCAACGGCAAGCGGCCCCAGATCCTCGAAGACGGCGAACAGCGCCGGGATTTCGTGAGCGTGCACGATGCCGTGCATGCCTTGTGCCTCACCCTGGAGAACCCGCGCTGCAAGGGGGAGGCGCTCAACATCGGCAGCGGCCGCAGCCATACGATCCGCGAGGCGGTGGAAAGCCTGGGAGACGTGCTGGCGGTTTCCGATCTCCCCCCGGCGATTACGGAGGAGTACCGGGTGGGCGATGTCCGCCACTGTTTCGCCGATATTTCGCTGGCGCGGGCGAGGCTCGGGTATGAGCCGAAGGTGCGCTTCGAAGAGGGGTTGCTGGAGCTGGCCGCGTGGCTGGAGGGGCGCGGCCTGCCGGTGGACCGTTCGCGGGAAGCCTTTGCGGAGCTGGCCGCGCGCGGGTTGACGGCGTGAAAAAAAAGACGCCGGGCAGGCACGGCAGGCGCGATTGGAGGAGGCAGCGTATGAGCCGATCCCTACCCGCATCGCCTCCGCTTGAAAAGACGCCCCCGGCCTTTCCGCGGCGCGCCCGGATGAGCGCCGTCCTCCGGACTGGGCCGGGATGCTTCGATCTGCGCGAGTTCCCGGTTCCCCGCCCGGGCCCGGGAGAAGTGCGCGTGCGGCTGGAGGGGTGCGGGGTTTCCGCCTCGGATTTTGCCGATTGGGAGGAGAACCGGTCCGAAGGAGCCGACGCGCCGGGAGCGCCCGGCCGCGAGGCGTGGGGGCGCATCGACGCACTCGGCGCGGGCGTGGAGGGATTAACCCCCGGCCAGCGGGTGGCGATCCTCTCCGGCCACGGCTACGCGCAGTACGACGTGGCCCCGGCGCGGGCGCTCGTTCCGCTCCCCGAAAGCCTGGAGGGGCTTCCCTTCCCGGCGCTTCCTCTCGCCGGGGTGGTCCATCTTTTCCGCCGGAGCGGCCTTGAGAAAGGGCAGACGGTGGCGGTGATCGGCATCGGCTTTCTCGGCGCGCTCATCACGCAGCTCGCGGCGCTCTCCGAAGCGACGGTGATCGCCATTGGCCGCAGGCCGTGCTCCCTGGAGATCGCCCGCCGTTTCGGCGCGGCACACGCGCTCCGGTTCGACCCGCTTGAAACCCCGCGCGCCGTCCGCGCGCTGACGCGTGGCGCGCTCTGCGACAGGGTGATCGAGGCCACCGGGAAACTCCCCGCGCTCGACCTCGCCTCGGAACTGACCCGCGAACGCGGGAAGCTCCTCGTGGCAGGGTCGCACCCCGCTCCGCGCCCCGTCAATCTGCCGCTCTGGAGCCGGCGCGGCCTTGACATCGTGAACGCGCATGAACCGTCGGCGGCGCTCCGGCTGGAAGCGATGCGGGAGGCGGTGGCCGCCGTGGATGCGGGGTTGATGACGCCCGGCCCGCTCTACACGCACCGTTTTCCGCTGGGGCGGCTCGGCGAGGCGCTGCGGCTCGCCCGGGAGCGCCCGGAAGGCTTTATGAAAGCGTTGATCGAAATCGAGTGAGCAACCTCCACCCCCCTCCCCCGGTTATGGCCACCCCCGCCCAATCCTCCTTCTCCCCGCTCGCCCCGCAACCCTCGCGCGTGCTGATGACCGCCGATGCCGTGACGGGCGTTTGGCATTACGCCCTGGAGCTGGCGCGCGCCTTGCGGCCGCGCGGGATTGAGGTCGGCCTCGCCTGCCTCGGCCCCTCCCCCACCCCCCGGCAGCGCACGGAGGCGGCGGCGGTCGGCAACGTGGAGCTGCACGAGCATCCGTTTGCCCTGGAGTGGATGCCGGAGCCGTGGGCCGACGTGGCGCGCGCGGGGGAGTGGCTGCTTGAGATCGAGGAGGCGTTCGAGCCGAACGTGATCCACCTTAACCACTACTGCCACGCCTCGCTGCCGTGGAACGCGCCGGTGCTCCTGGCTGCGCACGGCGACCGGCTCTCCTGGTGGCGCGCGGTGCGGTGCGGCGATGCGCCCGCCCAGTGGGACCGCTACCGCACGGAAGTCGCCGCCGGGCTGCGCAGCGCGGACCTCGTGGTCGCCTCCACGCGGGCAGCCCTCGCGGACCTGCGCGCCTTCGAGTCCGGGCGCGAACAGAAACCGCCACTCGCCGCCACGCCGCGCGTGATCCCGCACGCCCGCACCCACGCGCTCTTTTCCGCGCGGGCAAAGCGCGATTTCATCCTCGCGGCGGGCCGGGCCTGGGAGGAGGCGAAGGGGATCTCCGTTCTCGACGCGGCGGCGGCGGATCTCGCATGGCCCGTTTTCCTGGCTGGCTCGACGGAAGATTTTCACGGAAACGCGACGGAGTTCCGGCAGATCGACTGCCTTGGGCCGCTGGCGCCGCCGGACCTGGCGAACTGGATGGGGCTGGCTTCGGTCTTCGTCCTCCCCTCCCGCTACGAGCCATCGGGCATGGCGGCGCTGGAGGCCGCGCTGGCGGGGTGCGCGCTGGTGCTCAGTGACATCCCGAGCCTGCGCGAGACGTGGTGCGACACCGCGCTCTTTTTCCCCCCGGGCGACAGCCAGGCACTTGCCGCCGGGCTGCTCCGGCTCACGCGCGATACCGCGTTCCGCCGCCAGCTCGGGGCACAGGCCAGGCGGCGCGCGCTCGAATGGACGCCCGAGCAGATGGCGGAGAGTTATCTGGAATGCTACCGCGACCTGCTGGTGCGCACGCCGCTTTCGCTCTCGCTGGAGCTTCCGCAGGCGGGAGCGTGAACGCCTTCCGCTTTTCATGAACATCGCGTTTTTCGGTGCCAGCCTCCTTTCCACCCGGCGCAACGGTGCCGCCACCTACTTTCGCGGCCTGCTGCGCGCGCTGCACGCGCGGGGGCATAGCGTGACGTTTTACGAACCGGACGAACCGATTGACGCAGACCGCGCGCGCTTCCGCGATCTGCCGCCGCCCGCGTGGGCCGCTTCGGTCGTTTATCCCGCGACCGAAGAAGGGGCGCTGCGCGAGGCCGGGCGCGCCGCCCGCAGCGCGGATCTGGTCGTGAAAACCAGCGGCGGCGGGGCGCTCGACGCGCTGCTGGAGGAGGCGCTGCCCGATCTGCGGCGGCCCGGCACGCTCCTCGCCTTCTGGGATACCGACGCGCCCGGGACGCTGGAACGGATCGACGCGAGCCCCCTGGAGCCGTCCGACCCGCTCCACCCACGCCACCGCGCGCACCGGTTTCTGCCCCGGTATGATTTTGTATTCACGAGCGGCGGCGGGAGGCGGCTGCTCGGCGCGTATGCCGCCCTCGGCGCGCGGCGGTGCGTCCCGATCCTCCCGGCGCTCGATCCCTCCAGCCACTATCCCTCCCCGGCGGACGAGCGTTTCGCCTGCGACCTGGCGTTCATGGGCAACCGCAAACCGGCGCGGGCGCAACGGCTGCGGGACCATTTTTTCCGCGCGGCGGAGTCGCTCCCCGAGGGGCGTTTCCTTCTCGCGGGAAGCGGATGGAAAGAAGAGGGAGCCGTGCCGCCGAACGTCCGCGTCGCCGGTCATCTCGGCGCGGGGCATCACAACGTCTTCAACAGCTCGGCGCGCGCCGTGCTGGGCCTCGCCGACGCCGGGGCGGCCTGTTACGGCCATTGCCCGGGGGCGCGCCTTTTCGAAGCCGCCGGGGCGGCGGCGTGCCTCCTCAGCGATGCGTGGGAGGGGATCGAAAGCGTTTTCGAACCTGGGGAGGAAATCCTGCTCGTCCGGGATGGCGGGGAAGTGGCGCGGCTGCTCCGCTCCCTTACGCCCGCGCGCGCCCGCCAGATCGGCAACGCCGCGCTCCGGCGGGTTCTCGCGCACCACACTTACACCCGCCGCGCGGCGGAGGTGGAGGCGGTAATGGAAACGGGGAGCGGAGAAGGATCCCCGCTCCCCGGTTGAAGGTTGATTTCGAAACTAGGCTTTCTCGATCGGCGCGCCGATGAGGTTGCCGTATTCGGTCCAGCTTCCGTCGTAGTTCTTCACGTTTTTGACGCCGAGAAGATACTTGAGGACGAACCAGGTGTGGCTGGAGCGTTCGCCGATCCGGCAGTACGCGATGGTATCCTTGGCGGGATCGACGCCTTTCTGGTCGAAGTAGAGCGCACGCAGTTCGTCGTACGACTTGAAGGTCGCATCCGCCGCCACCGCCTGGCTCCACGGGACATTCGCCGCGCCGGGGATGTGGCCGCCGCGCTGCGCGGTTTCGTTCATGCCGGGAGGGGCGATGACCTTGCCGCTGAATTCGTCGGGGCTGCGGACGTCCACGAGGTTGAACTTGTCATCCTTGGTGGCGCAAAAGACCTCCGGGACGAGCGCGCGCAGGCTCAGGTCGGCTTCCTTCGCCTTGTATTCCACGGGCGTCACCGGCGTCGGGTCGGTCGTGAGCGGCTTGTCCTCTTCGTTGAGCCATTTCACGCGGCCGCCATTGAGCAGGCGCACGTCTTCATGGCCGTAAATCTTGAAGAGCCAGAAGCCGTATGCGGCGAACCAGTTGTTGTTGTCGCCGTAGATCACCACGGTGTCGGAGGGCGAGATGCCCGCGCTGCCGACGAGCGATTCGAACTGCTCCTTGTTGAGGATGTCGCGGCGAACGGTGTCCTGCGTCTGCGTCTGCCAGTTGAAGCCGACGGCGCCGGGGATATGCCCGGCTTCGTAGGCTTTGGTGTCGACGTCGATTTCGACGAGTTTGATACCCGGCTTGCCGAGGTTTTCTTTTACCCAATCGGTCGAGACGAGCACATTGGGATGGATGTATTGGCTCATAAATGGATAGGCGGTTGCGAGGGAGGGTTACGGTTCATTCCCGGCGGCGAGCGCGGGGAGATGTTTCATCATGCTGGAGACGTACTTGAAGATGTGATCGGGGAAAATCATCACGCCGAGGCCGCCGCCATCGCGCTCGATGATGCGGCGCGCACCTTCCAGAATGAGGCCGCTGCTCGGGCCGGCGAGGATGCCCTCGGTCTGGCAAAGTTCGAGCGCGCGGGTGTAGGCGAGCTTGAAGTCGATTTCCAGCAGGTCGTCGATGAGCCCGGCGTCAAAGAACTTCGCGACATCAAGCTGGCGGACATTGCGCAGGCCCGGGACGTCGTGCCCCTCCGTCGGCTGCACGGCGACGATCTTGATCGCGGGGTTCTTCTGCTTGAGGAAACGGCCCGTGCCGGTCACGGTCCCGCAGGTGCCGAGCGAGGCGAAGAAGTGGGTGATTTTCCCCTCGGTCTGCCGCCAGATCTCGGGGCCGGTGGTCCGTTCGTGAGCGAGGATGTTCTGCTCGTTCTCGTACTGGTTGGGCATCGTGTATTTTGCCGATTGCGCCTTCGCGTACGTCTTCGCCAGGTTGATCGAGCCGTCGCCCAGCCCCGGCGCGGGGCAGAGGGCGTCGTTGACGACCTCCAGATCGGCGCCCGCGATCTTGAGGAGCACTTTTTTCTCCAGCGGGATGCCGTTGGGGACGACCGCCCGCGTCGCATAGCCGCGCACGTGCGCCATCGCCGCGAGGCTCAGGCCGGTGTTGCCGGAAGTCGGCTCGACGAGGCCGCGCCCGTTGCCGACCAGGCCCCGCTCCTCCAGATCTTTGAGCATCGCCCACGCGGCGCGATCCTTGACCGAACCGAACGGGTTGAACCATTCCAGCTTCGCAAAAAGCTGAAACTCGGGAGAAGGGTTGAGCTTATTGAGGCGGACCAGCGGTGTCGGGTTGTCCTCGCTCGGAAGCAGTCCAAAAATATCGTCGTAGACTCGCGCGGAAGAATTCATGATGAAGAAAGCGCAGGGATGGCGTTGGGCCAAGCGCCCAAAACCCTTATTGCTTATCGGATTTTAATGCAATTGAATTTTGTCCCCTTCCGGGCTTGAAGGGATTCCCGAAAGCGCGCCAGTTTGTCTCACCCCCCTCACCTCCGGTCGCCGCTCTTTTCTTCCTAAAACGCGATCCGTACGCCGCCGTTCCAGGCTTTCAAGCTGGAGCTGCGAGGAGGAGACGCCGATCACGAACCCTTGCCTGCTGCATCGCATTTTTGCAGCTTTCGGTGGTTCGTTATCAAATTCTTCCATCTGGTACGATCAAAACTGATAGGCAAGCCGCGCCACTACGGGAAAGGATTGACTCGCCGGGCCACGCCGCTTTACTGACTGCAAGCTTTTCCGGAGCCCGATGCGGAGTCATTGCATTTCGCCGCGCCGGGAGAGCGCGTTCTTTGCGTTCTGCCTCCATGATTTCGAAGCTTTCCCGATGGGTCTGGCTTGGCGGCTCGGCTCTTGCCGCGATCGCCGGGATGATTAACGCAATCGGCTTTCTCGGGTTTCGCCATCAGGGGGTGACGCATCTGACCGGCGTGACCACCCAACTCGGCGTTGCCATCTCGCATGGAAGCGGGGCGGAGCTGCGGCATCTGGCGGGTATTCTTTTCTCGTTTTTGGGAGGAGCCGTGCTCGGCGGCTTTCTCATCCAGGACGGTGCGCTCAAACTGGGCCGCCGCTACGGGTATACCCTCGCGCTGGAGTCGGCGCTGCTTGTCGTGGCGGTGCCTCTGCTGACAGAGGGGTCCGCCGTGGGGGAATACCTCGCCTCGTCCGCCTGCGGCCTCCAGAACGGAATGGTCGGCACGTACAGCGGAGCCGTGCTGCGCACCACACACGTCACCGGCACGTTCACCGATCTCGGCATTGCCGCCGGGCAGTTTCTCCGGGGGATGTCCGTCGATCTCCGGCGCATTTCGCTGAATCTCATCCTGGTCGTCTCGTTTTTTGCGGGGGCGATCGCGGGGGCTGCCGGGTTCACCGCGTTTGGCTACTCCATGCTCTATTTTCCCGCGTTCCTGACGGGTGTTGTCGGCCTCACTTATGCCCTCTACCTGCATCTCCACCGCCCCTCCCACGGCGCGCCGGAGCGCCGGAGGGCCACGGAAAAAATTTCCTGATCCCGGGGAACCCATTGCCCACTGCTCCTTGCCTCTTGTCCATTGCCCCTTGCTCCCGGGATCGAAGCCGATTATCCTTTTTGCAGGAGGGGATCACGGTATGAACATCCAATTAAAACGAGCCTACGAACCACCCGAAGCCTCCGACGGCGCGCGCGTGCTGGTGGACCGCCTCTGGCCACGCGGGATTTCCAAGGAGGCGGCGCACCTCGATCTCTGGCTGCGGGAGATCGCGCCGAGCACGGAGCTTCGCCGCTGGTTCGGGCACGATCCGGAACGCTGGGAGGAATTCAGGCGGCGCTACCGGAAGGAACTCGCCGATCAGCCCGATCTGGTGGAGCAGCTTCGGGCGCTGGCGAAGAAAGGGACGCTGACGCTCGTTTACGGCGCGAAGGACGAGGAACACAACGACGCCGTGGTTCTCCAGCAGCTTCTCAAAGAAAAGGGAGCGCATCCGGTGCATAGTGGGCATAGCGGGCGGTAGCTCCCGGCGCGGCGCGGGGGAGGAGGAAGGCGCAAGGAATGAGCCATCGGCAAATGCGGGCGATCATCAAGGAGCGCGCGGCTCCGGGGCTGACCCTCACGCGGCGGCCCGTCCCCGCTCCCGGCCCGGGGGAAGTGCGCGTCCGGGTGAAGGCGGTCGGTCTCTGCGGCACGGATCTCCACATCTGGCTCTGGGACAAATGGGCGGCGAGTCGTGTCCGGCCAGGCATCATCGTCGGGCACGAATTTATGGGCATCGTGGATGCGCTCGGCGCGGGTGTCGCCACGGTTGCCGTGGGCGACCGGGTTTCCGGCGAGGGGCATCTTGGCTGTGGTCGCTGTTATCTCTGCCGCACCGGCAGCCCGCATCTCTGCGAGCGGGTGGACATCCTCGGCATCGATGTCAACGGCTGCTTCGCCGACTACCTGCTGCTCCCCGCCTCCAATCTCTGGTTGCTCGCTCCCGACATCCCCGGCCGCATCGGGGCGATCCACGACCCGTTCGGGAACGCGATGCATACGGTGATGAGCGTACCGGTCCCGGGGAGGACGGTGCTCCTCGTCGGCGCGGGAATGATCGGGGCGATGGCCGCCGGGATCTGCCGCGCGATCGGCGCGTTGCAGATCATCGCGGTCGATCCCAACCCGGAGCGGCTCGCTCTCGCGCGGAAGATGGGCGCGCACCGGACGCTCGATCCCCGGCATGACGACGTGCGGAAGATCGTCCGCGATCTGACCGGGGGCACGGGCGTCGATACCTTGCTGGAGATGTCGGGCAACCCGGAGGCGATCCGCTCCGGGCTGGAGTTGACGCGCAACGGCGGGGAGGCCGCGCTGCTCGGCATCCCGACAGAGCCGGTGCCGCTCGATCTCGCCCGCGACCTCATTTTCAAGGGGCTGACGCTGCGCGGGGTCAACGGGCGGCGCATGTTTGAGACCTGGTTCCAGTGCGCCGGGTTCCTGCGCGCCGGGCTGCTCGATCTCTCCCCGGTCATCACGCAAGAGCTTCCGCTCGAAGCGTTCGAAGAGGGATTCCAGCGGATGCAACGCGGCGGGGCGGGCAAGACCGTGCTTTATCTCGAACCTCCGGAGAGCCGGAACGGCTGGAGCCAGGAAGCGCAAGAGCAGCAAACACCATGAACCAGAAACTCCAGGAGGATCTCCAGCGCGAGCTCGCCCACTTGCGCGAAGCCGGGACGGCCAAGCCGTTTCACACTCTCCGTTCTCCGCAGGGCGCGGTCGTCCAGATGGACGCGGGGCGCGCGGTGCTCGTTCTCTGCTCGAACAACTATCTCGGCCTGGCGAACCACCCCGCCGTCGTCCAGGCGGGCATCCGCGCGCTGGAGACTTACGGCGCGGGCACGGCCTCGGTCCGGTTCATCTGTGGCAAGTTCGCCATTCACCAGGAACTGGAGGAGGAGATCGCCGCGTGGGTCGGCACGGAGGCGGCGCTCTCGTTCGTCTCCTGCTGGACGGCGACGGAGGGGCTGCTCCCCGCGCTCGCGGATGAAAACACGCTGCTGCTCTCCGACGAACTCAACCACGCCTGCATCATCGACGCCTGCCGCCTCGCAACCAGGGCGAAGCGGGCGGTCTACAAACACGCGGACCTTGATGACCTCCGCGCCCGGCTGGAAGCGGGCGCGGGATGGCGACGCCGGATTGTGATCAGCGACGGCGTGTTCAGCATGGAGGGCGATCTCGCTCCCCTCCCCGGCCTGGTGGAACTCTGCCGCCGCCACGACGCAATCCTCGTGATCGACGACTCGCACGGCACCGGCGTTCTCGGCGCGACGGGGCGCGGCACGGCGGAGCATTTCGGGCTGCTTGGGGAGATCGACATCATCACGGGCACGCTCGGCAAGGCGCTTGGTGGCGCGGCGGGCGGCTTCGTGGCGGGGTCGCGGGCGCTCATCGCGTTTCTGGAGCAGCGGGCGCGCACGCAACTCTTCAGCAACGCGCTTCCACCGACGGTGGCCGGGAGCGCGCTGGAGGCGCTACGCCAGTTGAAGACGCATCCCGAATGGGTGGAGCGACTGCGGGAGAACACCCGGTGGCTGCGGCGCGCGCTGCGCGAGGCCGGGTTCGCCCCGCTGGAGGGGGAGTCCGCCATCGTGCCGGTGCTCATCGGCGAAACCGCCGAGGCGATCCGGCTGAGCGAGGCGCTCTTGCGCGACGGGATTTTCGTCACCGGGTTCGGCCACCCGGTCGTCCCGGAAGGCAAGGCGCGCCTCCGTTTTCAGGTTTCGGCGGCGCATACCCGGGAGCATCTGGAGAAAGCCGTCGAGACGCTCGTAAAGCTCGCCCCGGCGGGAAAGCCGACAAAATGATCAGCTTGCGGCTCAGCTCGCTTTAATCAGCGCGTCCTTTGGAAAGATTTTTCCAGAAACGTCTTGAGTTCCCACGCCTCTCGTGCAAATTGAGCCCCTCTTTTCTAAAGGGGCTAGATAGCTCAGTTGGTAGAGCAGAGGACTGAAAATCCTCGTGTCCCCGGTTCGATTCCGGGTCTAGCCACCATTTTCAATTCCCTCAGAGCAGCTTAAAAGACGCTCAAGACGCTTAAACAAAGCCTCTGCGAGCGGTGCGATTTCCTTCCGCGTATGATCGTATCCAATCGGGTTTGACCCGATGCCGCCTCTCTCTAAAACTGGCCAAAGTCGAGCCAAGATGCACTGGAAAAGCCCCGATGGGCCGATAGTGAGATGAATCAGATGCATCTGTTTGGGTGTCATGAAAGAAAGTCCGCGAGCCCCTGTTTGGCAGCGCTATGTGATGGCCGTGGTCGCGGTAACGGCGATGACAGCCTTTCGCTGGGCAGTCCAGTCCCTCGCCGGCACGACTCTCCCCATGTCCACGCTCTATTTCGCGGTCATTGCTGCCGCGTGGTGGGGCGGCCTTGGACCGGGGCTACTGGCAGTCGCGCTCAGCGTCCTGGCTACCAACGTGTTCTTCATAGGCGATTTCGGAAAGTTCAATCTGCCCCTGTTGTTCCAGTGGGTGCTCTTGGGGATCTTCGTTTCCGTAAACGTGCTGGTGTGCCTCATGGTGGAGGCGTTGCACCGGGCCCGGCGTGGCGCGGAGACGCATGCGAGGGAGATCCAAGAGAAGCACGATGCGCTCGCGAAACAACAAAAGGCGGAGTTGGCGCAGGCCGAAGCAGAAGAGCGATGCCGCCTCGCAGCAGAAATCTCGGACCTTGGCACCTGGGACTCGAATCCCGATACCGGCGAGGTGCATTGGTCACCACGGCTGCGGGAGATCCTGGGGATCCCGATGGATGCGGAGATGCAGGAGGAGATAGCGTGGACAGTGGTCCACCCTGAAGACCGGCCTGAGCTGGAGCGGCAGATCGCCGAGGCCCGAGCCCCAACCGGCCCGGGTGCCTTCGCTTCCGAGCACCGTATCCTGTGGCCAGACGGCACGGTGCGGTGGGTTCAAATTCGCGGGTTGTTCCTTTTCACCGGAGAAGGCTCGGAGCGCCGCCCCGTGCGCGGCATCGGGGCGGTACTGGATATTACAGAACGCAAAGACATTGAAGCACGGATGCAGCGGCGGGAAGAAGCGGT
>CAZYVL010000038.1:5447-20650 GCA_964651005.1 uncultured Chthoniobacteraceae bacterium | reverse complement strand
CTGCCGTGGAGACCTTGTTGACATGCTGCCCGCCCGGGCCCGAGGAACGGGCGAATGTCTCCTCGATCTCCGCCTCGTCAATCCCCAGGCGCGCGAGCCGCTCGGCGAAGCCGGTTCGGGAAGGGGGCGTGGTCATGCCGCACAGGATAAGGCTGTCCGGGAGCTTTTTACAGCCTCTTGCGTCGGAGGAAGAAGGGAGGGATGCTCAGGGTGCCTCGGAAATGCCTCGGAATCCCCCCGGACTCTGTACGCAGTTTTTATTTAGAATTATTCTTGATTAGCGTGCGCGGTTTCCCGATATTGCTCGCCGCAAACCGACCATGCCACCGAAACACTCCAGCCATTCCACCGCCTCCCGCCGCGCTCCCTGCGAGACGGATGGGGAGGGGAAGCCGGGGGCGTCAGGGGTGCCAAGGGTACCAAGTGCGTCAAGGGTGCCAAGTGCGCCGGGTGCCTTTAACGAACTGATCGCGCGCAGCGGAATCCGCAGCACACAGCAGCGCAGGATGGTCTACGAGGCGCTGATGGAGCGTCGCGACGATCACCCGACCGCGCAGGATGTGTTCATGCAGGTGAAGGCCAAGGCGCCTTCGATCTCGCTGGCTACGGTCTACAACTGCCTGGAGACGTTGAGCGAATCGGGCTTGATCCGGCATGTCAATGTTGATCGCGCCCCCGTCCGGTATTGCCAGAACCCGGCCCCGCATGCCCATTTTTTCTGCAACGAGTGCGGCGCGGTGGTGGATGTCCCCCTGAAGACTCCGCTGGCCTCGCTGCCCTCGCTGGAGCTTTCCATGAAAGAGATCTGGGAGGTGCCGCCCGAGACGCAGGTTGCCCACGCGGAAGTCACCCTCCGTGGCCTCTGCGCCGCCTGTGCCCCGCGCGTCCCCAAACCGCACGTTTCCAAAAAATCCTGAAAACAGCCTGAACCCCTTTTGTCCACCTCGTCCACCATTATGAAGTCACTCGTCATTCAAGATTTGCACGTCAACATCGGCGACCGCGAGATCATCAAGGGCCTCTCGCTCGAAGTCCAACCCGGCAAGGTCCACGCGATCATGGGGCCCAACGGCTCCGGCAAGAGCACGCTGGCCAAGGTCATCGCGGGCCACCCGGATTATGTCGTCACCGGCGGCGAGGTGCTTGTGGATGGCGAAAACATTCTCGGCGAGGAACCCGATGTCCGCGCCCGGAAAGGGGTCTTCCTCGCGTTTCAGTACCCGATGGAGATCCCCGGCGTGACGATCGCCAACTTCATCCGCGCCGCCCTCCAGGCCCGTCTCCCCGAGGGGGAGGAACTGGAGGCGACCGATTACTACCAGCGGCTCTACGAGAAGATGGAGCTGCTCGAAATGCCCCGGACGTTCACCTCCCGCTCCGTCAACGACGGGTTCTCCGGTGGCGAGAAGAAGCGGTGCGAAATTTTGCAAATGGCGATGCTGGAGCCGCGCTACGCGATCCTGGACGAGACGGACTCCGGGCTCGACATTGATGCGCTGAAGATCGTCTCCCACGGCGTCAACACCCTGCGCGGCCCGGACCTCGGCGTCCTGCTCATCACGCACTACCAGCGGCTGCTCGACTATATCGTCCCCGACCATGTGCACGTCATGGTGGACGGCCGCATCGTCTTGAGCGGCGGGAAGGAACTCGCGCTCGAACTCGAAGCCAAGGGGTACGACTGGGTGCGCGAGCCGGCGGCGGCGGCCGTTTAGTTTTCCTTTCGCTTTTTTAGAGCACGTTTTCATCCAACCGCTCCGGGAGGGGCATCCTAACCATGGCAGAGACAGCAGCAATTAACATCGACCGGAGCATCGGGGATTTCCACTACCCCGAGCGGCATGAGTTTGACGCCGGTTACGGGTTGACGCGCGACACGATCAACTACATCTCCGACGTAAAGGGAGAGCCGCAGTGGATCCGCGAATTCCGCCTCAAGGCGCTCGAAATCTTCGAAAGCAAGCCGCTCCCCACAAATTGGGCGACCGAGGATCTCAACGCCATTCACTTCGATAAAATCCGCTACTACCTCGCGCACGCCCAGAAGCCGAACCGCTCCTGGGACGACGTGCCCGAGGAGATGAAGGAGACCTTCGAGCGGCTCGGCATCCCGGAACAGGAGCGCAAGTTCCTCGCGGGCGTCGAGGCGCAGTTCGACTCGGAAGCCGTCTACTCCAACATCAAGAAGGCGGTCGGCGACCAGGGGGTGATCTTCGTCGGTTCTACCGACGGGTTGATCCGCCACCCGGAGATCTTCCGCAAGTGGTTCGGCAAGATCATCCCGACGGGCGACAACAAATTCAGCGCGCTCAACTCGGCGGTCTTCAGCGGCGGCTCGTTCATCTACGTCCCCCCGGGCGTGAAGGTGAGGCACCCGCTGCAAGCGTACTTCCGCATCAACGCGGAGAACTTCGGCCAGTTTGAGCGCACGCTCATCATCGCCGACGAAGGCTCCGAGGTGATGTATATGGAGGGGTGCACCGCGCCGAAGTTCGAGACGGCGACGCTCCACTCCGCCGTCGTGGAACTCGTTGCGCTCAAGGGCGCGAAGATCCAGTACGTCACCGTGCAGAACTGGAGCAGCAACGTCTTCAACCTCGTCACCAAGCGCGCCATCGCGCATGAGGAGGCCGAGGTGAAGTGGATCGACTGCAACATCGGCTCGCGCCTGACGATGAAATACCCGGGCGTCGTCCTCAAGGGGCGCAAGGCGCGCGGCGAGGTCATCTCCATCGCCCTGGCCAGCGACGGGCAGCACCAGGACACCGGCGCGAAGATGGTCCACGCGGCGGACGAGACGACTTCCAACATCATTTCCAAGTCGATCTCTGTCGGCACGGGCCGCGCCACGTATCGCGGCCTGGTCCATGTGCCCAAGCACCTGAAGAACTGCAAGAATAACACCGAGTGTGATGCGCTGCTCATCAACGCCGACAGCCGCACCGATACCTACCCCGCCATCACCGTGCGCGGAACGGGCAACGCCGTGCAGCACGAGGCGAGCGTGAGCCAGATCAGCGCCGACCAGATCTTCTACATGCAGCAGCGCGGGCTGAGCGAAGGGCAGGCGATGAGCCTTTCCGTCAACGGCTTCGTCAACGACCTCGTTCGCGAGTTCCCGATGGAATACTCCGTCGAACTCAAGCGGCTGATCGACCTCGAAATGGAAGGCTCCGTCGGTTAACCGGCGGCGGCATGTCTGCTTCACCATCCTTTTTTTACATAACCCATGAGCACCGCTGGCATCGCGCCCCTCGAAAACACCCTCCAAGCCGCTAACCCGCCCCCGTCTCTTCTCACAGAGGCCCCTGCGCCTTCCTCCTCCGGCGTTTTGCAGGAGTCCAAGGAGCGTGGATGGGAGGAGTTCCGCTCGCTCCCGATGCCCGGGCGCAAGGATGAGGCATGGCGCTTCACGAACCTCAAGCGGGTCGATCTCGCCCCCTTCAGCGCGAGCAGCGCCGCGCCGGAGAGCGTCCGCGCCGCCGTGGCCGCCCGTTCGGTCGGGCTGGAGCGGGTGGCGGGGAAGATGATCTTCGCCAATGACGAACTCGTCTCCCGCGAGGCGGTGTGTGAGAGCCTCGCCCGCGACGGCGTGATCTGGAAGCCGCTGGAGCAGGCTGCCGAGGAGCACCCGGAGCTCTTCCGCAAGCATTTCATGGCGCACGGCGCGGCGCTCGGCGCGCGCAAGTTCGCCGCGCTGCACCAGGCGTCGGTGAAGACGGGGACGTTTCTGTATGTCCCGCGCGGCGTGGAGATCGCCCTCCCCATCGAGGTCTTTCACTGGCTCTCGGGCGAGGGGAACTCCACTTTCCCGCACACGCTTCTCATCGCGGAGGAGAACGCGAAGGTCACTTTGGTCGATTACTTCTTCGCCGCCGACCGGGCCGCCGCCGGGCTGGCTGTTGGCGTGAACGATCTCTACGTCGCCGACGGGGCGCAGCTCACCTACGTCTGCGTCCAGAACTGGAGCCGCCGGGCGCACGCCTTCCAGATCAACAACACCGTCGTCGGCTGCAACGCCACGGCCCGCAGTTTGAACCTCAATCTCGGCGGCCTCTATTCCCGCACGGAGAGCTTCAGCCGCCTGATGGGCGAGGGAGGGCGCAGCGACATGCTTAGCGTCACCGTTGCCGACGGGGAGCAGGAGTTCGACCAGCGGACGCTACAAGACCATTTCGCGCCGGGTGCCTCCAGCGATCTCCTTTACAAAAACGCGCTCGATGACCGCGCGCGGACGATCTTCGCCGGGCTCATCAAGGTGGAGCAGGGGGCGCACCGCACCGATGCCTACCAGAAAGTCCGCAACCTGCTCCTGAGCGACGACGCCGAGGCGAACTCCGCCCCGGGGCTGGAGATTCTCGCTGACGATGTGCTCTGTTCCCACGGGGCGACCTCCGGCCAGATCGAGAGCGAGGAACTCTTCTACATGCTCGCGCGCGGCATCTCCCGGCGGGAGGCGCAGCGGCTCATCGTGCAAGGGTTTCTCCAGGAGGCGATCGACCGTCTGGGCGACGCGGAGCTTGCCGCGCACTTCGGGAAATTCGTCGCCGCGAAGTTCGCGGAGCACAAGAACCTCTAGAATCTCCAGCTTCAATACGCTCCCCGACACCGGGGGTATTCATGAAATTCACGCCTGCGAAGACGCCGATCACCTCGGTCACGCTGGAGGAGCTGGAAGCGCATTTCCGCGAGATCGGGCAGCCCGCGTACCGGGCCAGGCAGACGCTGGAGTGGATTTACGTCCGGCGGGCGAAGGCGTTCGCCGCGATGACGAACCTCCCCGCCCCGCTGCGCGCCCGGCTGGAGGAAAATTTCGCGTTCGGCGCGCTGGAGCCGGTGCGGAAATCCGGCTCCGCCGACACCACGCAGAAGTTCCTTTTCCGGCTTGGGGATGGCTCGCTCATCGAGTCCGTGCTGATCCCCGCCTCGCCCGCCCTTTACGGCGAACGCTCCGACCGCCGCACCATTTGCATCTCCTCGCAAGTCGGGTGCGCGTACGGCTGTAAATTCTGCGCCAGCGGGCTGGACGGGTTTTCGCGCAATCTGCACGCGGGGGAGATCGTCGATCAATTCCTGCGCGTGGAGGAGCTTGGCGGCGAGCGCATCAATAACATCGTCTTCATGGGGATGGGCGAGCCGTTTGCGAACTACGAGAACCTGCTGCGCGCCGTCGCCGTGCTCAACGCGCCGTGGGGCATCGGGCTGGGCGCGCGCCACATGACGGTCTCCACCAGCGGCCTCGCGCCGATGATCCGCAAGCTCGCCGACGAGCCGTTGCAGATCCGCCTCGCCATCTCGCTGCACGGGGCCACCGACGAAGTGCGCGAGCGGATCATGCCCGTGAACCGCAAATACCCACTCGCCGAGCTGCTCGCCGCCTGCGAATACTACGGCTCGCGCCGGACGCAGCGGATCACCTTCGAGTTTATCCTCATCGAAGGCGTCAACGATTCCCTGGAGCAAGCCGCCGCCCTGGCGCGCCTCGCCCGGCGGCTCGGGGCGAAGGTGAACTGCATCCCGTACAACCGCGTGGAGGGGCTTCCGTGGAAGCGCCCCTCGCTCCGCCGCCAGGACGCCTTCATGGACGTGCTCGCGCGCGCCGGGGCCGCCGCCACGCTGCGCCGCGAGAAAGGCCACGACATCGAAGCCGCCTGCGGCCAGCTCCGTTTGCAGGCCACCAGGGAGGAACGGGTTTGAGCCTTCCGCGCCGCGTCGATTCCATCAGCGATTCCTTGACGGAGGCGGGCCGCTTTCCTAGCTTGAACCTGCGGGAGCCGCGATGGGACACGGCGGGGCTACAGAGAGTTTACATAAAATGAGACAACACCGTTTTTCTTCTCCGTTCCCTCCATCCTCCGCTCCGGTTTGCCGCGCCTTTCGGCCATGAAGATCACTCTTTTTATCCCCTGCTTCGTCAACACCTGCTTCCCGAAGGCGGGCATCGCGATGGTGCAGGTTTTCGAGCGCCTCGGGCACGAGGTGGACTACAACGAGGAGGTCGTCTGCTGCGGCCAGCCCGCCTTTAACTCCGGCTACTGGGACGAGGCGCGGCCTGTCGCCGAGCGGACGCTGGGGCTGCTCAAGCAGAGCGACGTCGTCGTCAGCGCCTCCGGCTCCTGCGGCGCGATGATCAAGGTTTTTTACCCCGAGCTTTTCGCGGGCAGACCGCAGGAGGCCGACGCCCGCGAGCTGGCCGGGCGCTGTTTTGAGTTTTCGGACTTTCTCGTCAACCAGCTTGGCGTCACCGACCTCGGCGCGCGTTTTCCGGCGAAGGTCACTTTCCACGACGGCTGCCACGGCCTGCGCGAGCTTGGCGTCAAATCGCAGCCGCGCCGGTTGCTCGAAAACGTGCGCGATCTTGAACTGATCGAGATGAAAGAGGCCGAGAGCTGTTGCGGCTTCGGCGGCACGTTCGCGGCCAAGTTCCCGATGATCTCCACGGCGATGGGCGAGGTCAAATGCGCCTCGGCGCTGGAGACGGGGGCTGACTACATTATCTCCAACGACTCCAGTTGCCTCATGCAAATCCAGGGACTGCTCGACCGGCAGGGCCGCTCCCTGCGCACGCTGCATCTCGCCGAAGTGCTCGCCTCCCGATGATCGCCCCCGTCGAACAATTCCGCGAAGACGCCACCCGGGTGGCCGCCGACAAGCAGCACCGCCGCGGCATCGCCACCGCGCTCGGGAAGTATTACGTCGCGCGCGCCCGGCAGGTCGGCATTTATCAGGACTGGCAGGCCGCGAGGCAGGCGGCGGCGGAGATCAAGTGGGAGGCCGTCAACCATCTCGACCGGCACCTCGCCCAGTTCGCCGAAAAGCTCGAAGCCCGGGGCGGCAAGGTCCACTGGGCCAGCAACAGCGCCGAAGCGCGCGATGTGATCCTCGGCATCTGCCGGGAGAAAAAGGCGCGCTGCATCGTGAAATCCAAGGCGATGACCGCCGAGGAGATTCACCTGAACGCGGCGCTGGAGGCAGAGGGCTACCAGGTCGCCGAGACGGACCTTGGCGAATACATCGTTCAGCTTCGCAAGGAGGGTGCGTACCACTTTGTCTTCCCCGCCATGCACCTTTCGCGCGGGGAGATCAAAGAGCTTTTCGACCGCGAGGTGGGCGACGTACCGAGCGACAGCCCGGAGGATTTGACGATGGTGGCCCGCCGCGTCATGCGCAAAAAATATTGCGAGGCGGACATCGGGATCAGCGGGGCGAACTTTGCCATCGCGGAGACGGGCATGATCTCCATCACGGAGAACGAAGGGAACGCCCGCCTCACCACGGCGCTCCCCCGCGTGCATATCGCCATCATGGGGATCGAAAAAGTGCTCCCCCGGCTCGAAGACCTCGCGCTCTTTCTGCCGATGCTCGGCACCTCCGGCGCGGGGCAGGCGCTCACCGGCTATAACTCGATGATCGGCGGCCCCCGGCAGCCGGGCGAGTGCGACGGCCCGGAGGAGTTCCACGTCGTCCTGATCGACAACCACCGCACCCGCCTGCTGGCCGACCCCGAGCAGCGCGACGCCCTGCACTGCATCCGCTGCGGCGCGTGCCTGAACGTCTGCCCGATCTTCAAGAACATCGGCGGGCACAGCTACGGGACCACTTACCAGGGGCCGATCGGCTCCGTCATCACGCCGCACCTGCGCGGGTTGCAGGACTGGAAGCACCTCTCGGGAGCCTCCTCGCTCTGCGGCGCGTGCACGGAGGTTTGCCCCGTCAAGATCGACATTCATCACCACCTGCTGCACAACCGCCGCAACGCCGCGCGCCAGAAGCCGCGCTGGTGGGAGAAGCTCTCCTTCCAGATCGCCGCCGCCATCTTCGCCCGGCCAGAGCTTTATGCTTTCCTGACGCGGTGCGGCCGGCTCGCGCAGAAGTTCCATCCGCTGGTCCTTGGGTCCGTGTTCGACCCGGCCCGCGCCTGGACCGCCACGCGCGACTTGCCGGAAGTCGCCCCCGAGAGCTTTCGCGATTACTGGAGGAACCGGAAGCCCCGGCAAACCAGCCAGCCTGCCCGGCCCTTGCAGCCGTTGCAGTCCTCCGAATCCTCCCAGCCTGCCGAGACATCCGAAAAGCCATGAGTGGAAAAGAACAAATCCTGGGTCGCGTCCGCGAGGCGCTGCGTATCCTCGCGCCGGTCCCCGGCCATCATGGAGAGGAGCACGGCCACCCCGGCCATTCCGGCGAAGGCAGCGGCGCGCCCCTTTCGCATCATGAATCCGCCGAGTTCGGCCAGTGGCTTCCGCCCGTGGGGGAGAGCCTGGAGGCGCGGCTTGAGCTTTTCGCCAGAAATTCGGAGAACCTCAAAACCGAGTTTCACCTGCTGGCCGACCGCACCGAACTCGCCCCGCGCCTTTGCGAACTCGCGCGGGAAAACAACTGGCAGCGCATCGCCACCCACTCCGGCAGCCTGACCGACATGGCGGTCCCCACGCTCGGCCTCCCGACGCTGCGCACCGATGACGGATACGCCACCGGGGAACTGGAGCAGGCCGACGTCGGCATCACCGAATGCACCGCGCTCGTCGCGCAGACCGGCAGCGTGCTCATCACCGCGTTGAGCGCGGGCGGACGGGCGCTCTCCGTCCTGCCGCCGCACCACGTCGTGCTCGCCACGCGCGCCCAGATCGTGCCGGACCTCGCCGCTGCCTACGCCGTCCTGCGGCACGATTGCGGGGAAAATTTCCCGAGCTTCATCTCCTTCATCACCGGCCCGAGCCGGACCGGAGACATCGAGCGCATCCTGGTCCTCGGCGCGCACGGCCCGAAACGGCTGACGGTGTTCTGCTGCTAGTATAGTGGCTCTAAATTAGATATCGACTTTCCAAGCTCACTCGAGCTAATCTCTAAGCAACGTAAAATTACTTCAATCAATTAAGGATTTAAGAATGGAATCTAAAACCTTTAAAAAATACCTCGGTATTGCTCGCCGGGGTCTGTCAATGACCGCTCTGATTATCTGTTCGATAATCAGTTTTGGTATTGGAGTCGTGTCTTCATCTGCTCAGTGGGATGGAGTCTCTTATTATCAAAATAAATTCAATAGAGATGGCGTTCTGAATCTGGCGCTAAATCTCGGATTCGCAGAAAACGCCAGGGACGCAAGAGCAAAGAATTTATTTTAAGAGAAACATCTTTACTGCGGGTGACCTTGGGCACCCGTAGTAGAGGTTTCCATTTCCTATTTTTATGAAAAGATTTGTTATACTTTCGCTTATTTTTGGATCATTGGTATCAGTTGGCTATTGTCAGCTTCCGACTGACCTTGTTGAGATTGCGCGTAAACAGTTTGATGCGCTTAAAGGAAATAGCTTGACCTGGCGCATGGAGCAAAAGACGGCGGTTGATAGATCGAGTATCGAAAAAAATATAGAATCTCTTAAAAAGAAGGCTCAAAGTCTGGATAAATTTGATGAAAATTACGCCCTGAATAAAAAGAATATCGATCAATTTATCCATTCTTTAGAACAGACACCTTCTGAAATGACCGAAGAGATTGAAATTACGGCGGAAATTGTTTCTCTTACCAAATGGCGCATCAATTTTTGGCCGAAGCAGATCGATAAAAGCTTGTCAACTACCTACATTGCTGATGGGTCCGGGGTAGTGTACGGAATTAACGAAGGAACCCAGACTATTGAGATTGGGAAAAATCCAATAACTTCACTGGCTAAGGTGCTTAGAGGCGTGCCCGAGGTTCAGGCGGCATCAGCACTGGCTTCATTTAGGTCTGAAACCCTAAAGCCCATTAAAATTACGGCCGGTTCAGGTATAACATTTAAAACCATAAGTGACGTACTAATGCAGGTAGGGTTTAATGACAAGCTAATGTGCAAGTTCGTTTTAGAAAAGACAGAGAATGGTCAGATCATCCGCCGAGTTCAGCTGTCTGAAAATGGGCGCGATTTAGCGGAATTTTTTTCTTCTGATTCTAAACCAATACAGACTCAAAGTTGGCTTCTTGTCAACAAAAGCACTCTCCCTGATTTGAGGGGCTCGCACTACTCGTATAAATTCAGGCCAGGTTATGCAGTGTTTATTTTAGGGCCTGATGGCGAAAGAACCAGAGTTGATTCTGATCAGTTCCTAGGAAAAAAAATTATGTTTTAGTAATTACATGAGATTTTTAAGGGTCGGCCTTATCGCATTGATTGTTGTTGTCCTGTGTATTGGAGCGGGAATTTATCGCGGAAGGAGAATTGGGCAACCAGTTGGGCTTTGCTCATTGGATTCCCTTTCTGGCTTTAATCTCGCGGACTTATCGGAGACGGAGTCTGACGAAATCATGCATTCGGACCAGTACGAGAGGTAGGGGAAATTATGTAAATAGATAGCCCCGCCGCAAGCGGTGGGGTATTTTAGGAACGGCAAAAAGGAGTCGGGCCTGAATGGCGCTTCTTTAAGGTAAATGTTCGGTAGAAACCGGCAAAAATTCCTCAAGGAATTCTGTTAGGAAATCCCGCCAAGTGCGCTTGCGACGCGGAGTCTTCCACAGCGTGCCGGAACTGATCGCCGCCCTGGAAAAGTGCATTGATCAACACAACCGGGAGCCAGAGCCGTTTATCTGGACTGCCAAGGCCAACGACATCCTTGCAAGAGCAACCCGCGCCCGCAAAAATTACCCCTCAGGAATAAGGTTCATTAATTTAGAAGGGCTACAGCGGTTGCCTACGGCATTGGAGCCGGGCGATCTGCACGGCCCGCGCGATCCGGGTTGAACTCCCCGTTACGACCGAGCTTCATCCCCGCGTAAAGAAAGGCCGCTGGTTTGAGCAGCGCGAGGATCAATCCCATCAGGCCCATTAACCCCGCTGCGAGAAATCGCCTCGGGAGTTGCGCCAGGGCGATTCCCAGGCCGACTGCCCCCAGCGCGGTCTGTCTTGGGTGTTCGCGGATGAAATCGGCGCTTTTTCGGAGTCCTCTCCGCGCTTCGCGCCGCGCCTCCTGCGCGGATTCCTTCATCTTGTCCACCGCCTCCTCCGCCCGGGAGGCGGCCTTTTCCGCCGTGCCGCTCGCTGTCGTCTCCATATACCGGAGAATCGGAGGACGTGGGAGCGCCGGGTGGGAGCAAAGGAAGGGCAAGGGCGGTTTTCGGGGTGGAGATTCCGCGCCGCCAGTTTATCGTGACGGACGTGAAACTGCTGCTCGTTGACGGCCACTACTATGTTTACCGCTCCTTTTTTGCCATCCGGGAGCTGTCGAACTCGCGGGGCGAACCGACCAATGCCATCTACGGGTTCATTAAGGTTTTGCGGAAGATGCTGCGCGACGTGCAGCCCGATCTCGCCGCCGTCCTCTGGGATGAAGGGCTGCCGAAGCGGCGCGTGGAGCTGCAACCGGAATACAAGCAGCAGCGCGCCGAGATGCCCGAGCTGATGCGCCCGCAGTTGGGCCATCTCCGCCGGATCGTTCCGCTGCTTGGGCTGCAAAGCCTTGGGGTGGCCGACACCGAGGCCGACGATTTGATGGCCTCCTACGCCTGCGCCGCCGTGCGCCGGGGGGATGAGGTCGTCCTCGCCACCAATGACAAGGATCTCTTCCAGCTCGTCGAGGATGGCGTGAAGATTTACACCACCAACAAGGCCGATCTTGCTTCGAAAAAAGAGGGCTTCGCGCTGCTGGGCACAGCGGAGGTCGTTGCGAAGTGGGGCGTCCCCCCCGGGCGGATCGGCGAAATCCTTTGCCTGATCGGCGACTCCGCCGACAACATCCCGGGCGTCGCGGGGATCGGCCCGAAGCGCGCCGTCGCGCTTCTCACCGAGTTCGGGAGCCTCGATGCCGTGCTCGCCCGCGTGGACGAGATCGGGAACGAGGCGATCCGGGAAAAAATCGTTGCCGGGCGGGAGCAAATCCTCAGCAACCGGCAGATGATCGCGCTCGACACGCACCTGCCGCTTCCCGAGCCGCTGGAAGCTCTCGGCATCCGGCCCCGCTACGATGAACTGCTGGCGGAGCTGGAGCGGTGCGAATTCAAATCGCTCACGCAAGAAATCCGCAACGAAGCCGAGGCGGCCAAGGCGGTCCAGGCCCAGGCGGCTACCCGGCAGGGAGAGCTGTTTTAGGCGTTCCGGGACGCTTTGCTCTTGCGCCGGGGAGGGGAGAGACTTCCAAGATTGAAGGATGGCACCAAGCGGCCTCAACAGTCTGAAAATCCGCGATTTCCGCTGTTTCCCGAACTGGGAGGGGGAGTTCGCCCCCGGCGTGAACGCCATCGTGGGGCCGAATGCCCGGGGGAAGACTTCGCTGCTGGAGGCGGCGTGCGTGCTTCTGCGGCTGCAATCGCCCCGGGCCGCCACGCTCGCGCCGCTGGTGCGCATCGGTGCGCTCGGGTTTGTTGTGGACGGGTTCCATTGCGGCAGGCATCTCCAGTTTTACTTCTCCCCCCGGCGCAAGAAGCTCGCGCTCGACTCCGTGGCGCAGGGGACGGCGGCGGGGTATCTGGAGACGGGCCGGGCGGTCTGGTTCTCCAACGCGGACATGGCGCTGGCCGACGGCCCGGCCGAGGTGCGGCGGCGTTATCTCGATTTCGTGGCGGCCCAGATCGACCCCGTTTACCGGCGGCATCTGCGCGCTTACGAAAAGGCGCTCCGCTCCCGCAACGTCCTGCTGAAAGCGTCCTTCGTGCGCTGGCGGGAGGTGGCGGCCTTCGACGAGCCGCTGCTGGCCGCCGGGAACGCTCTCGGGGCCGCCCGCGCCGCGCTGGTGGCCGCGCTGCGCCCCCACGCGGCGGAGGCGCACCGGGCGATCAGCGCCGCCGCTTCGGAAACGCTGGAGCTGGAGTACGCGCCGGGGGCGGGTGACGACTTCGCGAGTCGCCTTGCCGAAACCCGCGAGGAGAGCGCGCGGCTGCGGCAGACCGTCGTGGGGCCGCACCGGGACGACCTGGCGCTGCGGCTCAACGACCGCCCGCTCGGCCTGGCCAGCGAGGGACAGCAGCGCACCGCCGCGCTTGCCCTGCGGCTGGCCCAGGCGAGGTTGATCGCCGCGCGCTCCGAATCCGGGACGCCGCCCCTGCTGCTGCTCGACGACATTTTTGGCGAACTCGACCCCGCCCGGCGCAACGCCCTGCTGCGGCATCTGCCGCAAGGGGCGCAGCAAATCTTCACCACGACGCACCTCGACTGGGCGGAAGGGGAGATCGAACAGGTCTTCCGGCTGGAGTAACCCAACGGCGCAACGGCGGAACAGCGAAACGAACAGCGGCGGCTTTCGCGCTTCCTCCCAACCAAAGTTCTCGCCCGGCATCCCCCCGGTTGCTAGAAACTCGCTCTCATGCGATTGCTGATTACAGGCGGCTGCGGGTTCATCGGCTCGAATTTTCTCCACTACCTGCTCGGCCACTACGGCCCGGCGCTGGTGAGCAACGTCGATGCGCTGACCTACGCCGGTTCCCTCTCCAACGTGGCGGAACTCCCGGAGAAATACGGCGAGCGGTACGAATTTTATCAGGTGGACATCGCCGACGGCGAGCGGATGGAAGCGCTCCTGCGCAAGCACCAGTTCTACGCCATCCTCAATTTCGCCGCCGAGAGCCACGTGGACCGCTCCATTGATTCGCCGCGCAACTTCATCCACTCCAACGTCGCCGGGACAAGCGTGATGCTCGATCTCGCCCGCCGCCACGGCGTCAAACGCTTCGTGCAGATTTCCACCGACGAGGTGTACGGCTCCGCCGGGGAGCAGGGGCGCTTTGTCGAAACCTTGCCGCTCGCCCCGAGTTCGCCGTACTCCGCGAGCAAGGCCGGGGCGGACCTGCTTGCGCTCGCTTTCCACAAGACCTATGGGCAGGAGGTGGTCGTCGTCCGCTCCTCCAACAACTACGGCCCGCGCCAGTTCCCGGAGAAGCTCATCCCGCTCATGATCGTCAAGGCGCTGCGCGGGGAGCGGCTCCCGGTGTACGGCGACGGCCTCCAGGTGCGCGACTGGATTCACGTCGAGGACTTCTGCCGCGCGGTCTTCGCGGCCCTTCTGGAAGGGAAACCGGGGGAGGTCTACAACGTCGGCGGCGACGGCGAGATGCGCAATCTCGACGTGGTGAAAAAAATCCTCGCTCATCTCGGACAACCGGAAAGCCTGATCGAGTCCGTCCCGGATCGCCCTGGGCACGACCGCCGTTACGCGATGGACTGGGGGAAGATCCACCGCGAACTCGGTTGGAAACCGTTGCACAACTTTGAAAACGGGCTCCGCGAGACGATCGACTGGTACGTGAACAACCCGCAATGGTGGGAGCCGATCCTGGAGAACGCCGGACGCGCCAGACGCGCCGAACGCAGCGGGCAATGAGCCAATCCAGCGTAGGGCGCAGGCGGCTCAGGCTCGTTGTGCTCGGGAGCGGTGGGCGGGTCGGCGCGGCCCTCGCGCGGCTTTATTCCGAGGCCCGGGAGGCGGAGGTCTTCGCCTTCAATCGCCGTGATCTCGATCTTGCCCGGGAAGGAGCGTTGGAGGCCGCCCTGGGCGATCTCCACTTCGATGCGCTCGTCAACTGCGCGGCGCTGACCAGCCCCGACTATTGCGAAACCCACGAAGAGGAAGCCTTTGTGGTCAACGCGCGGGCCGTGGGCCGGATCGCCGAACTCTGCCGCCGCAAGCAGGCGCGGTGCCTGCACCTGAGCACCGACTATGTTTTTGACGGCGCCAGGAGTCACACGGAGAGCGGCGGCTACACCGAGGAGGACGCAGCCGCGCCGATCAACCTCTATGGCCGCTCCAAGCGGGAGGGCGAGCGGGCGTTGCTGGCCGCTTGCGGGGAGCATCTCGTTGTCCGGGTGTCGTGGGTCTTCGGGCCGGATCGCCCCGGGTTTGTGGAGCAGATGCTGCGGCGCGCCATTGGGAGCGACGCGCCGCTGGCTGCCGTCGGCGATAAATGGTCCGTGCCGACCTCGGTGTTCGACCTCGCCAAAAACCTGCGCCCCTTTTTGCGGGAAATCCCCGCCGGAGGCGTGTTGCACCTGACGCAAAGCGGCGGCGCATGCACCTGGCAGGAGTATGCGCAGGCCGCGCTCGATTGCGCGTGGAAGGCGGGGGTGCCCTTAAAAAGGCAGACGGTGGAGAGGCAATCGCTGGCGGACCTCCCCGCGTTCGTGGCGAAGCGGCCCGTCGATACGGCGATGGCAACGCGGCGCTTTACGGCGCTCACCGGCTGCACCCCGCGCCCGTGGCAGGAGGCGCTGGAGGAGTATGTGCGGCGGTATTACGCGGGGTGA
>CAZYVL010000038.1:0-5347 GCA_964651005.1 uncultured Chthoniobacteraceae bacterium | reverse complement strand
GCGTCGCCCCAGAAATTTTCCAGGCTGTAGAATTCCCGTTTGGCCTGGTGGAAGACGTGGACGACGACCTGCCCGTAATCGAGCACGATCCATTGGCTGAGCGGGCGGCCATCGACGGCGTTGGGGCGGATGTTGTGATCCTGGCGAAGGCTCTCCTCGATCTCTCCGGCAATCGCCTTGAGATGCGGCTCCGACGTGCCTGAGCAGATGACGAAAAAATCGGTGAAGGTGGAGATGCCGCGCATGTCGAGCGCAACGAGGTCCACGGCCTGCTTTGCGGATGCCGCCTTGGCGCAGAGCGCCGCTAGTTCTTCGGAAGTCATGATTGGTAAAGCTGGTGCCGGAGCAGGAGGTCGCGGACTCGTTCCGGGACGAGATACCGGATTGAAAGCCCGTTGGCAATGCGGTTGCGTATCTCCGTGGCCGAAATGTCGATGCGCCGCGCGAGCGTTTGGAACGGGAGCGGGGTTTGCGCTCCATTCGCCACATCTGCCACATCCCGCGCCAGCACGACGAACGTGGCGAGGCGGCGCAGTTCGTCGATGCGCCGCCAGGTGTCGAGCTTGGCGAGGTTATCCTGCCCGATGAGGTAGTAGAACGCCGCCTCCCCGCCGTACCGCTCGCGCAGGGCGAGGATGGTGTCGATCGTGTAGGAGACGGGGGCGCCCTGCTCCGCGCGTTGGAGTTCCAGCTCTTCGATGCCGAAGCGCGGTTCGTCCTCGATGGCGGCGCGGATCATGGCTGCGCGCACCGCCGCCGGGGCTGCGGAGGGGCCGGGGCGCGCGCCGAGCTTGTGCGGCGAGACGGCGGCGGGGATGAAGAAGAGGCGCTCGAGCCCAAGCGTCTCCACGGCGTCGCGCGCCAGGAGGAGATGCCCGTGGTGGATCGGGTCGAAGCTCCCTCCGTAAAAGCCGAGTTTCATGCTGCCTTAACGCCGCTCTAGTAAAGGAGGAACGGCTTGCGTTCGTCGGCGAAGCGGGTGTTGTACGGCTTCCACTCCGAGACGATCCGGCTGGGGGAGACGCCTCTCTCCAGCGCCTTGCGGATCGAGTCGCTCCCGTAGCATTTGTAGAAAATCTCGTACCGCTTCTCCGGGTAGGAGAAGAGGCTGCGCGGGGCGGCCTTCTGCGCGGCGGCGAGGATGTAGACGTTGAGGATGCTCAGCGGCGTGCGCGGGTTCGGCTCGATGTGCAGGCTCGCACCGTGGAAATACCCTTGCGAGTACGGGGTGAACTCGATCCCCGGGAGGTCGAGCGACTGGAGGTAACGGACGAACGTGGCGGGGCGGAGATACTTCGTGGCCGCGATCTGGAACGGCTTCGGGCTGCCGGTGCCGAGTTCGAACCCGGGGATCTCCCCCGCAAGCCCGGTGGCCGCGTAGTAGAAGGGGGAGGCGGAGTACGGGACGTTGGGCGAGGTGGGCACCCAGTGCAGCCCCGTTTTATCCCAGGTCATCTCCCGGTCCCAGCCGCGCATCGGGACGACGGTGAGATGGCAGCGCGGCTGCACCCACTTCCGGGCGTTGGCCATCTTCGCCAGTTCGCCCGCGGTCATGCCGTGGCAGTACGGCACGGGGAGTGAGCCAACGAAGGAGATCCAGCGCAGTTCGATGGGCGGCCCCTCCACGCGCACGCCGCCGAGCGGGTTGGGGCGGTCGAGCACGATGAACTCGATGCCGTTCTCCCCGGCGGCCTCCATGCATTTGACCATCGTGGAGATGTAGGTGTAGGAGCGGCTGCCGATGTCCTGCATGTCGTAGACCAGCGCGTCGAGGCCGCGAAGCATCTCCGGCGTCGGCTTGCGCGTGGGGCCGTAGAGCGAGTGCACCGGCAGCCCGGTGAGCGCGTCCTTGCGCTGCGAGACGTATTTGCCCGCCGGGATCGTCCCGTCGAGGCCGTGCTCCGGGGAGAAGAGGGCGACGAGGCGGACGTTTTTGGCGGCGCGCAGCAGTTGGCGCGTCTTGATGCCGCGCGAGTCGATGCCGGTCTGGTTGGTCACCAGCCCGACCCGTTTCCCCTTGAGCAGCGCGAAGCCGTCGCTCTCCAGCACGTCGATGCCGAGCTGCACGCGCGCCCGCGCCTGGGCCGGGATGGGAAAGACGACCCCGAAAAAGGCGAGCGCGAGCAGAAGCAGGAGAAGGCGGGGGAGAGGGAGGCTCGGGGATTTCATTCGCAATTTCGGTTGATCTGGAGGTAGCGTAACATGGTATATGGAGCCATCAAGCCTTGGTCAACTTCTGCTCTCCGGGGTGCCCGGCCCGGAGCTGGACCGCGAGAGCGCGGCGCTCTTCCGCCGTGTGCAGCCGGGCGGGTTCATTCTTTTCGGGCGCAACATCAAGTCGCCGCGCCAACTCCGCAAACTCATCGACGACTTGCGCGATCTCTCCCGCGTGGAGCCGATCGTGACGATCGACCAGGAGGGGGGCCGGGTGTCGCGCCTGCGGGAGATCGGCTCGGAGCCGCCCAACGCCCGGCAGCTTCGGGAAAAGGGCGACGCGGCGCTGGTTTTGCGCCACGGGCGCCTCACCGGGCGGCTCCTGCGGCTCTTCGGCTTTAATCTCGACCTTTGCCCCGTGCTCGACATCGCCTTCGACGACGAGGCGGACAACTCCCTGCGAGGCCGCTGCTACGGGCGCGACGTGGAGGAGGTGATCCGGCTCGCCGGCGCGTTCCACGAAGGAATGCGCGCGGAGGGGGTCGCCGGTTGCGGCAAGCATTTCCCGGGCTACTCGTGCTGCGAGGTGGACGCGCACCATGAACTGCCGGAGGTGCGCCGCACGCGGGCCGAACTCGATGCCCACGAACTCGCCGTTTTTCGCCATTTTTCCGACAAGATCGAGAGCATGATGATCGGCCACGCCTTTTATCCCTCGCTCGTCGCGCAACGGCGTCCGGCTTCGCTCTCCCGCGAGGTCGTCACCGGGATTTTGCGGAAGGAGTTCGGCTTCGCGGGCCTGGTGATGACGGACGATCTCGATATGGGGGCGATTCTCAACGAATTCGGGCTGGAGGAGACGATCCGCCTGGCTCTCTGCGCCGGGAACGATCTCGCCATGATCTGCCACCGCCTCCAGAGCGTTGGCGAGGCGCATTCTCACCTCGACCGGCTCCCGGTGGCGGTTCTCGACCGTGCGCTGGAGGCGGTGGCGCGCTTTAAGACGCGCCTGGTCCCGCCGGACGCCTTCAGCGAGGAGGAGTTCGCCCGGCGCGACGCGGAGGTGTACCAACTCCGCGTGGAGACGCTCGGGGAAGAGGCGGCCAGGCAGCGCAGCCCGGAGGACGGGAAACGCTCGCCGGTGGAGACGTATTGATGGGTTGATGGGCGATTGAGCGGGGAGCGATTGAGCGGGGAGCGGCGGGCAACCCGGTTTCTATTCGCTTTCCCTTTCCTTCGGGCCGTCGATCTCTCGGCGGCATTGCAGCATCCGGTCGTGCTCCGCTTCGTCGAGACCCTCGGCGACAAGCTCTTCCCCGACGCTCGTGCCGCCGTCGAGTTCCGTCCGGCCGGGGTGATGCCCCAGGGTGGGGGCGACCATATCGCGTTCGGAGATGATCTCCGCCATTTCGTCATCCGGGCCGTCGAGGCAGGAAGGCTCCGGGTCGTGATGGCCGCCGTGCAGCTCTCCGTACGCCCGCCGCCAGTCGAGTGCGTTGTAACGCTCGCGACCCTCGATGAGCGCAAGCTCCCGCGCTCGCTGCCGGACGGTTTCAACAGAGGGAACGCCCATTCCCCCGGAATGCCTGAGGATCTTCCCGGAAACCGGCCGCTTCGCTCTCATACTTACCGTTACCTGCAAAACGGCACTCTGCAACCCCCGGGAAGCTGCCGATGCGCGGGAATGCCGAAAAAACGCCTTCCGCACGCGGTTTTACCGGATCACGCCACCGGCTCCGGGGGATGCGAAAGAAACATCCGGCGGATGACCTCCTCGATGGGAAGCTCCTGCACGCTGATGTCTGTGACCAGGTGCCTCCCGAGCACGGCGCGGCAGACCTCCGCCACGTTGCCCCGGGGGACCTTGAGCTGCACGGTCTGCGGCGTTTGCCCGGTGATCTCGCCCCATTGCGCGAAATCGGCCCCCGAATGCGGCTGCGCTCCGTCCTCGAACGTGAAGCGGACGATCTTCTCCGTAGAAAAACGGTCCACCACCTGGCTCAACGGGCCGTCGAAGAAGAGGCGGCCGTGGTCGATGATGATGACGCGCGGACAAAGCTCCTCGATGTCCTGCATGTAGTGGCTCGTGAGCATCGTGACGATGCGGTGATCGCGGTTATACGCCTTGAGGAACTCGCGGACCTTCTGCGCGCTGCCGACATCGAGGCCGATGGTCGGCTCGTCCAGGAAGAGGACGCGCGGCGCATGGAGCAGGGCGGTGATGAGTTCCATCTTCATCCGCTCCCCGAGGCTCAGTTCGCGCACCATCACGTCGAGCTTGTCCTGCACTTCGAGCAGCTCGGAGAGGCCGCCGACGATGCGGGTGAACTCGCGCCGGTCGATGCCGTAGATGGCCCGGTTAAGCTCCAGCGATTCGCGCGCGGGAAGGTCCCACCAGAGCGAGTTTTTCTGCCCGAGCAGCAGCGAAAACTGGCGCTTGAACTCGTCGCGGCGCTCCCACGGCGTGTAGCCGAGCACGCGGCACTCGCCCGAGGTCGGGTTGAGCAGCCCGGAGAGCATCTTGAGCACGGTCGTCTTGCCCGCGCCGTTGGGGCCGAGAAAGCCGACGAATTCCCCCTCTTCAATGCGAAAGCTGACGCGATCCGCCGCCCGGGTTTCGTCGTAGCGGCGGTGGAAAAGCCCCTTCACCGCGCCCCGCAGCCCGGCCTCCTTGCGGTAGGTGCGGTAAACCTTGGTCAAGCCGCGGGATTCAATGGCAGACATGGTTCAGGTGGCGGGGTCGTAAAGAGAAGGGAAGGGTGGGCGAAGCGGCGCAAGACCGCCTGCCGGTGCGATCCCGGCACGCAAAAGCGTCCTCGGCGAGCATTGGACCCGCCAGGGACGCTTTTACGCAAGTCGAATGCTGAAAGTCAGCGCGAATCAGCGCATCAGCAGGACCGCCCGGGCGCGTTTGACTTCGCGGGTGATCTTGCGATGAAAGCGGGCGGGAAGGCCGGTGATGCGGCGGGGCAGGATTTTGCCTGCTTCGGTCACGAAGCGCCGAAGGATTTCGGGGTTCTTGTAGTCGATGGCTTCCAGGGCGATGTCGATGCGGCGGCGCGGCATCGTCCGGTTGGCCCGGCGGAAGTTCGAACGGCGTTGAGGAGTCTTCGGCTGCATAAAATAATATGAATGATAAGAACAGTCAGGTTCGGTTGGGCCTGTTGGGCCTGGCCGCGCCGACTACTTGGTC
>CAZYVL010000037.1:0-20677 GCA_964651005.1 uncultured Chthoniobacteraceae bacterium | reverse complement strand
GGGGTGAGACCCGGGAGCAGTTCCGGGGGGCAGGGTTTCCGAGAGTTTCCGAGATTGAAGGGGCGGAAGAACCAGCCTTCCCGTTCGGGGCCATTCGGGGTGTTTGGGCCTTCCCGGGCAGGATTTGCCCGATGGTATAAGAGGAGAAAAGCCGTTCGCCAATCCTAAATATGGACGCAACGGGAAAATCTTGTTCCCCGAAAAGAGGGAAAAGGGGAGGGCTACTCCGGGGGGGCGTCGCCCTTCTCCGCCTCGTCCTCGTCCCCCTCGAACTCGGAGCGCATCCGTAGCGAGAGCGACGGGCGCAGAAAGCCGTAGAGGAGATAGGCGATGAAGAGCACGGCGGGCATCCACATGTAGTGGATCACCGTGTAGACGAGCAGCGCGATGATGGCGACAAAGCGCGGGATCGACTTTTTCGTCCTCCAGTTGAGCGCCTTGAAGCTCGGATAGCGGAACTTCGAGAACATCATGAAGGAGAGAAAGAGCATCAGCGCGAGCAGGAGGTATTTCCAGCTTCCCAGTTCGCGCTCGCCCTGTTCGAACCAGAGGATGAAGAGCGTGACCGAGGAGATCACCCCGGCGGCTGCGGGGATCGGGAAGCCGCGGAAGTCCTTATCCGCGCCAGCCCCCTTCGCGGCGATGCAGTTGAAGCGGGCGAGCCGCATCGCCCCGCAGAGCAGGTAGAGGAAGGCGACGAGCCAGCCGCCCTGCTGCTGGAAATCGCGCAGGACGATCTGGTAGATGAGCAGCGCCGGGGCGACGCCGAAGGAAACCACGTCGGCGAGCGAGTCGAACTCCCGGCCAAACGCGCTCTCGCTGCCGCCCATGCGGGCGAGCCGCCCGTCGAGCAGGTCAAAGAGGCACGCGCCGAGGATGAGCCAGATCGCCTCGTGGAATTTGCTGATCGAGTTCAGCCCGTTCTCGCGCAGCAGCGCGCCTTCGAGGATCCGCATCGTGGCGGCGAATCCGCAGAAGAGATTGCCCGCCGTCATCAGATTCGGCAGGAGGTAGATTTTCGGAAGTTCTTCCTGGTCACTCATGGTTGCCGGAGGTGCGCCTGCTTGTTCTTACGGTTGGTTCTTCTTGAGGCGGGCGATCACGGTCAGCCCCCCCTGCACCCGGTCGCCCGGTTTGACGACGATCTCCGACTCCGGCGGGAGGTAGATTTCCGTGCGGGAGCCGAACCGGATCATCCCGAAGCGTTCGCCCTGCCGCACGGAATCGCCCACCTTCGACCAGGCGACGATCCGCCGCGCGATGGCACCGGTGATCTGGCGGACGACGACGGTGGCCCGCTCGTTGCGGAAGCCCCAGGTGCGGTAGGCGTTGAGGCGGGTGGCGTTCGGGTTGCGGGCGTCGAGGTATTTGCCTGCGTAGGCTTGCGTGTAGATCACCTTCCCGTCGATCGGGGCGCGGTTGGTGTGGACATCGAAGACGGAGAGAAAGATCCCCACCCGCTTCATGCGCGAGCAGGTCACTTGCGCCTCCTCCACTTCCACGATGTCGGAGACCACGCCGTCGGCGGCGGCGAGCACCGCGTCCGCCTCTCCCGGGGCGGGGCGCTCCGGGTCGCGGAAGAAATAGAAGGTGTAAAGGATGAGAAGCAGCCCGAGGATCGCGAGTGGCGGGGTGATCCAGCAGAAACCGGCGAGCAGCGCCAGTTCCACCGCGAAGATCCAGCGGGCCTCCCAAAGGGTTTGGAGTCGCATAAGCCCGCGCACGATAGCACGCACGGGGCCGCGGTAAAGCGAGTTGTCACGCCGCGCGCGGGGGCGGGGTAAAATCGCAGGCGCTCGCGAGCGCGGTCTTGAGCCGCCGGAGATACTCCCGGCGGGGGATTTCCCGCGCGCCGAAGGTGGCGAGGTGCGGGGTGTTCCACTGGGTGTCGAGCAGCGAAAAGCCGCGCGCGCAAAGATGGCGCACCAGCGCGTGCAGGACGATCTTGGAGGCGTCGGTTTCCCGGTGGAACATCGACTCGCCGAAAAACGCCCCGCCGAGCGCGACGCCGTAGAGCCCGCCGACGAGCCGCTCTTCCCGCCATGCCTCGACCGAATGCGCGTATCCGAGCCGGTGCAGGGCGTGGTAAGATTCGGTAATCTCCCGGTTGATCCAGGTTTCCTCCCGCCCGGCGCAGCCGCGCATTACTTCGGCGAAGGCGGTGTCGAAGCGGATTTCGAACGGGTTTTTCCGAAGCCGCCGCGCCAGCCCGTGCGGGGTGTGGAATTCCTCCAGCGGCAGGATGCCGCGTGGATCGGGCGAAAACCAGGCGATCTCCCCTTCCGGCGTGGCCATCGGGAAGATTCCTTGCGCGTAGGCGCTCAGGAGAAGCTCGGGGTCGATCACTCCGGTACGATGCCGCGCGCGGTGGCGGCGGGCAAGGGGAAGAGGGGAGGGGCTACGGCGCGGGGGGCGCTGCGGGGGCGGGGCTGGGCGAAGGAGCCGGACTGCCTTTCCCCGCCTGGGCGATCTTTTTGGGGAGTTCCTTGTTCTCCGGGTCGAGGGCGAGCGCCTTTTTCCAGTTCGCCACGGCTTCGGCGGTTTTTCCGGTGGCGGCGAAGACGTCCCCGAGGTGCTCGAAGATGACCGGCTCTTGCTCGTCGAGCTTCTCGACAGATTTTTGCAGGTAGAGCAGCGCGTTCTGGTAGTCGCCGAGCTTGAAGTAGCACCACCCGAGGCTGTCGAGGTACGCGGCTTCGCCCGGGGCGAGCTCGACGGCGTGCTTGGTGAGGTTGAGCGCCTCCTCCAGATGCTCGCCCCGCTCGACCCACATGTAGCCGAGGTAGTTGCACGCTTGCGCGGCGTTGGCGGGGTCGAGCTGGATGCTCTTGCGGAGCATTTCCACGGCGAGGTCGGAATCGCCCGCCTGCTCGGCCACGACGCCGTAGTCGAGGTAGAACGCGGCGGTGAACGATCCTTCCTCGGAGTTCTCGTCCTCGTAAGCCGCCTGCTTGAACATCGTCAGCGCCTCCTTGAAGCGGTCCGCTTCCTTCAGGACGATGGCGAGCGAGTAGGTGAGGTGCGGGAAACGCGGGAACTTGGCGCGCGCGGTGCTCAGGGTCTTGATGGCGTCGTCAAACTTCTTGAGCCGCATCTGGAGGTCGGCGATCCGCAGGAAGCTCTTCGGCTGGGAGCTGTCGAGCCGGAGCGCCTTCTGGTAGCAAAGCGTCGCTTTTTCGAGCTGGTTATCGAGCGCGTAAAGCTCGCCGAGCACTTCGTAGGTGTCGTAGCGCGTCGGGGCGTCGGCGGTCATCTTCTCCAGAACGGCGATGGCCTCCTCGCGCTTGTTGTCGGCGAGCAGGGAGCGGGCGAGCTTGTCGCGCAGCGCGAGCGTCGGCTCCGAACGCGGGTCTTTCGCCGCCGCGATCGCCTTGCGGTAGAGCGGGATGGCGGCGTCGAGCCGGTGCGCGAGCGCGTAGGTGTCGGCCACTTTCGCGACGATCTCGGGGTTCCCCTTGGCCGTGGCGAGCGCCTTTTCCAGGGCGCTTTTGAGTTTCTCCTGGCTGGCGCTCTCCGGCGGCAGTTTCAGGCAGACTTTCGCAAGGTCGAGCCAGAACCCGGCGTCCTCGCTGGAAGATTGCAGGGCGCGGTGCAGCAGGTTCTCCGCCTTGCGGGTCTGCTTGCCGAGCGAGTAGATCTCGAAAAGCGCCAGGTAGGGCTGGAAATGATCCGGGTCGAGACGGAGCGCGACGAGCGCGTAGCGTTCGGCCAGGTCGGGCTTTTTGAGGTACTTGCCGTAGAGCTGCGAGAGGCAGAGCGGCGGGAGCGACTCCTTGGGCGAGGCTTTTGCCGCGTCTTTGAGGACGCCGATCCCTTGCGGCACGTCGCCGCGCCGCGCCAGCTCCAGGGCGACCTTGACGGCCAGATCCGTGTTGCCCGGGTCAAAGCCGAGCGAGCGGCGGTAGGCGTCCAACGCCCGTTCGAAATCGGCGTTCTCCTCGGCGGCAAGACCTTCCGAAAACGCCGCGAGCGCCTCGGCCTTCTTCTCCCCGGGCCTGGCAAGGAGCAGATCGGGGGCGGGGGCGGAGGAGGGCGTGGGTGCAGCCGTGCCCGGGGCGGCGGAAGGCTCCGCCGCCCGGGCGGCAAGACACGCGGGAACGGGGCTGGCCAAAATGCCGACCCCGATCCCGAGAAAAACTCCACGCCGCAAAAACCGGGAGAACCGTGCGCTTTGCGGGGGCAAGGCTCTCGGCGGGTTCATGGGCGCAAACGTAAGGGCTAGCTCTTGTAGCGCAAACGCTTTTTGTGGCGGTTTTCCTTCATCCGCTTGCGGCGTTTGTGTTTCGCAATTTTGGCTTTGCGTCTTTTCTTTAGTGAACCCATACGTTGCTACTCTTCTGCTTGGCTGTGAACCGGATGGTTTCCGGCTGTTTTTTTTGTCAAATTTTTGTCGTCCGTTGTCAATAGTCTCTAGTAGACGACCTTGTTGAGCGGATACTCGATGATCCCTTCGGCGCCGAGCGCCTTGAGCTGGGGGATCATCTCCCGGACCACTTTTTCGTCAATCACGGTTTCCACCGCCACCCAGCCGTCCGTCGCCAGATGGGCGACGGTCGGATTGCGGAGCGAAGGTAGGGCTTGCAGGAGATTCCGCAATTGTTTTTCCTCGATATTCATCTTCAGCCCCACTTTGTCGCGGGCGTTGAGCGCGCCGCGCAGGAGCAGGACCAGCGTGTCCATCTTCCGGCGCTTCCAGGCGTCGGCCCCGGCGGCACGGTTGGCGATGAACTGCGGGGAGGATTCCATGAGCGTCTCCACGATCCGCAGCTTGTTGGCCCGCAGGGAGGAGCCGGTCTCCGTGACATCGACGATGGCGTCCACCAGGTCGGGCGCTTTCACCTCGGTTGCGCCCCAGGAAAACTCGACCTCCGCGCGCACGCCGTGCTTTTCCAGGAAGCGGCGGGTCATCTGGACCGCCTCGGTGGCGATCACTTTCCCCTCCAGATCGTGCACCGTGCGGATCGGGGAATCTTCCGGCACGACGAGCACCCAGCGCGTCGGCGCGCTGCTGGTTTTGGAAAACGTCAGCTCGCAGAGCGTCTCGACATCGGAGTCGTTCTCCGCCACCCAGTCGCGCCCCGTCAGGCCGCAGTCGAGGTAGCCGCCCTCCACGTAGCGGCTGATCTCCTGCGCGCGCAGAAGACGGATCTCCAGTTCTGGATCGTCCACGGAGGGGCGGTAGGACCGCTTCGGCGTGCTGATCGTAAACCCCGCCCGGGCGAAAAGCGCCAGAGTCGGCTCCTGAAGGCTCCCGGAGGGGAGGCCAATCCGGAGGGTCTGGCGCTGGCTGGAGGGGGCGGGGGTCGGAGAAGACATTCTGGATGGAGTGGTCTGGGCAATCGGCCTGGAAAAACAGCGGCGCTTTCCGAAGCGGAGGAGCGTTTTAGGCGGGGGCTCTCCGGCTGGCGAGGAAAATTTGCGTCCGGCGGGCATTCCGGGCTGGATTGAGGGGCTGGAAGGGAGGGCGGGGGGCGAGGAAAAGGCATCGGGCGGAGCCGGGTTTGCGAAAAGCGCGAGAAATCTTTTGACAGCATGGGGGCATTTGCTACTTTCACCGCTCGCTTTCAGGAGCCAAGTTGAATGAACCCTGATCGTTCACGCCATCCGGCGTTGTTCGGTTCAGGGGTTTTTCGCCCTGGCACCTCTGGGCGAAGTCTTGGGAAACCGGGGGGAACCTGCGGCGTCCCAGGAACAAACGGGCAAGCCCATGTAGCTCAGTTGGTAGAGCACGTCCTTGGTAAGGACGAGGTCACCGGTTCAATCCCGGTCATGGGCTCCACCGTCGGTGCCGGACGCCGGACCTGAACGGCGCAGCCTTTCAACCCACTACCTGAACCCACCCACACTCAACCAAGTCAACCAAGACCAACCAGTCACGAGGAGACCAGAAAATGGCAAAGGAATCATTCAAGCGCGATAAGCCGCACGTTAACATCGGTACGATCGGTCACGTCGATCACGGCAAGACCACCCTTACGGCGGCCATCACGACGATCCTTTCGAAGAAGGGCTTCGCGGAAGCCCGCAAGTACGACGAAATCGACGCCGCCCCCGAAGAGAAAGAGCGCGGCATCACGATCAACACCGCCCACGTCGAGTACCAGAGCGACAAGCGCCACTACGCGCACGTTGACTGCCCCGGCCACGCGGATTACGTTAAGAACATGATCACCGGCGCGGCCCAGATGGACGGTGCCATTCTCGTCGTCAGCGCGGCCGACGGCCCGATGCCGCAAACCCGCGAACACATTCTGCTCGCCCGCCAGGTCGGCGTTCCGGCGATGGTGGTCTTCCTCAACAAGGTGGACATGGTGGACGATCCCGAGCTTCTCGATCTCGTCGAGATGGAAGTGCGCGACCTCCTCACCCAGTACGACTTCCCGGGCGACGCGATCCCGATCGTCAAGGGTTCCGCCCTCAAGGCGCTCGAAGGCGACGCCGACCAGGAAAAGCAGATTCTCGCCCTCGTGGACGCGATCGACGAATACATCGCCGTGCCGGAGCGTCCGGTGGACCTGCCGTTCCTGATGCCGGTGGAAGACGTTTTCAACATTGAAGGCCGCGGCACCGTCGCGACGGGCCGTGTCGAGCGTGGCATCCTCAAGAAGATGGACGAAGTGGAGATCGTCGGCATCCGCCCGACGGCCAAGACGACCGCCACCGACATCGAAATGTTCCGCAAGCTCCTCGACGAAGCCCGCGCGGGCGACAACGTCGGCGTGCTCCTGCGTGGCGTGAAGAAGGAAGACATTCAGCGCGGCCAGGTGATCGCCAAGCCCGGCTCGATCACCCCGCACAGCAAGTTCAAGGCGGAAATCTACGTCTTGAGCAAAGAAGAAGGCGGCCGTCACACGCCGTTCTTCAGCAACTACCGCCCGCAGTTCTACTTCCGGACGACCGACGTGACCGGCACCATCAAGCTCCCCGAGGGAGTCGAGATGGTCATGCCTGGTGACAACGTTGCCATCGAAGTGGAGCTCGTCACCCCGATCGCGATGGAGAAGACGATCCGCTTCGCCATCCGCGAAGGGGGCCGCACCGTCGGTGCGGGTCGTGTCTCCGAGATCCTCTAGCAAGGGGAGCGGCATTGCTTTTCGCCCTCCGGGAAGTTAACTTCCCGGAGGCGGCGGAAAAAAACTTCCGCTCCGGCAGTTTTGAAGAAAATAGGTCAGTAACTCAATTGGTAGAGTAGCGGTCTCCAAAACCGCCTGTTGGGGGTTCAAGTCCCTCCTGACCTGTTCTCCGGTTTTCTAACTTTTCATGTTCGCGCGCATCACCAACTTTATTGGCGAAGTCAAAGGGGAGCTTCGGAAAGCCACCTGGCCTTGGGACCCGAAAGAAAAAGGGTTCAAGAAATACAAGGAACTGGTGGACTCCACCGTTGTCGTCGTCATCGCCATGCTGCTGCTGGGTGGCTACGTGGCGCTTTGGGATCTGATCCTGGTGCATGTGGTGGGCGCGTTTACCACGGGAGGCTGGCAGTAAATGGCAGATTCGACAGGCAACCAATGGTTCGCGGTGCACGTTCTCGCGGGCCAGGAGCAGAAGGTGCATGACAATATTGTCAAACGCATCAAGACCGAGGAGATGGGCGATCTCGTTTTTGAAGTCCTGATCCCCACCGAACGCATTTCCGAAGTCAAGCGGGGCAAACGTACCGAGACGGTGCGCAAGCTGCTGCCTGGCTACCTCATCATCAACATGCGCCTTCTCGAAGAAGGCAAGCTCGTCGAGCGGACCTGGTACTTCATCCGCGAGACGCCCGGTGTCATCGGCTTTGCGGGGACGAAAGACCGCCCGATCCCGATGCGCGATCAGGAGGTTCAGACCATGCTCGCCCAGATGGCCGAGCGGGAAGACACCGTGAAACCGAAGGTGAGCTTCGAGGTTGGCGAGACGGTCAAAGTCGCCGACGGCCCCTTCCAGAACCAGAACGGCGTGGTCGAGGAGATCGACCCCGAGCGCGGCAAGCTGCGCGTCTCCGTGAGCATCTTCGGGCGTTCCACCCCGGTGGAGCTCGAATATTGGCAGGTGGAACGCAGCTAGCGCGGACCCGGAACCTGCCACCCCATTCCTTTTTCAATTCATCCCTTTTATGGCTAAAGAAGTCGTTGCATCCATCAAATTGCAGATCCCTGCGGGCCAGGCGAACCCTGCGCCTCCCATCGGCCCGGCGCTCGGTCAGCAGGGCGTCAACATCATGGCGTTCTGCAAGGAGTTCAACGCCACCACGCAGAAGCAGGCCGGAGACATTCTCCCGGTCGTCATCACCGTCTACAAGGACAAGTCGTTCACCTTTATCACCAAGTCGCCCCCAGCGGGAATCCTTCTGAAGAAGGCTGCGGGCATCGCCGCCGGTTCCAAGGAGCCGAACAAGGTGAAGGTCGCCAAGCTGACGAAGAAACAGGTGCTCGACATCGTGAAGATCAAAGCCAAGGATCTCAACGCCCGCACGGAGGAAGCCGGATTCCGCATCATCGCTGGAACCGCCCGCCAGATGGGCATCGAGATCGAAGGCTAAAGCGCCCGCCTCACTTACCGACCAACCGACCGACCGACAGACCAACCAACCCAACAACCGCAGGAGAGCCGACCAGACCCGGAAAGCTCGTTCGTACTGCACCAGATCATGGCCAAGAAAAGAAGCAAGCGTTACCGCGCCGCCGTCGCCACCCTTGAAAAAGGGGCCGACAAGGCGCACTCCCTCCAGGAAGCCGTCGCCCTCCTCAAGACGCTTCCCGCAACCAAGTTCGACCAGACGGTCACCCTTTCGTTCCGTCTCGGCGTCGATCCCCGCCAGTCTGACCAGATGGTCCGTGGCACCACTCCGCTCCCGCACGGCAGCGGCAAGACGGTGCGCGTGCTCGTCTTCGCGCAGGGCCAGGCCGCCGAGGCCGCCCGGGAAGCGGGCGCGGAGCATGTCGGCTTCGAGGACCTGCTGAAAAAGGTCCAGGAGGGGTTCCAGGATTTCGATGTCGCCATCGCCACTCCGGCGGCGATGACCGAGGTTCGCAAGCTTGGCCGGGTTCTCGGACCGCGCGGCCTCATGCCGAACCCGAAGACCGGCACCGTCACCGAAGACACCGCCAAGGCGGTCAAGGAGGTGAAGGCGGGCCGCGTCGAGTTCAAGCTCGACAAGAACGGCAACATCGCCGTCCCCTTCGGCAAGTTTTCCTTTAGCGAAGAGGCCCTGCAAGACAACGGCACGACCGTCATCGAGGCGATCGTCAAGGCCCGTCCGGCCACCGCCAAGGGCACCTTCGTCCAGAACATCACGCTGAGCGCGACGATGCTCCCCGGGCTCAAGCTCGACCCGTCGCCCTACCTGAGAAATTAACCGCCGCCGCCCATCATGAGACCTGAAAAAGCCACGATTGTTGAAGATTTGCAGGCCAAGCTGAACGCCTCGCCGTTCGTACTGGTCACCGATTACGCCGGGCTGCGTGTGGACGAGTTCTCGACGCTGCGCAACCGCCTGGCGGAAGCCGGGGCGGAGTGCCGGGTGGTCAAGAACACCTTCCTGCGGCGCGCCCTGAGCGAAGCCGGATTGCCCGACCTGAGCGCCGACCTCAACGGCCAGACCGCCATTGTCGTTGGAGACAAGGATGTCGCCGCCGCCGCCAAGGTGGTGAAGACCTTCTCCGGGGAAACCAAGAAGCTGACCGTGAAGGTCGGCGTGGTGGACCGCGCGGTCCTCTCCAGCGAGCAGATCGCCGTCATCGCCGACCTCCCGAGCCGCGAAGTGCTTCTGGCCCAGTTGCTCGGTACGTTGCTCTCGCCCGCCAGCACGCTGGTGCGCCTGCTCAACGAACCGGCCTCCGCGCTGGCTCGCGTCCTCAAAGCCAAAGGCGAAAAGGAGAGCGAAGCCGCCGCGTAACCTGGAAATCAACCCAGGGGGAAAAGACCCCTACCCATCCCTTTGCGGAGCCGGTTTTCCGGCTTCGTGATCCGAAAAGAAACCCAAAAACTGGTTCCTCGTCGGGTGGCCGGCTGGCCGCCTTAAACCTCTGGATGCCTCCGGAAAACGACGATACCGCAAAAACATATGGCAGATATTAACGCACTGGTCGATCAGCTCAGCGGACTCACCGTTCTCGAAGTGGCTGATCTCGTCAAGAACCTCGAAGAGAAGTGGGGCGTCAGCGCCGCCGCTCCCGTGGCCGCCGTGGCCGCCGCCCCTGCCGGGGCCGCCGCGCCGGTTGAGGAGAAAACCTCTTTCGACGTGATCCTCACCGATGTCGGTGGCAACAAGATTGGCGTCATCAAGGAAGTCCGCGCGGCGGTTGCCGGGTTGGGCCTCGCCGACGCCAAGGCGCTCGTCGAGGGTGCACCCAAGCCGATCAAGGAAGGCGTGACGAAGGCCGAAGCCGAAGAGATCAAAAAGAAGATCGAAGCGGCCGGAGCCAAGGTCGAAATCAAATAATTTCGAAAAGGACCCTATCGGGCGTGCGGCGGGCGGAAAAATGGCTTGCCGCACGCCGATTTGTGTCTTAGTGTCCCAACCCATTTTCTTTTTTCCAGAACCGGCGTATTCTGAACTCAGCCTTTCACCGATCCAGTCTTCGGAGGTTGAAAGTCGCGGGCCATTTGACGGCCCGCGACTTTCAGCCTATTTCTTTTTCCCGCATTCGTCCGGGAAAGAGCCTGGGCCAAAAGCGTCAAGATCAGCGTCAAAGTCAACGCCGGGATCAGCGCCTTACTCTCCCAAACCCGCGCCGGGTGGAATCGATTCACCCCGCCCACCTTGCCCCCCTTGTCTCCGTTTGTTTCCCTTTTCTTCCCAAGCACGGTGAGTGAAAAGCCGCGACAAAAACCAAAACGGCTTCACGGCGCCTCGTCCCATCACCAGCTCCCCACATCCAACCGCACCACCTATGTCAGAGCGAATCTACTTCGGCAAACTCAAGGAAGTCAGCGAACCGCCCAACCTCATCGAGGTTCAGGTGAATTCCTATATCGAGTTCCTTCAAAAGGATGTCGCGCCGAGCAAGCGCAAGGAAATCGGCCTCCAGGCCGTGTTCCGGGAGGTGTTCCCGATCCAGAGTTACGATGAAAAGGTCACGCTCGATTTCGTCAGCTACGAGATCGGCGACCCGAAACTGAGCGCCCTGGAGTGCCAACGCGAGGGGCAGACCTTCAGCGCCCCGCTGCACATCACCTTCCGCCTTGCGGACGAAAAGGGGACCAAAGAGGAGAAGGTCTACATGGGGGAAATCCCCCTCATGACGCCGCAGGGGACTTTCGTAATCAACGGCGCGGAGCGCGTCGTCGTCAGCCAGTTGCACCGTTCGCCCGGCATCGCGTTTGAATCGTCGATCCACCTCAACGGCAAGGTGCTCTTTAGCTTCCGCATCATCCCCGATCGCGGTTCCTGGCTGGAAGTCCAGTTCGACACGAACGACCTCCTCTACATTTATCTCGACCGCCGCAAACGCCGCCGCAAATTCCTGGCGACGACCTTCCTGCGCGCCATCGGCTACGGTTCCGACGAGGAGATCATCAAACTTTTCTACAAGATCGAGAAGCTCAAGCTCTCCGAGAAGCTCGAGGAGGAGCAGATCGGCACCAAGGTGCTCATCGCCGACATCCGCGACGGGGAGATCACCGTGGCCCGCGCCTTTGAACCGCTGACCAAGGCGACTGTCCGCCAGATTCTTACGCTCGGTGTTTCCGACGTGCAGGTGGTCGATACCAAGGCTGATGACACGATCATCAAGGCGCTCAAGAAAGACCCCGCGCACGACGAGGAGGAGGCGCTCAAGGATATTTACCGCCGTCTGCGCCCTGGGGATCCCCCCACGGTCCCGAACGCGCGCGGCCTGCTCAAACGGCTTTTCTTCGACCCGAAGAAGTACGACCTCGGGCGCGTTGGCCGTTACAAGCTCAACCAGAAGCTCGGCATTGAGGTGAACCTCAACGAGCGCACCATGACGAAGGAAGACTTCATCGCCGCGATGAAGTACCTCATCAGCCTGCGCCAGGGGGAGGGGATGCTCGACGACATCGACCACCTCGGCAGCCGCCGCGTCCGCACCGTGGGCGAGCTTCTCGCCAACCAGTGCCGCGTCGGCCTGGCCCGCACGGAACGGCTGGTGAAAGAGCGGATGACCCTGTTCGACGTGAACGTCGAGGGGATGACGCCGCAGAAGCTCATCAACCCGAAGGCGCTCAGCGCGGTGATCCGCGACTTCTTCGGCCGGTCGCAGCTCTCGCAGTTCATGGACCAGACGAACCCGCTGGCGGAGCTTACGCACAAGCGCCGTCTTTCAGCCCTCGGGCCGGGCGGTCTTTCCCGCGACCGCGCCGGGTTCGAGGTCCGCGACGTGCATCCTTCGCACTACGGCCGCATCTGCCCCATCGAGACGCCGGAAGGCCCGAACATCGGCCTCATTAGCTCGATGTCCACCTTCGCCCGGATCAACGACTTCGGGTTCATCGAAACGCCGTACCGCCGGGTGGAAAACTCGCGCGTGACCGACAAGATCGACTTCTTGACCGCCGACCGCGAGGAGAACTACCTCGTTGCCCAGGCGAACGTGCCGATCGACGAAAAAGGCAACTTCCTTGGCGAGAAGATCGCCATCCGCTACCGCGGCGACTTCCTGGAGGTGGACCCGGCGAAGGTCCACTATATGGACATCTCGCCCAAGCAGCTTGTTTCCGTGGCCGCGGGACTGATCCCGTTCCTGGAGCATGACGACGCGAACCGCGCGTTGATGGGTTCGAACATGCAGCGCCAGGGCGTGCCGCTTCTCGTTTCCGAATCGCCGCTGGTCGGCACCGGCATGGAGGGGAAGGTCGCCCGTGATTCCAAGGCGGTCATCCTCGCGGAAGCCGACGGCATCGCCGCTTCCGTCACCGCCGACCAGATCATCGTGAGCAAAGATGGCTCCGTTCCCGAAGGGAAGCGGAAGGTCAAGAGCGACCCCTCCGAAGGCGTTTACGTCTACGAACTGCGCAAGTTCATGCGCTCCAACGCGGGCACCTGCGTCAACCAGAAGCCGATCATCGCCAAGGGGCAGAAGATCAAGAAGGGGCAGGTCATCGCCGACGGCCCGAACACGGAAAACGGCGAACTCGCCCTGGGCCGCAACGTGCTCGTCGCGTTCACCCCGTGGAACGGCTACAACTTCGAGGACGCCATCCTGATCTCCGAGAAGATCGTGAAGGAGGACATTTACACCTCCATCCACATCGACGAGTTTGAGATCGGCGCGCGCGACACGAAGCTCGGGCCGGAGGAGATCACCCGTGACATTCCGAACGTCTCCGAAGAGGCGCTGCGCAACCTCGGCCCCGACGGTGTGATCCGCATCGGCGCGGAGGTCAAGCCGGGCGACATTCTCGTCGGCAAGATCACCCCGAAGAGCGAAACCGAACTCGCCCCCGAAGAGCGCCTGCTGCGCGCGATCTTCGGCGAGAAGGCCGCTGACGTGAAGGACACCTCTCTGACGGTTCCTTCCGGCACTTACGGCATCGTGATGGACGTGAAGGTCTCCTCCCGCAAGGAGATCGCCAAGTCGAAGCTCACCCCGGCGGAGACCAAGCGGCAGATGAAGGCCGCCACGGAGGACATTAACCGTCGCCGTGACGAACTGCACGAGCAGCTCACCGAGGCGCTCTCCAACATCCTTCTGGGCGAGAAGATCCCGCTCGACGTGGTGAACGCCCAGACCGGCGAGATCATCATCCCGGCCAACCGGAAGATCACCAAGACGCTGCTGCGCAAGCTGGCGGGCGTTTACGATCATGTCGAGATCGACCCAAGCCCGATCCGCAACAAGATCCGCGAGATCATCTCGCAGTTCGAGCACCGCTTCCAGGAGCTGGAGCTCGAAGGCGAACGCTCGATGGACCGCATCGAGGCGGGCGACGAGATCGACCCGGGCATCATCAAGCAGGTGAAGGTCTACATCGCCAGCAAGCGGAAGCTCTCCGTTGGCGACAAGATGGCGGGCCGCCACGGCAACAAAGGCGTTGTCGCCCGGATCGTGCCGGAGGAGGACATGCCGTTCCTCGCGGATGGCACCCCCGTGGAGATCGTCCTGAACCCGCTCGGCGTGCCTTCGCGTATGAACGTCGGCCAGGTGCTCGAAACCCACCTCGGCGTTGCCGCCAAGGCGCTCGGGTTCAAGGTTGCCACGCCGGTCTTCGACGGCATCAAGGAAGCGCGCATCTTCGAATACCTCAAAGAGGCGAAGAAGATCGACGGCTACACCTGGGTCGAGACCAACGGCAAAGCCTCGCTCTTTGATGGGCGCACGGGCGATCCGTTCGACCAGCAAGTCGTCGTCGGCTACATCTACATGCTCAAGCTGGGCCACTTGGTCGCGGACAAGATCCACGCCCGCGCGGTCGGCCCGTACTCGCTCGTTACCCAGCAGCCGCTGGGCGGCAAGGCGCAGTACGGCGGGCAGCGCTTCGGCGAGATGGAGGTGTGGGCGCTGGAAGCCTACGGCGCGGCGTACACCCTCCAGGAACTGCTCACCGTCAAGTCCGACGACGTGCAGGGCCGCACCCGGATCTACGAGTCGATCGTCAAGGGCGACAACTCGCTGGAAGCCGGAACCCCGGAGTCCTTCAACGTGCTTATCAAAGAAATGCAGAGTCTCTGCCTCGATGTCCGCGCCGGGTCCAATACCCCCACGCTGCCAGAGGGGCTGGTCTAGTCTCCGCAACCCGTTCGTCAGTCAGCCATTCGCATTGCCATTCCTATGAGTGATTCCAACTTTCGTGAGATCTTCGGCGTTGAGCGCACGGCCGCGTTCGATCAGGTCGCTATCAGCGTCGCTTCGCCGGACACCATCCGCCAGTGGAGCAGCGGGGAGGTCAAAAACCCCGAAACCATCAACTACCGGACGTTCAAGCCCGAGAAGGGCGGCCTTTTCTGCGAGCGCATTTTCGGTCCCACGCGGGACTGGGAGTGCTCCTGCGGCAAGTACAAGCGCATCAAGCACAAGGGCGTCATCTGCGACCGCTGCGGCGTTGAAGTGACGCTCTCGCGCGTGCGCCGCGAGCGCATGGGCCACATCGAACTGGCCGTGCCCGTCTCGCACATCTGGTTCTACAAGTGCATGCCCTCGCGCATCGGCCTGATGCTCGACATGTCGAGCCGCCAGCTTGAGCGCGTCATCTACTACGAGGACTACATCGTCATCGACCCGGGCAACACCCCGCTCCAGCGCTGCCAGCTTCTCACGGAGAACGAATACCGCGAGGCGCTCGACCAGTACGGCGACGGCAGCTTCCAGGCCGCGATGGGCGCGGAGGGCATCCGCCTTCTCCTCTCCCAGACCGACCTCGCCAGCCTCGGCAAAGAGCTCGAAGAGCAGATGGGCGTCACCCGCTCCAAGCAGATCCGCAAGAAGCTCGCCAAGCGCCTCAAGCTCGTGCAGGGCTTCACGAACTCGCGCAGCCGCCCGGAATGGATGATCCTCGACGTGCTGCCAGTCATCCCGCCGGATCTCCGCCCGCTCGTTCCGCTGGAAGGGGGGCGCTTCGCCACCTCCGACCTCAACGACCTCTACCGCCGCGTCATCAACCGCAACAACCGCCTCAAGAACCTCCTCCAGCTCAAGACGCCGGAGGTCATCATCCGCAACGAAAAGCGGATGCTCCAGGAGGCGGTGGACGCCCTCTTCGACAATGGCCGCCACGGCCGCGCCGTCACCGGCGCGGGCAACAGGCCGCTCAAGTCGCTCTCCGACATGCTCAAGGGCAAGGGGGGCCGCTTCCGCCAGAACCTGCTCGGCAAGCGCGTCGATTACTCGGGCCGTTCCGTCATCGTCATCGGCCCGGACCTCAAGCTCAACCAGTGCGGTCTTCCCAAGAAGATGGCGCTGGTGCTCTTCGAGCCGTTCATCATCCGCCGTCTCAAGGAACTCGGCTACGTCCACACCGTCCGCTCGGCCAAGAAGATGATCGAGCGGCAGACGCCCGAGGTCTGGGACATTCTGGAGGAAGTCACCAAGGGCCACCCTGTGCTCCTCAACCGCGCGCCGACGCTGCACCGCCTCTCCATCCAGGCTTTCGAGCCGCAGTTGATCGAGGGCGAGGCGATCCGCGTCCATCCGCTCGTCTGTACCGCCTATAACGCGGACTTCGACGGCGACCAGATGGCCGTACACGTCCCGCTTTCCGTGGAAGCGCAGATGGAAACGCGGATGCTGATGCTCGCGCCCAACAACATCTTCTCGCCCTCCAGCGGCAAGCCGATCACCACGCCTTCGCAGGACATCACGCTCGGGTGCTACTACCTTACTCAGAACCCGCGCAAACCGGTGAAGGAAGGCGAGCGCATGCCGCTGCTCGCGGATGTCTCCGAAGTAGAATTCGCGCTTGCGGAAGGGAAGCTGCACATCGCCGACCGCATCCGCTACGTCAACCCCGACTTCGGCAAGACGACGCACTACGGCAACCCCGAGGCGAAGATCATCGAAACCACCTGCGGCCGCGTGCTCTTCAACGCGATCTGGCCCGAGGGGCTCGGGTTCTTCAACAAGGCGGCATCCAAGAAGCAGCTCTCCGACGTCATTTGGCGCTGCTACCAGGTCGGCGGCCAGGCGCAGGCGGTCGAAACGCTCGACCGGCTCAAGGCGCTCGGCTTTGTCTGGGCGACCCGCGCGGGCATCTCCATCGGCATCACCGACATGATTATCCCGGCGGAGAAGAAAGTGGAACTGGAGCGCGCCTACAAGGAAATCGCCCAGGTGGAGAAGCAGTACCGCAACGGCATCATCACCGACGGCGAGCGGCGCAACAAGGTCATCGACATTTGGACGCACGCCGGTGAGGAGATCTCCAACGTCATGTTCCGCACCCTGGAACACAACGACGGCCACAAGGAGCTCAACCCGGTTTACGTCATGGTCGATTCCGGCGCGCGCGGCAACCGCCAGCAGGTCAAGCAGCTTGCCGGGATGCGCGGCCTCATGGCCAAGCCCTCGGGCGAGATCATCGAGCAGCCGATCACCTCGAACTTCCGCGAGGGCCTCACCGTGCTGGAGTACTTCATCTCCACCCACGGCGCCCGCAAGGGTCTGGCCGACACGGCGCTCAAAACCGCCGACTCCGGCTATCTCACCCGCAAGCTGGTCGATTGCGCCCAGGATGTCATCATCACCGAGGAAGATTGCGGCACGGTCAACGGCATCTTCGTCCGCTCCATTTACGAAGGGGACGAAGAGGTGGTCGATCTCGGCCAGCGCATCGTTGGCCGCGTGAGCTGCGAGACTGTCGCCGACCCGGTGACGAGCACGCGGCTCGTCAAGCCCGGCCAGATGATCGACGAGATCGTCGCCGGTCAGGTCGTCAAGATCGGCGTGGAACAGCTCAAGATCCGTTCCGTGCTCACCTGCGAATCCAAGCGCGGCGTCTGCGCCCGGTGCTATGGCCGCAACCTGGCCACCGGCCAGATGGTCAAGCTCGGCGAGGCGGTCGGCATCATTGCCGCCCAGTCGATCGGCGAGCCGGGCACGCAGCTCACCATGCGGACGTTCCACATCGGGGGCACGGCGTCGCAGACCTTCAAGCAGCCGATCATCAAGTCCAAGAGCGACGGTGTGGTCCGGTTCAACGACCTCCGCGTCGTACAGGCGCTGGATGGAAACTGGATCGTCCTCAACAAGAACGGCAGCATCGGCATCCACGGCAAGGATGGGCGCGAGCTGGAGCGGTACGGCATCGTCATCGGCTCCGTCATCGCCGTGGCCGACGGCACCCCGGTCAAGAAGGGGCAGACCTTCGTGGAGTGGGACCCGTACAACGTCCCGATCCTCACGGAGAAGACCGGGAAGGTCGAGTTTCGCGACATGATCTCCGGCGTCACCGTCAAGCGCGAGGTGGACGAAGCCACCGGCGTGATGGGCACCGTCGTCATCGAGCAAAAGGAAGACCTGCACCCGCAGGTGGTCATCCTCGATGAGAAGACGGGGGAAGTCCTCGCCAGCTACTCGATCCCCACCGGCGCGCACGTCACCGCGGCGGAAGGGAAGAAGGTCCAGGCCGGGCAACTCCTCGCCAAGACGCCGCGAAAGATCGCCAAGACCAAGGACATTACCGGCGGTCTGCCGCGCGTGGCCGAGCTTTTCGAAGCCCGCCGCCCGAAGGACGCCGCGGAGATCGCGAAGATCGACGGCGTGGTGGAGATCGGCGGTTCCGTTCGCGGCAAGCGCCGCCTGGTGCTCAAGGACCCGACCACGGGCGTGGAAGAAGAGCACCTCATCCCGCTCAACAAGCACATCATCGTCTTCAAGGACGACTTCGTGAAGAAGGGGAGCCAGTTGACGGAAGGGCCGGTCGTGCCGCACGAAATCCTCGATGTCTGCGGGCCGCAGGAGCTTCAGGAACACCTGGTCAACGAAGTGCAGGAGGTCTACCGCCTCCAGGGCGTGGAAATCGCCGACAAGCACATCGAGATCATCATCCGGCAGATGCTGCGCAAGGTGAAGATCACCGACCCGGGCGACACCACGCTCCTCTGGGGCGACCAGGTGGACAAGCTGGAGTTCGAAGCCGAGAACCAGAAGGTCATCGAGAAGGGCGGCAAACCCGCCGAGGCCTCGCCGGTGCTCCTCGGCATCACGAAAGCCTCGCTGGAGACCGACTCGTTCATCTCCGCGGCCTCCTTCCAGGACACCACGCGCGTGCTCACCGAAGCGGCCACTCTGGGCCGGGTCGATCAGCTCCGTGGGTTCAAGGAGAACGTCATCATGGGGCATCTCATCCCGGCGGGCACCGGCTTCCAGACGCACCGGAGCATCAAGCTCATCGCCTCCGGGGAGACCTTCCCCGAGCCGGAGCCGACCGACATCGAACCGGCCCTCGCCTAGCGTTCAGACTTGAGCGGCGGCGTCCCGAAACCGAAGGCGCCGCCGCTTGCTTTGTTCGCCCGTATCATGTCCATCGCAACCAAGACCGGCGACAACGGCACCACCGCTCTCCTCTTTGGAAAGCGCGTGTCGAAGGCCGATCTGCGGATCGCCTGCAACGGCGCGGTGGATGAACTCAACGCCGCGCTCGGGCTGGCGCGGGCCGCGCTGGAAACCGGCGCAGCCCCGGAAATCCGGGCCGCCGCCCGGACGCTTATCGCCGCGCCGATCCTCGCGATCCAGAAGGAACTCGTGACGCTGATGGGCGAGATCGCCGTCGCGCCCGAAGACCGGGACCGCCATGCCGCCGCCAGGTTTGGCGCGATCACGGAAGAGGCCGTCACGCGGCTCACCGCGCTCGTCGAGGATCTGGAGAAGAACCACCAGCTTCGTTTCGAAGGGTGGGCCACCCCTGGCGGGACGTTTGCCGGGGCCGCGCTCGACGTGGCCCGGACGGCGTGCCGCCGCGCGGAGCGGGAAACGGCGCAACTGCGCGAAAGCGATCCCACTCTCAACCCCGAAATTTTGCGTTACCTCAACCGCCTCTCGGACCTTTGCTGGCTCTGGGCGCGGTGGACGGAAACGAAATCGGAAACCCACGGTAACTAAACAACCCAAAACCCAAAACCAACCGGAGCATGAAGGGAAAATACCCCTTGTGTTCGCAGCAAGGGCCGTAGATACTACGCGCCCTTTTGGAAGCAGAAAATCAAGCTATGTCCACTGAACTCATGACGGAACTTCTCGAAGCCGGGGTCCACTTTGGTCACCAGACCAAACGCTGGAACCCGAAGATGAAGCCTTTTATCTTCGAGAAACGCAACGCGATCTACATCATCAACCTCGGGGAGACCGTCAAGCAGCTTCAGGCCGCCACGCAGTTCCTGAGCGGCATCGCGGAACGCCGTGGCAAGGTGCTCTTCGTCGGCTGCAAGAAGCAGGCACAGGAAGCCGTGAAAGAAGCGGCCAAGGCGTGCGGACACTTTTACGTCAACCAGCGTTGGCTCGGCGGCACGCTGACCAACCTCGCCACCATCCGCAAGAGCATCGCCCGCCTCCGCTATATCGAGAATCTCGACAAGCAGCCGGAGTACTCCAAGATGGGCAAGCAGGAGATCGCCGCCATCAAGCGCGAGGGGGAGAAGCTCTTGCGCAACCTTGAAGGCATCCGCGACATGGAGAAGTTCCCCGATGCGCTGATCATCATCGACACCCAGCGCGAAGGCATCGCGGTCGCGGAAGCCCGCCGCCTTGGGATCCCGGTTGTCGCCATCGTGGACACCAACGCGAACCCCGACCTGATCGACTACCCGATCGCCGGGAATGACGACGCCATCCGCGCCATCCGCGTGATCCTCCAGAAGCTCGTGGACGCCCTCGTCTCCGGCGGCGGACACGTCCCCGCCGCCGTCGAGCAGGCCTCCCTGGCTGCGATTGCCGAATAAGACCCTTCTATAAGACCCCTCTTTTTGAAGAATCGCGCGCAGCCGAAGGCCCCTTCCCGGTTCCTTCGGCTGCGCCTTTTTGATCGAACCTCTGTTCAAGCCTACTTTTTTTACCTCTCTTCACCGACCTATTTGCCATGAGCGAAATCAATCCCCAACTCGTCAAGACCCTCCGCGAAAAAACCAACGCCGGAATGATGGACTGCAAACGCGCCCTCGCGGAAGCGGGGGGTGATCTGGAAAAGGCCGAAGATCTTCTGCGCAAGAAAGGCATCGCCAGCGCCGGGAAGAAAGCCTCCCGCGCCGCGAAGGAAGGCATCATCGCCTCCTACATCCACATGCAGGGGAAAGTCGGCGTGCTCG
>CAZYVL010000036.1:2641-21015 GCA_964651005.1 uncultured Chthoniobacteraceae bacterium | reverse complement strand
GCGAAGGCTCGAATCGCGGTAAGTCCCGTAAGTCGGCTCTCCATCAACTTTTGTGGAGTCCCTGAAAGTCGGCTGGAGCGGGTAGCGGGAATCGAACCCGCATAGCCAGCTTGGAAGGCTGGAGCTTTACCACTAAGCTATACCCGCTTTAGCCGCGTTCCCTCGCATCACTCTGCGGCATCACTCTGCGCGCGTGACCGGCAATTCGCCGATGCAATTCGCCGATGATTCGCGATGATTTGTTTTCCTGACCGCCTGGCGCGACAGGCCGCGCAGGCGCAGCGTTTGCTTAGTCCAAAGCCAGCGGGGATGCAAGAGAAGTTTGAGGCGAGGCGGGCGAAATCAGGGCCGGTCTTTCCCCCCGAGTGGGGCGGCGGATTCCGGGGCGGCGGGTTTCGGGAAGGCCGCGCCGAGCGTTGGACCCGCAGGAATAAAACAGCCCCGGGCGTCCACGCGCATCAGCCCTCCCCCCCAGAAAACGGGCAACGGCAGCCATGCGACGAGCCAGAAGACAGTCTCCGCGAGGCTCGCCGCCACCGCCGCGATGGCGAACCGGAGCGGCGGCAGGTCGTGGAAGAACCGCAGGCTGCGGGCGTTCCGGCGCGCCGTGGCGATCCGAAGCGCGGCCACCGCCCCGAAAAGGCTCCATGCCCAGGGCGACGCGGGCCGCCATGCAAGCGCGAGAAGGCTCCAACTCACGGCATGGGTGAAAACCATCGCGAACGCTCCGGCGGGGTTGCAGACGCGGTAGGTAAACGCCACCCGGTGCTGGTGCAGCAGCCAGGCAAGCCAGCCGATCGGGTCGGAATCGAGCGTCAGAATCTGCTTCGAGAGCCGGGTCGGCCTCCCTTCCGCCGCCAACGCGGCTCCCAGCCGGTTGTCCTCGGCAAGATACCCCGAGAACGCCTCCCAGCCGCCCGCCCGCGCCACGTCACCCTTCCGAACGGCAATACACGCCCCGAGCGCGAAGCCAAGGCCAGGACCAAGATCGCCGCGCTCCGCCGCCGCCGCGCTGCTTCCGTTCCGCCAGCGGCTCGCGCGGGTGCTCCCCCATTCGGCAGCCGCCAGTCCCGGCCAGAGGGTGAGCAGCGCCGCCATCTGGTCGAGTTGCTGGGGCAGCGCGGTGGCGCCGCGAAACCGGTAGCCTGCCGTCATCACGACCGCCGCGGCTTCCTCTCCAGCCGCCCCGTCGGTTTCTTCCCTCGCAGCGCCTGCAATGTCCTTAGCCTTGGCATCCTTGGCGCCCGCAGAATACGCGGCCCATTCCGCACGCAGGGCATCCATGAACGCGCGATCCGGCAGCGCCTCGCTATCAGTCAAAATCCAGTGCTCCGGTCCCCACGGCTCGCGGCAGCAGAGGGCGATGAGCTTTTCGATCTTGGGATTCCGCGCTGCCGCGCCGCCGGAAGCCGGGGCGCAGAAAACCACTGCCGCGCCAACCCCTTCCGGCGCCTCGGCACAAGCGGCCTCGCAAATGGCAAACTCCTCCCGCCCATCCACGCCGAACAGCACCCGGTCCCCAGGCCGCGCGCAGCCGAGAAGCCGCCGCGCCTTATCGCCCAAATCGGGCACGCCGTTCTTGACCGGTCGCAGAAACGTGACCGGCGGCGGGGGCGCGGCGGAAAGCGTGGAGCAAGCGCAGGATGAGGGAATCCCCCCCTGCTTTTCGGCCTTCCCCGGCTCCTCCGCCTGCCGCCGGGCGCGTCGGGCAAGCAGCGCCGCCGTCGCGATCCAGTAGAAAATCCCGGGTAAGACGAGCAACGCGAACGCCGCCGGAAGCCATTCAGGCCAACCGGAGCTTGTCGCGGCGAGCCAGGGCGACCATGTTGGGAACGTCATGAACGGGACGCAGGTTGCAACGAACTCCGCCGGTCGGCAATGCCGGAGATGCTTGATTTTGACCGGCGACGACTTCGGCCTCTCCTCCCGCGTGAACGAGGCCGTGGAGGCGCTGCACCAGGCGGGCGTTCTGACGCAGGCGAGCCTGATGGTCAACGAGCCCGGCGCGGAGGAAGCACTTCGGATCGCCCGGCGCAACCCCGGTCTTGTCGTCGGCCTGCACCTTTCGCTCTGCTGCGGGCGCGCCTCGGGGAACCCCGCCGCCCGTGCGCTTGCCAACGCTGCCGGGCAGCTCTCGCCCTCTCCGGCGCGCGCGGGCCTCCGCTACGCTTTCGAGCACGCCTTGCGCCCGGCCCTTTTGGCGGAGATCGAGGCGCAGTTCGCCGCGTTCGCCCGCCTCGGGCTGCCGCCGGTCTATTGGGACGGGCATACGCATCTTCATCTTCACCCCGACGTGTTTGCCCTCGCGCTGCCGATCGCCCGGGCGGCGGGATTCCGCGCCGTCCGCCTCGTGCGCGAGGCGGGCTGGACGCCGCTCCCGGTGATCTTCCGACTGCTGAGCCGCGCGGCCCGGCGCAAGATGGCGGGCGATCCCGCCGCCCCGCCGCTCGCCTTCGCGGACCGCACGCTCGGCCTCCGCCGCACGGGGTGCGTCACCACGCGGCAGATGGAACGGTGGTTCCGCGCCCTCCCGGGCGGCTGGACGGAGATCTACTTCCACCCCGGCGCGGAGCCGGGCGAACTCGACACCGGCGTGATGCGCGAGCTGCTCGACCTGGAGGGAATCCGGCTGGGGAGCGCGCGGGATCTGGAACTCCCTTAAACCTGAACCGCCCCGCCCCGCCCCGCCCCGCGCTACGCAATCGCAAACCGGGGGCTAACCTCCGTTTGCGAAGCGCAATAAACCTCCACGCTCTCCCCGACGCTCCCGCCCTCCCCCGCCGCGTCCGCCGCCCCCGCCTCGCGCAGCCGCGCCCGCACGGTTTCCACCGCCAGCGCGGCGGTGTTGCAGTCGCGGCTCAGATGTCCGAGCACGGCGCGCCGAAGGCCATCCTCCAGCAGTTGCGCCAGCACCCCGGCTGCGGCGCCGTTGGAGAGATGCCCGTGGCGCGACATGATCCGCTGCTTGACCGCCCAGGGGCGCCGGGTGTCGTTCTGGAGCAGTTTTTCATCGTAGTTCGTCTCGATCACCACCGTGTTCGCGCCGCGCACCCGCTCCATCGCCAGGCGGTTGCAATGGCCAAGATCGGTCAAAAACCCGAGCGAACGGCCGCCGTAATGAAACACGAACCCAACGGGGTCCACGGCATCGTGCGGCACGGAAAACGCCTGGACGCCGATGTCCCGGATGGAAAACTCCGCGCCCGTCTGGAACTGGTGCACGCCGCCCCGGCACTCGGAGAGCGCCGAATCGTGCAAGACCTCCGCCGTGAGCCGCGTGCAGTAGACTGGCATGGGCGCTTTCTTGCACAGCACCCGCAGGCCCGCGACATGATCGCCATGCTCGTGCGTCAGCAGGATGGCATCGAGCTGCTCCGGCGCGAGTCCCAGCGCATCGAGCCGGGCGGCGATCTGCCTTGCGCTCAACCCCGCGTCCACCAGCAGGCGCGTCCCGGCCGCCTCCACAAGGGCGCAGTTCCCCGCGCTGCCGCTGCCGAGCAGCGTGACGCTGAAGGAATCCAAGGAATCCGGGAGGAACGGGGACACGAACGGTATTTAATACCCCGCCCTCCGCCCGGGGCGAGCGGATTTGTGACGCAGCACGCGCAGGCATGTCGGGCGCGAGCCGCCTGTTGCCTCAAAAAGCATGACACCCAGGTTGCGACGGCTCCTTACCGCCCCGGCGCGCGAAAAAAGTCGGTGCAAGGAGGCCGGTTCCGGTTTATCCATCTTCTTCCGCCTCCCGGTTCTGCCCGGGGCGCGGCGGCTCCTCCCATGATTAAAGTCGAAAACCTGACCAAGCGGTACGCGGGCTTCACCGCGATCGACGCGCTCTCCTTCGAAGTCGGCAAGGGAGAGATCGTCGGCTTTCTCGGCCCCAACGGGGCGGGAAAGTCCACGACCATGCGCATCCTCGCCACGAGCATGCCCGCCACTTCGGGCCGCGCCACCATCGCCGGGTTCGATGTCTTTGCCCAGTCGCTCGACGTGCGGCGACACCTCGGCTTCATGCCGGAGAATGTGCCGCTCTACCGGGAGATGCGGGTGAAGGAGTACCTCAACTACCGCGCCGCGCTCAAGGAGTTGACAGGCCGCCGTCGCCGCGAGCGCGTGGGCGACGTGACGGAGCTTTGCGCGCTCGGCGAGGTGCAGAACCGTGTCATCGGGCGGCTCTCGCGCGGCTACCGGCAGCGGGTCGGGCTGGCCGATGCGCTGCTGCATTCTCCCGATCTGCTCATCCTCGACGAACCGACCGCCGGGCTCGACCCCAACCAGATCCGGCAGGTGCGCGAGCTGATCCGCAACCTGGGCCGCCACCACACGATCCTCCTCTCCACGCACATCCTCTCCGAAGTCGAGATGACCTGTAACCGCGTGATGATTATCAACCAGGGGCGCATCGAGGCCGCCGACACGCCGGAAAACCTCGCGAAGACGATGCGCTCGGCAGGCGGCGTCCGGCTGGAGGCGAAAGTCACCCCGGGCGACGACGCCCCGGCCCTGCTCGGCGCGCTCCCGGGTGTGAAGGAAGTCTGCCTGGAAGGGGGGGAGGAGGGGTGGAGCCACTTCACCCTGCGGACCGAGGCGAACCGCGACCCGCGCGAGGAGATCTGCCGCCTGGCGTTTGACCGGCGCTGGACCCTCCGGGAGCTGGCCCTCCGCCGCGCCACGCTCGAAGACGTGTTTGTCGAACTGACCCAGGGCGACGTTTGAGCCGCCCCTTTTTTCCCGCCCTTCCCTACCCATGTCGAAGTTTCTGACCCTCCTTGGCCGCGAAATCCGGGCCTGTTTCTGCTCGCCGACCGCGTACATCGTCCTCTGCTTCTTTTTGCTGCTCACCGGGTTCGCCTTTTACATGGACGTCGCGCTCCTCTCGCGCGGGCCGACGGACGTGACCATCGTGGAGGGGTTCTTCAACTCGGTGCCGTTCTGGATCGCCTTCATCCTGATCTTCCCGCCGCTGACCATGCGCACCTTTGCCGAGGAGTTCAAACTCGGCACCATCGAGACACTCATGACCGCCCCGGTGCGCGACGGGCAGGTCGTCCTTGCCAAGTTCGGCGGCGCGCTAGTCTTCTATCTCATCATCTGGCTGCCGAACTTCCTCTACTTCTCCGCCTTTGAGCGGATCACAAACGCCAGCGCCGCGAACGCCGTCGGCTCGTACTGGGGGAGCTTTCTCATCCTCGCGCTCGTCGGCATGTTCTTCCTCTCCATCGGCTGCTTCGCCTCCGTGCTCACGCAAGACCAGATCGTCGCGGCGGTCATCTGCTTCTGCCTGCTCACGCTCTATTTCTTCCTCGGGCTGCTCACTTTCTTCACCCCGAACGCCTCGCCCGTCCTCCGCGATCTCGTCGGCTACTTCTCCACGCTGGAGCACATCAGCGAGTTTTCCAAGGGGATCATCGACTCGCGGCGCATCGTCTACTACCTGAGCGCCACCCTCTTCATGCTCACGCTCACCCACAAGGTCTTCCAGTTCCGCCGCTGGAAGGCGTGACGCCCCGCTTCTTCGCATCGCAACCGCAATGGCCAAGCCCTCCTCCCTCAACCGCCCCCGCATCGGCGCGAACGTGATCGCGCAGACGGCGCTCGTTTTCCTGATCGTGGCGATGGCGAACTACTTCGCCTTCCAGCACTACCGGCGCTGGGACTTCTCCCGGGACCAGAAATATACGCTCAACGAGCAGACGCGCCGGGTGATCGATGGGCTGAAGAAGCCGGTCTCGATGACGGTCTTTTTCGCGGGGAACTCGGACATCGCGGGCGAGGTCGCCACGCTCGCGCGGGAGTACGCGGATGCCTCGCACAAGAAGATCCGCCTGGAGGTGGTCAACCCGTACCTGAACCTGACGCGCGCGCGGGAGCTGGCCTCGCGCTACAAGCTCGGCGGGCAGGAGAACGTCGTCATCGTCGCGTGCGAAGACCGCAGCAAACTGCTCAACGCCGCGGACCTGGCCGACTACGAACCCTCCCTCAACCCCCTGGAGCCGCCGCGGCTCAAGGCCTTCAAGGGAGAGGAGGCGTTCACCGGCGCGCTCATCGAGCTGACGGAGCGCGGCGCGAGCAAGATCTACGTCCTCGGCGGGCACGGGGAGACCGGGTTCGACTCGGAGGATCTCTCCGTCCTCAAGACCTTCATCCTGCGGCAGAACATCGTCCTCGCCCCGCTCAAGCTCACCGACGTGGACGCCATCCCCGCCGACGCCCGGATGCTCCTGCTCATCGGGCCGAAGTACGACTACTCCGAGCGTGAGATCGAGACGATCGAGGCGTACTGGGAAAAGCAGGGCCGCATGTTTGTGCTGCTCGACCCCGCCACCTCGGCGGGAGCACCGCGCCTGCGCTCGTTCCTGCACAAGATCGGCGTGGCCGTCAACGACGACCGCGTGCTCAAGACCGTGCCGCTCGGGCAGTTCACCGGCGTGCTCAAGGAGATCACCGGCGATTTCATCCCCGGCTCGCCCGTCACCAAACGGCTGCGCAACGTCGGCGCCGCCTTTCTCGGCGTCACCCAGTCGCTCTCCCTGCACGACGCGCGGGTCAAAGAGCAGAACATCCGGCTCCTCCCGCTGATCCGCGCCTCCAAGGGGTTCTGGGCGGAACTCCGCTACGCGGTGAACCTCCCGGCGGGCGAGAAGATCTTCTTCGACGCGACCGAAGACACCGCCACCCCGTGCGTCGCCGCCTCGGTGGAAAAAGGGGCGCTCGACGACCGGCGGGTGCAGGTCGATTCCTCGCGGCTCATCGTCGTCGGCAACAACGCCTTCATCGCCAACCAGGCGCTCACCACGGCGGACCTCGATTTCATCCTGAGCGGGATGAACTGGCTGCTCGACCGCGATTCGCTCATCGGCATCGCCCCGAAGGCGGTCCACAACTTTTCGCTGAACCTCTCCGGCTCGCAGATGAACTCCCTGGCGATGGTGACGATGGGGGCAATCCCCGGTGCCGCCGCGCTCCTGGGGCTGATTGTCTGGCTGCGGCGCAGGCGGTAGCTTCTTGCGAAGCCCTTTTGGGGCCATCCGAGCCATCCAGCCACACCATGAAGACTAGAACCACCCTCGTGCTTGCGGCCATTGCCGCCGGGCTTTTCGGTTTTATCCTCCTCTACGAGTCGCACCGCCCGGATGCCCGGGAGGCCGCGCTGCGGCAGCAGTACGTCGCCCTCTTCGACCAGGAGAAGATCGAAGGCATCGTCATCACCAGCGGCGAGGCGCGGATCGAACTGCGCAAGCGCGGCAGCGGCTGGGAGATGGAAACGCCCGTGCGGGACCGGGCCGACCCCACCCAGGTCGCCGAACTTCTTGGCCGGTGCGGGCTGCTGCACAAGGAGGCCACGCTCGCGGAAGGCGAGATGGACAAAAAGCAGTTCAAGAGCTTCGGCGTCTCCAAGCCGAGCCTGAAGCTCAAGCTCCTCGGCCCCGGCGCGCCGCCGGAGTTTCTCTTCGGCAAGGACGCAGCGGTGGAGGGGAAGGGGTACCTGCGCCTGGAAGGCTCGCGCAACGTCCATATCGTCGCCAACACCCTGCGCGATCTCATCACCCGGCCCGTGGACGCCTTCCGCGATCACCGGCTTGCGGAAGTGGAAGGCAAACACGTGGACCGGGTTTCGCTCAAGATCCCCGCCGGGGAGATCGAGATGACGCGGCAGGCGGGCCAGGGGAACCACTGGATGCTCACCCAGCCGCTGAAAGCGCGCGCGGGGGAAACCGCCGTCGTGGACCTGATCGGCAGCGTGCTCCACACCGGGATTCTCGGCTTCGCGCCCGATGGCGGCGCGAACCTCAACCGCTACGGCCTGAGCGAGCCGCGCGCCGTCGTGCGGCTCTACGCCACCAGCCGCGACGAGCCGGTGACGCTGGAGATCGGCGCGCGCGACCCGAAGTCGGGGAACGTCTACGCGCGGCTGCCGGAACGCAACGCGGTCTGCCTGCTGCCGCCGCGCGTGGAGCGGCTGCTCGGGCTGCAACCCAACAACTTCCGCGACCGGCACCTCCTCCGGGTGGACCTCGACGTGGTGGACCGCATCACGCTGGAATGGAGCGGCAAGCCGAAGCGGCTCCTCCAGCGCCATCAGGAAGCGTGGACCCTGCGCGAAGGGGCGGAGGGGGAGGCGGTCCCCGTCAACCCCGCGAAGGTGAAGGCGCTCCTCGCGGCGCTGCAATCGCGGGAGATCCGCGCGTTCGTCTCCGATGTCGCCTCGGACCTGCCGAAATACGGCCTCGACGAGCCCCAACTCCGCGTGACGTTTTCTTCCTACTCCTCCGGGAACACCGCCGAGGGGCTCGCGGGGGAACAGCCGATCGTGACCGCCGCCTTCGGGAGCGTGGAGGGGGACCGGGTGTACGCCCGGGCGGAGAACGAACCGTACGTAGTCGCGATGGATGCGGCGGTCCTGGGCGATCTGAAGGCCGATCCGGCGACGTGGCGCTCGCTCACGCTTTTTGACTTCGAGCCGGGAAAGATCGCCACGCTGGAAGCGGGGGCGGCTTCCCTGCTGCGGCGCGACGGGAAATGGGCCGTGGCAAGCGAAGGCAAAAGCGGGAACGGGCCGGGCACCGTGGACGCGATCCACGCGGAGAGCATGGCCAACACCCTCTCCGGCCTGACGGCGATGCGCCGCGAGGGCGGCGCGCTGCCGGGGGGACAGACCGGCTCCATCACGTTCAAGACCGCCGACGGCGCCACGCATCGGCTCCTGCTTGGCCCTGCCGTGCCGGAAGGCGGTTGCTACGGCGCGATCGAGGGCGAACCGGGCATCTTCCTCCTGAGCGCGCCGGATGAAAGCGCGCTGCGGTTGCCGCTGCTGCGCAAGTAGTAGCCCCGTAGCCCCGTAGCCGGAAAGGCCGTCAGCGGTTGAAAAACGCCGTCCCGGAGGCCATCGCCTTCTCCACGAAGCCGGTGTTGTAGTCGCCCCGGATGAAGTCCGGGTTGCGCATGATCTCCTGCTGGAAGGGGATGGTCGTCTTGATCCCGGTGATGAGGTAGTCGCCGAGGCCGCGCGTCATCCGGGCAATCGCGTTGGAGCGGGTGGTGCCGATGGCGATCAGCTTGGCGATCATCGAGTCGTAGTGCGGCGGGACGGTGTACCCGGCGTAGGCGTGCGTATCGACGCGGACGCCGCGCCCGCCCGGCTGGTAGTACAGCTCGATCCGGCCCGGGCTGGGCTGGAATTTGTGGAAGGGGTCTTCCGCGTTGATGCGGCACTGGATGGCGTGGTAGCGCAGCTTGGCGTCGCGCACGTAGGAGGTCAGCTCCTCGCCCGCCGCGATGCGGATCTGCTCCTTGACGAGATCGCACCCGTACGCCTCCTCGGTGATGGTGTGCTCCACCTGGATGCGGGTGTTCATCTCCATGAAATAGAAGTTCCCCTTGTCGTCCACCAGGTACTCCATCGTCCCCGCGCCGACGTAGCCGACCGACTCCGCGAGCCGCACGGAAGCCTCGCCCATCTTTTTGCGAAGCTCTTCGTTCATCACCGGCGAGGGGCACTCTTCGATGATCTTCTGGTTGCGACGCTGGATGGAGCAGTCGCGCTCGCCGAGGTGAACCACGCTCCCGTGGGTATCGGCCATGATCTGGAACTCGATGTGGCGCGGGTTCTCAATGAGCTTCTCGATGTAGACGCCGGAGTTGCCGAACGCCTTTTCCGCCTCCATCCGCGCGGCGTGGAAGCTTTGCACGAGGCTGATGTCGTTGTGCGCGGGGCGCATCCCCTTGCCGCCGCCTCCGGCGACCGCCTTGATCATCACCGGGTAGCCGACCTTGCGCGCGACGCGCAACGCTTCCTGCTCGGTTTCCACGCACCCGTCGCTGCCGGGCGTGACGGGCACCCCGGCGCTGCGCGCGGTGTCGCGAGCGACGTTTTTGTCGCCCATGGAGCGGATCGCCCCGGAGGGCGGCCCGATGAACTTGATGTTGCAGCGCCCACAAAGCTCTGCGAAATGCGCGTTTTCGGAGAGAAACCCGTAGCCGGGGTGGATGGCATCGACATCGGCGATCTCGGCGGCAGAGATGATCCGGTCGATTTTCAGATAGCTTTGCGCGCTCGGGGCGGGGCCGATGCAGATCGCCTCGTCGGCGAGCTGGACGTGCATGGAATCGACGTCCGCCTCGGAGTAGACCGCCACGGTGCGGATGCCGAGTTCCTTGCAGGCGCGGATGACGCGCAAGGCGATTTCGCCGCGGTTGGCGATCAGGATTTTGTCAAACATCGTGGAAGAAAGGAGCCTACTTCACCTTGAAGAGGGCTTGTCCAAACTGGACCGGCTTGCCGTTCTCCACGCAGATTTCGGCGACGACGCCGCTGATTTCGGCCTTGATCTCGTTCATGACCTTCATCGCCTCGACGATGCAGACCACGGTGTCGGGCGTGACGGCCTGGCCGACCTGGACGTAGGCGGGCGAATCGGGCGAAGGGGAGCCGTAGAAGGTGCCGACCATCGGCGAAGTGATCTCCCGGAAGGTTTCAGCCGGGGCGGCGGGAGCCGGAGTGGCCGCCGCCGGGGCCGCTGCCAGAGCAGGCGCGGGAGCGGGGGCTGCCAGGGCGGATGCGGCGGCGAGCGTCGTGATGACCGGCTCCTGGCCGCGCTTGAGGGTGATTTTGAACCCCTCCTGCTCCATTTTGAAAACAGAGAGGTCGTTCTTCCTCATCATGTCGATGAGAGCTTTGATGTCTTTGATGTCCAAAAGCGCCTCCTTTGAGGGTGAAAACAGAGATAACGTGAGTAAAAGCGGGGCGAAACGCGACGAAATGCGGTAAAACCCGAAGCCGCATTGAATCCGGCCCCCCTCCCGAGGTCAAGAAAGAGTATCGGGCGGGTGCTCCGGGGTGCCGGAGGGGCGGCGCCTCAGACGATCTCGGCGTCATCGGCGAACCCGGAATCCTCCCGGATCGACTCCAGCCTGCGGCGCATCCCGCGCTCGGTCTTCGGCCCGCTGATCTTCCGCGAAACGAGGTCGTAGACGAGCGGCAGCGTGGAGAGCGCGCCGACGGAAAACATCGCCAGGGCGGTGTTGCGCCGGGCCTGGTTCTGGAGTTTGCCCGCCAGCCAGAGGCCGACGCCGCAACTCACCGCCGTCTGGGTGATGGTGACGAGGCTCTGGACGGGCCGTTCGGATTTGAAGAGAGGCTTTGGCATGGGCGCGTGGCTGGGAATGGAAGGCTCGCGGTCACTATTTGTTTGACGCCGCCAAGTTGCAAGCCAGATTGCGCGTTCCATGTCTTCCGATCTTTACGCAATGGTGCTGGCCGGGGGGAGCGGGGAACGCTTCTGGCCGCTGAGCCGACGGGCAAAGCCGAAACAGCTCCTTTCCCTCTTCTCCGGCGAGACGCTGCTGGAAACCACGCTGGCCCGGCTGCGCGGCCTCGTGGCGCCGGAGCGCGTCCTGATCCTGACCAACCGCGAGCAGGAGGCGGCGGTGCGCGCGCTCGCCTCCGGGCTCCCGCCCGAGAACATCGTGGCCGAACCGGCCAAACGCGACACGGCCCCCGCCATCGCGCTCGGGGCGGCGTGGGTCGCCCGGCGCGACCCAAAGGCGACGATGATCGTCCTCCCCGCCGACCAGCTTATCGCGGACGTGGCCGGGTTCCAGAACACGCTGACCGCCGCCGTGGCCGCCGCGCGGCAGGGGGAGTGCCCGGTGACGGTCGGCATCCGCCCGACGTGGGCGTGCCCCTCCTTCGGCTACATCGAGCAGGGCAGCCCCGCCACCGTGGAAGGAGCATCGGGAGCAGCAGGCGTCTTCGAAGTGCAATGCTTTCGCGAGAAGCCGGACGCGGAAACGGCGGCGGCGTTCCTGCGCGCGGGGAATTTCCGCTGGAACGCCGGGATGTTCGTCTGGACGCTCCCGGCGCTGCGCGGCGAGCTGGAGCGCCACGCGCCCGAGCTGGCGGCGTTTGTCTCCACGTTCTGCGCGGCCCCGGAAGCGGGCCTGCCGGAGTTGATCGCCTCGGGGTTTCCCGCCCTGCCGAAGATCTCCATCGACTACGCCGTGATGGAAAAGGCGGCGCGGGTGCTGGAGGTGGAGGCCGCGTTCGACTGGGACGACGTGGGGAGCTGGATCGCGGCGGCGAAATACTGGGAAACCGACGCGGCGGAGAACGCCGCAAGCGGCGTGGTGAGCACGCTCGACGCCGCCCGCAACATCGTTTTTGCCGACCCGAAGGTCCGCGTGGCGCTCGTCGGCGTGGAAGACCTCATCGTCGTGCAGACGCCCGATGCCCTGCTGGTGTGCAAGCGCGCGGAGGCCGACAAGATCAAGCACCTCGTCGCGAAGCTCCCGCCGGAGTTGCAGTAGGCCGCCCCGCCTTCTCTACCCCGTCGTCCGCAGCCCGCTGGCGATCGCGTTGATGCAGAGGAGCAGCTCCGGGAGCATGGCGTCCGCCGCCGCTTCCTCGCCCCGGGCGCGCAGCCCGCGCCACTGGCCCAGAAGCGCGATCTCCTGCCCGTGCAGGACGCGCAGCGCCTCGGCGCGGAGTTGGAGCGTCTTGAGCATCTTCGGGCGGCGCGCCGCCATCGAGCGCCCGCGCAGCGCCTCCAGGGTGGCCCGCGTCTTCTCCCACTCCTGCTCGATCATCCCGAAAATGCGCGCGCGCAACGCCTCGTCCTCCACGAGCGCGGCATAGGCGCGCATGAGCGCGAGATCGGTGCTCGCGAGGCTCGATTCGACGTTCGTGAAAAGATAGTCGAGAAAAGGCCACGCCTTCATCCCCCGCGCGAGCCGCGCGAAATCTTCCGGCGCGGCCCCCTCCAGTTCCGCGAGCGCGGAGCCGACGCCGTACCAGCCCGGCACGTAGAAGCGTGCCTGGTTCCACGAAAACACCCACGGGATGGCGCGGAGATCGCGCAGCGTCGGCTGGCCGGTCCGGCGCGCCGGGCGGGAGCCGATGCGGCTATGCTCCAGCGCGTCGATCGGGGTGGCCTGCCGGTAGAAGGTCATGAACCCGTCGGCCTCCAGCAACGAGCGGTACGCGTTCTCGCTCATCCGGGCGAGCCGCTCCATCACCGGCTCCAGCCCGTGCTCCGGTGGTGCGGCGCATTCGTGCCGCAGCGTCGTGGCGCAGACCCCGGCGACGAGCAGTTCGAGGTTGTAGGCGGCAGTCTCCAGATTCGCGAACTTCTGCGCGATCGTCTCCCCCTGCTCGGTCACGCGGACCTGCCCGCCGAGCGAGGCGTACGGCAGTGCTTCGAGAAAGCGGTCGGTCGGCCCCGCGCCCCGGCTGATCGTGCCGCCCCGGCCGTGAAAACAGCGCAGGACGATCCCGTTCCCCCGCGCGATTTCGGCAAGGGCGCTCTGCGCCTTCTGCAACGCCCATTGGCAGGCGAGAATCCCGGCGTCCTTGTTGGAATCGCTGTAGCCGACCATCACCTGCTGGACAAGCGGCTCCTCCTCCCCGGAGCCGCGCGCCTCGCCCCGCTGCTCGGCGGCCATCCGCGCCTGCCAGCGCAGGCTGCGGCGCGTGACCGGGTGTTCGATAAAGCGGCGCAAGATTTCCGGCGCGCGGTCGAGATCGTCGATGGTTTCGAAAAGCGGCACCACGGGAAGCATGCACGCCAACCCCTCGGGCGTCTGCCGCGCCAGGCCCGCCTCGCGGGCAAGCAGGTAGACCACCAGCAGGTCGGAGAGCTGCCGCGTCATGCTGACGATCAACGCGCCGAGGCCCGCCGTCCCGTTGCGTTGGGCGTGCGCCGCGAGCACGCGGAAGCCGCCCAGAACGGCATCCGCCTCTTCCCCGGCGGAGACGCCCGCGTGGAGGAACGGACGCGGCGAGCGGAGTTCCTTCTCCAGAAAGCGGAGCCGCTCGGCCTCTGGCCATTCGCCGAACTGGCTCCCGTCCAGCCCGGCGGCGGTGAGCAACTGGGAGAGCGCAACGTCGTGAAAGGCGGAGTTTTGCCGCGAATCCAACTGCGCCAGGTGGAAACCGAAAAGCTCCACCGCCCGCAGCACGGGATGCACATCGCCGTCGGCCAGCCGGTCGGCCCCGACCTCGCGCAGCGAGGCGTCGAGAAGCTGCAAATCCGCCGCAAGCTCATGGGCGAAGCGGTACCCCGCCTCGCCCTCCTGCGCCGCCCCGCCCGCTTCCATCTCCAGGGGAAGCCGCGCCTGGAGGAGATTGACGAACTGCCGCCACGGCTCGTCGCCGTGCGTCAGCAGCACGGGCCGGGCGCGGTCCCCCAGCTCCACGATCAACCGTTCGCGCCCTTCGCGCAGCCGCGCCGGGGGGAGCTGCACGCGGGCGGAGAGGCTCATCTTTTCCGAAAGCGCGCCGAGCCGCCCGTGCAGCATCACCAAGGCGTTGAGCCGCAGGGAGCGGAGGGTTTGGGCGGTGACTTCCGGCGTCACCAGCGGATGGCCGTCGCGGTCCCCGCCCACCCAGTTGCCAAAGCGGATTTGCGGCTCCCTCCCCCGGAGCAGCGCGGGGTCGAACCCGGCATCCGCCCAGGCGAACCGGAGCCGCTCGTCGAGCTTCGGGAGCACGGTCGGGAAGACATCGCGCAGATAGTGCATCACGTTGCGCAGCTCGTCGGAAACGCGCGGCTTGTGCGTGAGGATTTCGCCCGTGCGCCAGAGCCGCTCCAGCGTGGCGGTGATTTTTTCCCGCAGCGAGGCGGCTTCCGAGGGGGTCAGCAGCGGGTTCTCGCGCGCTTCCATGAGGCCGAAGAGGGCGCGGTGCTGCTCCAGCACGGCAAGGCGCTTGGCCTCCGTCGGGTGCGCCGTGAGCACGGCTTCCACGCGCACGCGCGGGAGCGTCTCGGCGATCTGCCCTTCCGTGAAGCCGCTCTGCGCGAGCCGCGCGAGCTGGCTCCCCCAGAGGCCGTGTTCCGCGCCGGGGCCTTCGGCCCGCTCCCGCAGCGCACGCATCTCGGCGGACGCCAACTCCTCCACCATGTTCAGAAGCTGGAAGGCGATGGAGTAGACCTGGCCCATCCGGGCGGGCGTCTCCGCCCCGGGCGGCGGCGCATCCCGCCACGGCAGGAAGGCGGCCATCTCGCCTTGGCCAAGGCTTTCGAGCACCTCGGCGAGTCGATCCATGAGGAAGCGGAGATCGTGGTCGATCTTCTCGAACCCGACCCCGAGGTAGTCGGGTTTCCCGGCGGGAGGCCGGAGCGGGGAAGACGAGGCGGAGGCGGATGGGGATGACGGCTTCTCTTCGGACACGGTTTTTTCTCACCTGCCAGCCGCTCCATGTCAATCGTGTGGACCCCGGCGGGCCGGATTCTGCAAGCTTATCTGCCCCGCAGTCCCTCACGCAGCGTGGCAAGCACCCGGGCGATCTCCTCCCGGGTGTTGTAGAAGTGTGGGCTGAGCCGGATCATCTCCCGCCCCTCCCGGTTGTGGCGCAGCGAGGCGACGATCCCGTTCACCTCCAGCTGCGCGAAAAGCGCCGCCATCGAAGCGTGCGGATGGAAGAACGTCGTGATCGACGAGGCGTTGGGCCCCTCCGCCGGGCCGTAAATCTCGAACCCAAGCTTCCGCAGCCCGGAGACGATCTCCGCCTTCAGCTCCAGGAGCCGGGCGGCGACATTCTCCATGCCGCAGCCGCCGAGCATCTCCAGCGCGGCGCGCATCCCGTAACACCCGGAGGCGTTGAGCACGCCCGGTTCGTAGCGGACCGCCGTATCGGAAAACCGGATCTCATCCTGCGCGATGAAGTTGGGCGACTCGATGTTCCACGCCCCAAGCAGCGTCGGGCGCAGCCGTGTGAAATGCTCCCGGCGCACATAGACGATGCCGATGGCCATCGGCCCGAGCATCCATTTGTGCGCGTCGGCGCTCAGGAAATCGACGTGCTCCACGGAGAGCGGGAACGCGCCGAGCGTCTGGATGGCGTCGAGGGAGAAGAGCACGCCCCGGCTCCGCAGCAACGCGCCGATGGCGTCCACGTCGATCCGGAAGCCGCTCAGGAAATGGCACGAGGCAAGCGCGACGAGCCGCGTGCGGGGCGTCAGCGCGGCGGCGACCAGCTCCGGGGTGATCGCGCCGGGGCTTTCGGGTCGGAGATAGCGCACCTCCACGCCGAGCCGCCGCAGGTTGATCCACGGGTAGACATTGGCCGGGTAGTCGTCGGCGTAGCAGAGAATCTCCTCCCCCGGCTTCCAGTCGAGGCCGTTGGCGAAGAGGCTCAGGCCGAGCGAGGTCGGCCCGAGCAGCGCGATCTCCCCGGCTTGCGCGCCGATGAAGCGGGCGGCGATCTCGCGCGTCCGGTTGATGTCGTGCAGCACGGGGCCGAACTCCTGGTGATCCTCGGAGCAGCGGCGCGTGTAGCCGATCACCGCGTCGGCCACGGCGCGCGGCAGGACGGTGACGCCCGCGTGCCCCAGGAAGATCTTGCGCGCGCAGACGGGAAACGCCGCCTGGCGGGTGGCTTCATCTTTGAGAAAGGGGTCGAAGGCGGAGAGTGGAGTTGTGCTCATAAGAAAAAGCGGGGCAGGGGGAAAAAATCAGGGATGCCCGGAAGAATCCGGGCCGGGCCGAAGAGTCGGGGCCGGTTTAAGCTGCCGCTGTATCACCACGTCGGGCATCGCGAGCTGCGTGCTGACCCGGTACTCGTGGTAAACAAACTCTTTGCCGGTCGCCGCGTCGCTCCAGCGCGCCTCGCGCATCCGGAATTCGGCAGGCGTCGGTGCGGGGGAGGCCACTGAGGCCAGCGAAGCCATCTTTGGCAGCACCCTCCAGCCGCTCACCCACGCGAAGAGAAGCCCATGCACCGCGATCACCACGAGTACCGCCAGCACGATCTGCCGCCGGTTCATTGTCGGCGCGCCTGCTCGCCCTCGCGGATGAGCTGCCAGAAGCCCGGCTTCTCCTCCAGGGTGCGGTCCTCCTCCACCATCGGCAGCTTGGAACGGAAAAGAAAATCGCGGATCGTGTTCTTGTGGAGCACGCGGTGGATGGTGATCCCCTCATCCGCCTTTTCGAAGTAGATGCGGTAATCCCGGGCGCGGCAGCGGTAGAGCGTCTTGCCGTCGCGGGCCATCCTGCCGAAGCGTTCCGGGTCGAGCCGGTCGAGATCTTCGGGCAGGATCTGGAACTCCGCCAGGAGGTCGAGTTGCAGCTCCGTCGGCAGGGCCGACATCTCCGCCGCGCTGATTGCGTTGAATACGATCTGGAACATGGGCATCGGGGCGCAGGGAGAATAACCCCGATCCCCCCGGCTTGCCAGAGAGATCGACCGAGGGCGGAGAGGCAACGGCGCGGCGACGCGCGCTCTACCCCTGGTGCGCCTCCACCATCCAGAGCCACTTGTCCACGTCGCGGGAAATCTGCGTGAGCAGATCGGCGGTGTCCGCGTCGAGCGGGGCGGTTTCCTCGATGCTTTCGCGCACGAATTTCCCGAACTTCGCCAGCGAACCGGCCACCGCCTTCACATGGTCGCGCGCGGCGACAATCTCCAGTGGGTATTCCGGCAGCCGCGACTCCGCGGCGGCGACCCGCACGGTCCCGTGGACGATGCCGCCGAGTTCCACCGCCCGTTCGGCCATCGCGTCGATGGATTCGTCGAGCGAAGAGGCCACCTTGTCGAAGAGCCGGTGCAGGCCAAAGAAATTTGGCCCTTTTTCGTTCCAGTGCGCCTGCTTGACGTGGGTGCGCAGGTCAAGACCGTCGGCGACATGCTCGTTGAGCAGCTTGACGACTTTCTTCCGGGTCTTCTCGGGAAGATCGTTGAGCGTGGGGTGCAGCGTGGCGGCGACCGTTTTCATTCCTTCGTGCGGATGTTTCATGGCGTGGCGTCTCGTCGATGGGTTCACCCTGAATCGTCCGCCGCCACGCCGCCGGGCGTTCTTTTCCCCCCTCGGCGCGGGGCGAAAAAAAACCAGCCGCCCCGGAAGGGCGGCTGGTGGTCAGGCCGGTGAACGGCCATTAAACCGGTTGTGTGCTAGGGGGCTACTCCGCCACCGCCACCGCCAGCGTCGTCTCCGCCGCCAGCGTCATCCCCACCGCCAGCCGGAGCGTCCGTTGGTGCGGTGTAGCTCGGGTCATACATGCCCCAGAATCCCGATTCCACCACGTCGGCGAATTCCGTAACAGTGGCGGAATTCACCTTCACGGGCGTATCGACCGTGGAGAAGGTGAAGTCTTTCCCGATGGAATCCTTGCCGCCGCTGTCGGCGAGAGTGGTGCCTGCCTTCAGGTACTCCTTGACGTTGCCCCATGCGACGGTATCGGTGCCGATTTTGTTCTTCTCAAGCGCCCACTGGTCCTTGGCGGCTTCGACGAGGCGAAGGTCCTCAAGGACGCGGGTGGCTTGGGAGCGCTTGCGCGCACGGAGGAAGTTCGGCACGGCGATCGCGGCAAGAAGCGCGATGATCGCCACGACGATCATGATTTCGACGAGGGTGAAGCCCCCGCGTTTATGATGAAGTTTG
>CAZYVL010000036.1:0-2541 GCA_964651005.1 uncultured Chthoniobacteraceae bacterium | reverse complement strand
GCCGCCGAAGGGACGGCAGAAAAAAGAAGCAAGAGGGGCGGACGCGGCGCGCCTCGTATCAAGCCGTTTTCGCGGCGGGCTGGATCCGGCGGAGCGGCTTACGGTTGACGAGTTCCTCGTCGCAGAGCGAATCGAGCATCCGAACCCAGTCGCGCCAGGCATCCTCGGAGACGAGCGGATTCTCGGGGTGGACCCATTCGGCGGGCGTCGAGCGGCAGCCGCGCGTGGGGCAGCGCAGGATCACGACGCCGCGCCGGTTGGTGGAGACCACGATGGAGCGGCCGCTGATTGTTTTTTCGCAGAGAATGCAATGGCGCGTATCGTCCAGGGATTGCCACGGCCTTTCCGGGTCGGCCTCCCGCAGCCATTTCAATTTTGTTTCGCCAGCGAGATCGTCAAATTGATTCTTCATGCGTCTGGGGGTTCTTGGAATCCTTCGTCGCGCGCGCCTCGAAAGCGCGTTTGGACGGGGATCAAGCCTCGCATCATGGCGCGGTCCCCGTCCAAGGCGCAATCGGGAGGCGCCTGCTTGCCTCTTCCTGCAATCCCCGAAACCTCCGGGGCGAAACCCGGGTCGGCAGGGGTGGGGAGGCCCGCGCGTTCCGGCGCGCGGCGGCAAGAGCAAGGTAGGGGAATCCATCACCGGCGGAACGGGGGCGAACCGATTGCCGGGTGCTGCCCGCATCCCTAGCCTCCTCCGCAACGCCACGGACGCCCCCGGTTCCCCCCCCGCACGGCGCGGAGGAGACGAGGGCCAGAGCGCGGCGACCAAAACGCGGAAGCCAGGCCGAAGTCCCAGATTGTTTTTCCCCTCCGGAAAAGAATAGATTGGCCCCCCGGCACCCCCCCTGAAATTCCCCCCGAGAGAAATGGAACCGGTCTTCACCGGAGTTTCGATAGTCGTTATCGCAGTCCCGAGCGCCCCATGAAAAAGCCCGATACCAAAGCGAAAGTCCTGATTGTTGACGATCACCCCATTGTTCGCCAGGGGTTGGCCCAGCTCCTCAACGGGGAGGCCGACTTCATGGTCTGCGGCGAGGCCGACAACGCCCGAAAGGCGATGGCCGCCATTTCCGACCTGCGGCCCGACCTCGCCATCGTCGATATTACCCTCCAGGGGACCAACGGGATCGAGCTCATCAAGAACATCGTCGCGCAATGGCCGGAGCTGCCGATCCTCGTCCTCTCCATGCACGACGAATCGCTCTACGCCGAGCGGGCGCTGCGCGCGGGGGCGAAAGGGTACGTGATGAAGCAGGAGGCGACCGAAAAGCTCACCGGCGCGCTGCGGCGCATCCTCAACGGCCAGATCTACGTCTCCGAAAAGCTCGCCGACAAGATGATGCGCAAGGCGATCGACGGCAAATCCGTGCAGGACACCTCGCCCGTTGCGGTGCTCTCCGACCGCGAACTGGAGGTGCTCCAGCTCATCGGCCAGGGGCACGGGACGCGGCAGATCGCCGAGGATTTGAACCTGAGCGTGAAAACCATCGAGAGCCACCGCGCCCACATCAAGGAGAAGCTCAACCTGAAGACCGCGCCGGAGATGGTCCGCTTCGCGGTGCAGTGGGTGAACCAGGGCGCGCTTTAGCACACCCCGGTTTCCGGCTTTCCGTGGGCCCGCTTGTTTCGCGGGCGGCTATTGCGCCAGCCACTCGGTGTGGAAGAACTCGCCGCGCGGCTTGTCGATCCGCTCGTAGGTGTGCGCGCCGAAGAAGTCGCGCTGCGCCTGGAGCAAGTTCGCGGGGAGGCTCGCGCTCCGGTAGCTGTCGTAGTAGGCGAGCGAGGCGCTGAAGGCGGGGGCGGCGACGCCCTGCTCGATCGCGGTGGTGACGGCGTACCGCCAGTGTTCCTGCGTCTTGACGATGATGTCGCGGAAGAACGGGGCGAGCAGCAGGTTTTTGAGGCCGGGGTCCGCTTCGTAGGCTTCCTTGATGCGGTTGAGGAACTGCGCGCGGATGATGCAGCCGCCGCGCCAGATCGTGGCGATGTCGCCGAAGTTCAGCGGCCAGTTGTAGAGCTTCGCGGCGGCGCCGAGCTGGACGAATCCCTGGGCGTAGCTGACGATCTTGGAGGCGTAGAGCGCGTCCCGCACGGCGGCGATGAGCCGCGCGCGGTCGCCGGTGAACGGTTTCGACGCGGGGCCGGGGAGCACCGCGCTGGCGGCGACGCGCTCATCCTTCATGGAGGAGATGATGCGCGCCTCCACGGCGGCGGCGATGGTGGAGAGCGGCACGCCGAGTTCCACGGCATGGCCGACGGTCCACTTGCCGGTCCCCTTCTGCCCGGCGCGGTCGAGGATCTGGTCCACGAGCGGCTTGCCGGTTTCCGGGTCGGTCTTGGTGAAGATCTTCTCCGTGATGTCGATGAGGTAGCTGTTGAGTTCGCCCCGGTTCCACTCCGCGAAGATCTGGTGGAGCTCCTCGGCGCTCGGGTTGATGGCGGCCTTGAGGATGGCGTACGCCTCGCAGATGAGCTGCATGTCACCGTATTCGATGCCGTTGTGGACCATCTTCACGTAGTGGCCCGCGCCGTCCGGCC
>CAZYVL010000035.1:3688-21287 GCA_964651005.1 uncultured Chthoniobacteraceae bacterium | reverse complement strand
GGCACGGTTGCAAATCCTAAATCGGCCTTAAGTTAGTGCCATTCGGGTCAGTCCTTGTCATTGACAGTAATCCGGCGCTTCGTGAATTAGCGTGGTTCCAGAATGCGGGCTCTGGAGCCGCGGGAACCGGCGGAAGTGCTTCTTTACGGAGTTCCGCCTTCAGTCATCGGGGTCAACGCTTGACACTTGACATGCCCTCTAGCCATTCGATCAAACCTTTCGGCATAGGCTTTGATGGAAGCGTCTTCCGCAATGCGGGCTTTCAGGCGTTTGGGGAGGTGAGTCACAGTGCTGCGGTGTTTGTAACCGGGCAATCGGGCTGCGTCAATGCGGCGTTCCGCTGCGTTAATTGCCCTGAGCCACACCCTTCATGGCGTATCTTGTCTTTCGGCGAGCTTTGACGAAAAGTGGTAAGGGAACCGCGAATCCGGAAGCGGGCGCGAATCGTGGGATGGTTAAAAATGTGTTTTCTCCGGGGCTCCGGTGATTCATGATCGGGGTACATGGCTGGTGCATTTTCATTTCTTTCAGGGGGAATCGCGATGCTGCTTGCGAGCGCCAGTCTGGCGGTGGCGAAGACCTCTTTTACCGCCGACAACGGTGCCCAGTGGAACGACCCGCTAAACTGGACCAACGGGGTTCCGGATGCTTCGTCGCTCTTTTTTCTGCCCTCCGACACCTTTATTTTTCCCTTTCCGATCCAGGCGGTCGTTGACGGTTACGCTGCGGAGGCCGATGAGGGAATCATCGGCGGTTATCTCGGGGAGGCGGGCAAGCTGTGGGTCCAGAATGATGGCAGCCTGACCGCGAACGCTCTCTCGATCGGCGATGCGGGGGAAGGCCATCTCTACATCGCTAACGGCGGCAAGGTTTACCTCGCCAATATGGAAAGCGGCAACTACGGCGATGGAAGCGGCGAGGTCGAGGTGAGCGGAAGCGGCTCGTTGCTTTCGGTGCAATACGGGTTTGTGATGGCCGAGGAAGGGAGCGGGAGCCTGACCGTGAAAGAGGGGGGCCGGGCCGCCATCTCCAGTCTGTATCTTTCTGACTCCTCTGGGGGAACGGGGTCCGTGACCGTCAGCGGCGCTCCCGGCGCGCGCGGGACTCTGGCCTTTGGAAAGTTCGAGGCCCTGGAGCACGGTGGCGGAGGGTCTGTTGCCGTCGATGGCGGGATTCTGGAGGCCAGCCGGGACGAGGCGGAGTGGATCGATTTCGGATCGTCACCGAGTGTGGCGATTGAACTCGGCGACGGGGGCGGCACGATCGACACGCTTGGCTTCCATGTCGGCACGGCGGCGACGTTCACCGGGTCCGGGTCGCTGGAGAAAACCGGCGGCGGCAGCCTGGAGCTTTCCGGTGCCAGCACTTACTCCGGCGGCACGACGGTGAGCGAAGGGACGCTCCGGGTCTCCAATACCACGGGCAGCGCCTTGGGCGATGGGGAGGTCCAGGTCTTGCAAGGCACTACTCTGGGCGGGGACGGGATCCTTGGCGGACAAACCACGATTGCCGGGTTTCTGGAGCCGGGGGAGGGTGTTGGAAGCCTTGGCACCCTCACGTTTTCCGGGGAATCTCCGGTGGACCTGACTTTGACGGATACCGCGAGCGTCCTCATGGAGATCGGTTCCCTTTCCGCGTTCGACCAGATCTCCGTCAGCGGGAAGGCGGCCTTTGACGGGACGTTGCAGATCGCCTTTCTCGACGGTTATCTCCCCTCCGACGGCGATATGTTCGCGCTTTTCGATATGGCCGACGGGGACGGGATGTTCGACTCCATCCTCTTCGATGATCCCGATTACAGCGGGAGCTTTGATGCCGATACCGGGATTCTCACGGTCTGGATGGTTCCCGAGCCTTCTTCGCTTGCGCTTCTTGGGGCTGCCGCGCTGTTGCTTTTGCTGCGGAGGTCGAGGGTCAGGTTACGGGCTTCGGCCTGAGACGCGCTTTCCCTCCTCAAACCACCCCGAGCGCTCCGTGGGCCGCGATGATGGCGGGGTGGACCAGTTCGCCGTCGCGAAGGTTGATGCCGCCGCGCAGGGTTGGCTCCTTGCGGCACGCCCCTTCTATGCCGAGGTCGGCGATCAGCTCCACGTAGCGGTAGGTGGCGTTCGTCAAGGCTTGCGTGGCGGTGCGGGCGTAGGCGCCCGGCATGTTGGCGACGCAGTAGTGGACGACGCCCTCTTCCACGAAGACGGGATCGTGGTGCGTGGTCGGGTGCGAGGTTTCCACGCAGCCGCCCTGGTCGATGGCGATATCGACGAGCACGCTCCCGGGGCGCATGAGCCGGAGCATGTCGCGGCGGATCAGGCGCGGGGCTTTTGCTCCGGGGACGAGGACCGCGCCGATGAGGAGATCGGCCGTGGGCAGGAGGCTCCGGAGGTGCTCTTCGTTGGAGTAGAGCGTGTTGGCGTGCATGGTGATGTCGAGAAAGCGCATCCGCTCCAGATCGACCTCCAGGATCGTCACGTCGGCTCCGAGGCCGGTCGCCATCCGCGCCGCGTTGACGCCCGCCGTCCCGCCGCCGAGCACGACGACCCTCCCCGGCAGCACCCCCGGGACGCCGCCGAGGAGCACACCGCTGCCGCCCGCGTGCTTGGCGAGAAAGTAGCCGCCCACGAGCACGGACATCCGCCCGGCGATCTCGCTCATCGGCTCCAGGAGCGGGAGCCGCCGGTTCACCTCCACGGTCTCGTACGCGATGGCCGTGCACCCGGAGGCGAGCAGGGCGAGAGTGAGCGAACGGCTCGCCGCAAGGTGCAGGTAGGTGAAAAGCGTCTGATTGGGGCGCAGCAGCGGGTACTCGGAGGGGAGCGGCTCCTTGACCTTCACGATCAACTCCGCGCGCCGGAAAATCTCCGCGTGCGATTCGATCACCGTCGCCCCGGCGTGGCGGTATTCGTCATCGAGATAACCGGCTCCCTCCCCCGCCCCGCTCTCCAGCAGCACGAGATGCCCCCGGCGGCAGAGCTGGTATGCCCCGGAGGGGAGCAGCCCGACGCGGGCTTCCTGTTCCTTGATCTCCCTGGGAACTCCGATAATCATGGCTGGCCTTCCGGTTTCGCTCAAAGGTACACCGGTTATCCCGTCAATTCAAAGAGGGGTCGTCAGGCGCGGCGGCGAGCAGGCGCAGCCACGGGCCGTAATCCTGCATGATGGAAAACCAGAGCAGCTTGCAATGCTCCGGGTCGAGCAGGTCGCGGTCGGGCTTCTGCACCACCCATGCTTTCTGCTCCAGCTCGCTCTCCAGCTGGCCGCCGCTCCATCCCGCGTAGCCGATGAAGCCGCGCAGCACCACGTCCTCCTCCAGCGCGAGCCGCCGCGCCTCGTCGAGATCGAGATTCGCCCGGCACTCCAGCACTTGCGATTCCATGCGCCACCGGAAGGAGGCGAACGTCAGCCGGTCTTGCGCCACGGGGCCGCCATGAAAGACGGGGATGTTGGCGAGCACGCCGAGGCCGGGGTCGTCCACGAGGTCGCTCACCCGCCGGTCGGCCTCCCGGTTGAGGATCAACCCAAAGGAGCCTTGCTCGGGATCGTGCGAGGCGACGTAGAGGATCGTGCGCCGGAAGTTGGGGTCCAGAAGATTCGGATGCGCGATCAGGAGCGATCCCGCCAGCCCGAGCGAAGACGGTTGAAACTCACGCACGGCCTCTAAATTAGAACCTCCACGTTGCGAAAGCAATTCCCAAAGGGAATCCGCAAGTCGGAGTGGAAACGGTCTTCCCCTTTTGCTACGCTCGGTGGTTCATGGCCTCGACTCCCTCGCAAAATCTGATTATCGCAGGCCGGGAATTCCGCTCCCGCCTGTTGCTCGGCACGGGTAAATTCTCCTCCAACGAAACGATGCGCGACGCCCTGGAGGCGAGCGGGACGGAGATCGTCACCGTGGCGCTTCGCCGGGCCGATCTCTCCGGGAAGAACGACCCGTTCGCCAACATTCTCGATTTTATCGACCCGGCCCGCTACCTCCTGCTCGCCAACACCAGCGGCGCGAGGGACGCGCAGGAGGCCGTCCGGCTCGCCCGGCTCGCCGCCGCCGCCGGGCTGCCGAAGTGGATCAAGCTCGAAATCCACCCCGACCCGCGCTACCTCCTCCCCGACCCGATCGAGACGCTCAAGGCCGCGGAGATCCTCGTTGGCGAGGGGTTTACCGTCCTGCCATACATCAATGCCGACCCGGTGCTCGCCAAGCGGCTCCAGGAGGTGGGGACCGCCACGGTGATGCCGCTCGGCGCGCCGATCGGGAGCAACCGGGGGGTGGAAACGCGGGCGCAGATCGAGATCATCCTGGAGCAGGCGACCGTGCCGGTAGTGGTGGACGCGGGCCTCGGCGCGCCGAGCCACGCCGCCCTGGCGCTGGAGATCGGGGCGGATGCCGTGCTCGTCAATACCGCCGTGGCCGTGGCCAGCGATCCGGTCCGCATGGCACGCGCCTTCCGCAAGGCGGTGGAAGCGGGGCGCGATGCTTTCGAGACGGGCCTTGCCGCTCCGCGCCGGAGCGCCTCGCCGACGAGCCCGCTCGCCGGCCAGCTCACCAGCCCACTTGCCACTCCCCTTCCCGATTCGCTGGACGGCTCGCTCACCTCTTTTCTGAGCGGGGCGGAAAAATAAGTGGCCCGCTTCCGTTTCCCGCTTACTTTGGAAACTCCTCCGCCGCTCCCGAGATCATGACCATGCTCGAAGTCCAATCGCTCAAGACCTGGTTTCCCGTTTATGGCGGGTTACTGCGGCGGCATGTGGACGACGTGAAGGCGGTCGATGATGTCAGCTTCACCGTCGCGGCCGGGAGCACCGTCGGGCTGGTGGGCGAGAGCGGCTCGGGCAAGACGACCATCGGCCGGACGATCCTCAAGCTCGCCCCGGCCACCGGGGGCAAAATCCTCTTCGAAGGGCGCGACATCGTTCCGATGAGCCAGGCGGAGTTCCGCCCGCTGCGGCGGCAGATGCAGATGATCTTTCAGGACCCGTTCGGCTCGCTCAACCCGAGGATGTCGATCTTCGCCATCATCGCCGAGGCGCTGGATATCCATTTCCCGGCGATGACCCGGGGGGAACGCCGGGAGCGGGTGGCCGCGCTGCTGCGGCAGGTCGGGCTGGCGGCGGAGATGATGAACCGCTACCCGCACGAATTCAGCGGCGGCCAGCGGCAGAGGATCGGGATCGCCCGGGCGCTCGCCGTGGAACCGAAGTTTATCGTCTGCGATGAGCCGGTGAGCGCGCTCGATGTGAGCGTGCAGGCGCAGATCGTCAATCTGCTTCAGGATCTCCAGGAAGAGCTCGGGCTGACTTATCTCTTCATCGCGCACGATCTCGCCGTCGTCGAACACATCAGCGACTTCGTGCTGGTCATGCACCGGGGGAAAATCGTCGAGGCGGCCCCGGCCGAGGCGATCTACGAAGCCCCGCAGCACGAGTACACCAGAAAACTTCTCGCCGCCGTCCCCGGCGTCGGGTGATCCCCCTCCCCCCCTTTTCCCTCTTCCATTTCCGCTCCGCATCATTTCCCCTTTCTCCGATGACGCCGCTCCTTCGCAAACTGCTCGGGATGAACTGGGTGCTCTTCGCCGTCATGCTTGCGCTGGCGATTTTCGGCGTCATTGCGATCTATAGCTGCACCTACATGCGCGACGAGGTGTCTTATGCCACGATGTGGCGGCGGCAGACGGTCTGGGTCGGCATCAGCACGGCGGCGTTCCTCATCGTCAGCCTCATCGACTACCGCTGGATCAAATGGGGCGCGGTGCCGATGTATCTCGTCGCCATCGCGGCGCTGATCCTGACGCTCGTGGCGGGCGTGACGCTGGAGGGGGCAAAAAGCTGGTTGAAGATCGGGCCGCTCCAGTTCCAGCCCGCGCAGCTCGGGGTGCTCTCCGGCATCCTGGTGATGGCGCTCTTTTTAAGCCAGTTCCGGGCGATCCACCCTGCGCTGAAGGTGTTGGCGTGCGGCGCGATCGCGGGCGCGCCCGCCCTGCTGATCCTCAAGCAGCCCGACTTCGGCTCCTGCATGATCTGGGGGCCGGTGGTTTTCGCGATGCTCTTCGTCGCCCGGGTGCCGAAGCGTTATCTCATCGTGCTCGGGCTGCTGACGTTGATCGCCATGCCGATCGGCTATCACTTCAAGCTCAAGGACTACCAAAAGAAACGGATCATCGCCTTCATCGACCCGGATATCGACCCGCTCGACTCGGGCTGGGCCATCAAGCAGAACCTCATCGCCGTCGGCTCCGGCGGCTGGGCAGGCAAGGGCTTCAAGGCGCCCAACACGCAGGTGGCGCTCGGCAACGTCCCGAAAACGACCGTGCCCAATGACTACATTTTCGCCGCCATCGGCGAGCAGTGGGGCTTTCTGGGCGGTTTCGCGCTGATGGGGGCCTTCGCGCTGCTGCTTGCCTCGATCCTTCTTGTCGCCTTCAACGCCGCGGACGAACTCGGTCTGCTGCTGACGGTCGGGGTGGCCGCGCTGATCTTTACGCACACGTTCCAGAACATCGGCATGACGGTCTCCATCATGCCGGTGACGGGCGTGCCGCTGCCGCTCATCAGCTTCAGCGGCTCCTTTGTCGCCGTCATCATGTTCGGCCTGGGCGTGGTCAACAGCGTCTGGATTCACCGGAAGAACACCGCCGAGACGTAGGCTTCGGCGGGCTATCCGGCGCGCTACCCGGCGGGTTGTTCTGTCTGCGGCTCCGGGGTCGGTGATGGAGGCGCCTCGGTTTTCTCCTGGCTGGCGGCGGGCTTGGGCTTGGGCTTTGCAGCGCCGAGTTCCAAATATCGCCCGGGGCCGGTCTTGACGAAATACGCCTTCCCCGGTTTCCCGTGGCGAATCTGGTGGTAGAGGGGGATCTTCCCGGAATCGTCCATGCCCGCCTTCTTCATCGCTCCGTCGGTGTGGTTATCATCCCTCTGGCCGAAAAGCGGCACGCTGTCGCGGATCAGTGCGGGGCTGGCGGCGGCGTCGGGCGCGGGGGGGTGGTAAACGACCGGATCGCCCACGGCGGAAGGCTCCTCGAGCTTCTCCAGAGAAGTGCGGTCGCGCCGGTCGAGCGCGGTGAAAAGAGAGAAGAGGGCAAACCCGCCGAGGATGGCGCCGCCAAAAATCGCGGCGGCTCGGGCGAAGTGATTCGGTTCCTTGTGCTCCCGGTTCATGAGGGTTTGAGGGTCGAAGGGATCGTAAGGTCAGTGTCCGCACGGCACCAGCGTCTTGCCGGTCGGGACGAGATAGGGAGGCAGCGCCTTCATCATCCGCTGGAAGGAGTGGAAATCGACCTGCTGCTGCCCGTCGCTGAGCGCCTCGGCGGGGTTCGGGTGTACCTCGATAATCAACCCGTCCGCGCCGACGGCCACCGCGCCCCGGCAGAGGATCTCGACGAGACTCGCGCGCCCCGCTCCCTGGCTCGGATCGACGATGACGGGAAGGTGCGACTCCAGCTTTGCCACCGCCACGGCGGAGAGGTCGAGCGTGTTGCGCGTGTACGTCTCGAACGTGCGGATGCCGCGTTCGCACAGCATCACGCGCGAGTTGCCGTGCGCGAGAAGATACTCCGCGGAAAGGAGCCACTCCTCGATCTTCTGGCTCAGGCCGCGCTTGAGGAGAATCGGCTTTTGGGAACGCGCCGCCTCGATGAGAAGCTGGAAGTTCTGCGCGTTGCGCGCGCCGATTTGCAGGATGTCGGCGGCGGCGGCCACGTGCTCCACGTCGCGCTCGCTCAACACCTCGGTGACGATCTTGAGCCCCGTCTCGCGCCGGGCGAGGTCCAGGAGGCGCAGCCCCTCCTTGCCCAGCCCCTGGAACTCGTAGGGGGAGGTGCGCGGCTTGTAAGCGCCGCCACGGAGGATCGTCGCCCCGGCGGCCTTGACGGCGCGGGCGGTTTCCAAAAGCTGCTCCTCGCTCTCCACCGAGCACGGCCCCGCCATGACGACGAAATTCCCGCCGCCCACCGGCAGGCCGTCCACGTCCACCACGGTATCCTCCGGGTGCGACTCGCGGCTTACGAGCGAATAGCGTTTCTGCACGCGCATCACCTTCTCCACCTGCGGGAGCACCATCAGGCTCTCCAGGGTGTGGTGGGTACGCTCGTCGCCGATGGCTGCCACGACCGTCTGCTCCGCGCCGTAGATCGGGCGGGGTTCATAGCCGAGGCGGGTCACCTCCCGGAGCACCTCCTCAATCTCCGCGCGCGGTGTGTGGGGTTTGACGACGATAATCATGCGTCAATGAAAGCAGATTCGCGCAAATGTAAAATCCCAATTCCCAAATCCCTGAAAAACGACCCCGGTGCCTTGCATCCCCCGGGGAACGCCCCTATCGTGGCGACCGGAACGCACGTTTAGCCTCCCTCCCCTCCCCCTCCCCCCTCCTCCATTTCTTATGCCTGACTTTACCGGCGGCGGTATCGACGCCCTTCCCAAAGAAACCCGCTCCATCGGCAATGTTGCGATCGACCAGCAGATTGCCGACCTGATCCGCAACTACGGTTGCACGGCATCGTGCAATCTCGTGCAGGAGATGATCGTCACCGCGCTCAAGATGGGGCGGGCCGGTCTTTCCGTGGCGGATCTCAAGCTCTTCAACCGCTCGCTCCGGGAGCTTGCCTACGCGGCGCGCGTCTTTGGCGGCTATACCCATCACCGGAAGGTCGCCGTCTTCGGTTCCGCGAGAACGCCGGGGGACGCGCCCGAATCGGAGGCCGCCCGGGAGTTCGGGCGGAAGATGCGCGAGGCGGGCTACATGATTATCACCGGCGGCGGAGACGGCATCATGGGCGCGGCGCAGGAGGGGGCGGGGCGCAAGGATTCCTTTGGCCTCAACATCCGCCTCCCCTTTGAGCAACAAGCCAACGACATCATCCTGGGGGATGAAAAGCTCATCAGCTTCAACTATTTCTTCACCCGGAAGCTCAACTTCGTGAAGGAGACGCACGCCGTGGCGCTCTTTCCCGGTGGCTTCGGCACGCTCGACGAAGGCTTCGAGGTCATCACGCTGATGCAGACCGGCAAGGCGCGCATCCTCCCCATCGTGTTCGTGGATGCGCCGGGGGGGACTTACTGGAAGACGCTGCTGGAGTTCATCACCCAGCATCTGCTTGGCCACGGGCTAGTCAGCCCGGACGATTACCGGCTCTTTTACCTCGCCAATGACGTGGACGACGCGGTTGCGACGATCGAGCAGTTTTACAAGAATTTCGTCTCCTACCGCTGGGTGCGCAAGATGCTGGCGATCCGCCTGCGCCATCCGCTTACCCCGGAGGCGATCGAGCAGCTCAACCACGACTTCGCGCCGCTGCTCGCCAGCGGCACGATCCGCGCTTCCGCCGCGCTGCCGGAGGAGGCGAACCAGCCGGACCTCGCCCATCTCCCCCGGCTTGTGCTCACGCCGCATCGGCGCAATTTCGGGTTGCTCCGTGCGTTGATTGATGCAATTAACGAAGCTCCCGTGCAGAAAGAAGGACGCACTGATTAAACCCTAGACCCTAGACCCTAGACCCATTTGGTGCGTTCTTAGGAACTTGTGCGAAGTTGGGCCCCACATCCCATGTCCTTGACTTACAGCCGCTCATTCATCAACCCGAGGGCCACCTGCATGCAGGCGCTCCAAAACTGGGAAGCCGGTGGCACCTTTGCCGACGAAGTGCTCTACCACGCCCTCTCCGGAGCGCACTTCAACTCCTACGACCGCGCGTTTGTCACCGAGACCTTCTACGGCGTCCTGCGGAACCGGACCGCGCTCGATTTCCTGATCGGCAAGCTGCGCGATTCGCTGCTCGACCCGATGACGCGGCAAGTGCTCCGGCTTGGGTTTTACCAGGTTTTCTGGATGCGCATCCCGTACCACGCCGCGGTCAATGAGACGGTCAACATCTCGGGGCGCGCCCGGGGGCTCGTCAACGCGCTGCTGCGCCGGAGCATCCGGGAGAAGGAGGAACTCCAGCAACAGCTCGACGAGGCTCCCCCCTCCATCCGGTTTTCGCACCCTGATTTTCTCATCCAGCGTTGGGAGAAAAGCCTGCCGCCCGGGGACGCGCTGCGCCTCTGCGAATGGAACAACCGGCCCGCCGAGCTTTTCGTGCGCGCCAACGGCCTCCGCACGACGCCGGGCGACTTGCTGCGCGACGCCCCGGAGTCCGAGCCTCTGGCGATGTTCCCGCGAATGCTCAAGCTGCGCCAGCTCCCCTACCCGTGGATCGCGCGCGGGCTCTGCTATGTGCAAGACCCGAGCACGCTGATGGCTGTGGAACTTCTCGACCCGAAGCCGGGGGAGACGATTCTCGACTCCTGCGCCGCACCGGGCGGAAAGACCAGCTACATGGCGGATCTGATGGATAACACGGGGCGCATCTGCGCCTGCGACGCCTCCCGGCCCCGGCTCGAACGGCTTCGCGAAAACCTGGAGCGCCTCGGCATCCTCAACACCACGATGCAGCGGGTGGACTGGGCCAACAACCCCTCGCCCTACGATCCCGAGAGCTTCGACCGTATCCTGGTGGACGCGCCGTGTTCGAACACGGGGGTGATCCGCCGCCGCGTGGACGTGCGCTGGCGGCTGACGCCCTCGGATTTCGAACTGATGCCGACGCGGCAGCGGCGGATCGTGGATGCGGTGATCCCGCTTCTCAAGCCAGGCGGAACGCTCGTCTATAGCACCTGCTCGCTGGAGCCGGAGGAGAACGAATGCCTGGTGGAAGCGATTGCGCGCGAGTACCCGCAGCTTACGCTTGTCACGACTGACCGCCGCCTTCCCGTCGTGGACCAGACGGACGGGGCGTTCGCCGCGAAGTTTGTCCGGAACGGGTAGCGCGTTTGCTCTCCTTTAGCGGCCTCGCCGTTTCGGTTCTTCCGGGCAGGGGGTCGGCTTCGGTGCCGCCCAAAGTGGCCGTCTGATTTTGATTTTTTCCGCCACGACCGAGGCTGGCACGCCGACGGGGCGGCGGACGTAGTAGCGCGGCTGGTCCTCGGGGTATTTCTTCGTGGAGGGCCAGATCAACCGCCACGGCTGCCGCTTGATCGTGTCGGTGAACTGCGCCGCGTTGTGGATGGTCGAATCGAGGCAGGGGGTGATTTTTTTCACGACGGCGTTGACGCCGTTGACGGTTGTGTCGAGCCGCTCGCTTACCTGCCGGAAGTTACGCAGGAGCGTAGCGAGGTCGGGATTGCCGGAGAGGGCGCCGGTGAAGTCGCGGGTGTTGCGCAGCGTCTCGGCGAGCGGGCTTTTCTCGCCGGTGAGCGCCTCCAGGTTATCCAGGGTGCGCCGCACGCCGCCGTCGGGGCCGGTCAGCTTCTCCAGGTTCGCAAGGCTGCGCCGCAACGAGCCGTCGGGGCCGGTCAGATCGTTCAACTGCTCGCCGAGCTTTTTGTAATGGGCGATGGCGAGGTTCAGGTCTGAGCCTTCCGCCGTCATCGTGTTGAGCCGCTCGGCGGTTTTCTGCAACTCTTCGACGAGGGTGGTCGTCTTTTTCATCAGCGGGTCGATGGCCGCGAGGATTTTTGGCGCGGCGTCGTTGAGGCCAGCCTGCCGCTCGCCGATGTAGCGCGTGCCGGGCGGGGCCAGCCCGGAGGCTTCCACGCCGGAGGTGAAGTCGATGATCTGGTCGCCCAGCAGCCCGTATTGCAACATGAGCACCTTCTGTTCGCGGAAGATTTTGGAGTCTTTGGCGACTTCCACCTCCACGATCACCTCCAGCTCCGGCTTTGGCCGCTGCGCCTCCGGGATCGGCGAGAGGAGGCGGCGCACCTGGCCGATCTTTCGCCCGCTCAGCGTCACGGTGGCCCCCGGCTGGATGCCGCCCGCGTCGTCGAAATAAATCTCGAAACGCTTGCGCTCGCGGAAGCCGCCCGCCGCGCCGTAGTAGATGAGCACTGCGGCCACGATGGTCAGCGTCGTCACCACCAGCACGCCGGTGCGCAGTTCGTTGCGGAGGACGTTCATCGTGGCGGGCTGTGGGAGAGCGGGCCGTCGAGATGCCCGCCGATGAACTGCACGATGACGGGGTTTTTCTTTCGGCGGAAACGCTCGGGGTTATCCTCCTCGACGATCCGCCCCTGGTAGAGCATCGCCATGCGCGTGGCGATGTGAAAGGCGCTGTCGAGCTCGTGCGTGACGACGATGGAGGTGACGTGCGCTTTGTCGCTGAGGTCGATGATGAGCCGGTCGATCACGCTGGAGATGACAGGATCGAGGCCCGCGCTCGGCTCGTCGAAGAGGAGCAGGTCCGGCTCCATCACCAGCGCGCGCGCGATCGCCACGCGCTTGCGCATCCCGCCGGAAAGCTCGTCGGGGAAGAGCGGCTCCGTCTCCTCCATGCCGACCATCGCGAGCTTTTCGGCGACGATCCGGTCGATCTCCCGGGGGCTTCGCCGGGTCAGCTCCTCCAGCGGGAGGGCGAGGTTGTCGCGCACGTTGAGCGAGGAGATCAGCGCGGAGGATTGGTAGACCATGCCGATGCGGCTGCGCAGGGCGTTGAGGCGCGCCTGGGAGATGCGGGAAAGGTCGTACCCGGCGAACCAGACCCGCCCGGCGTTGGGCCTGAGCACGCCCATGATGAGCCGCAGCAGGGTGCTCTTGCCCGCGCCGCTCTGGCCGAGGATGACCATCCGCTCCCCCCGGCGTACCTCCAGGTCGAGCTTGCGCAGGATCGCGTGGCCGCCCAGCGAGAGATCGATCCCCCGGAGCGCCACGATCGGGCCCGGTTCCGTGCGCCGCTTACTCATAGAAGGCCACCAGCGCGATGTTGAAGAGGGTGTCCGCCGCGATCACCGTGGTCACCGCCGTGACGACGCTGGAGGTGGTGGCGTTGCCGACCCCGTTGGAGCCGCCACGCACGGAAAGCCCCTTGTAGCAGGAGACGAGCCCGATGATGGCGCCGAAGAGGAACCCCTTGAGTTCGCCGGAAACGATGTCGCGCACGATCAGGTTATCGAGCACGCGCCGCAGGAAGAAGAGATAGCTGAACTCCAGCTGGATATGGCAGACGAGGGCCGCGCCGACCATCGCGGCGACGCTGGAGAGGACCGCCAGGCACGGGAGCAGCAGGAAGATCGCCAGCGCGCGCGGGGCGACCAGGTAGCGGAGCGGGCCGACCCCCATCGCCTCAATGGCCTCGACCTCCTCGGAGACGGTCATGGCCCCGAGTTCTGCCGTGTAGGCCGCGCCGACGCGGGCGGCGACGACGATCCCGGTCATCAGCGGCCCAAGCTCCCGCGTGAAGGCGACGCCGACGAGGCCCGGCACGAGGTTCTGGCTGCCGAACTTCCGCAGTTCGTAGCCGGTGAGCAGCGCCATCGTCAGCCCGAGGAAAAACGAGATCAGCGTCACCAGCGGGACGGAGCCGTACCCCACGCGGTCGGCCTGCTGGAAAAAAAGATCGGCGCGGAAGGGGACGCGGCCCCGCAGCGTGTGGCTGATCGTCTCGCGGGCGGTATCGACAAAGAGCCAGACGAGGCCGCCGACGGCTTCCAACGGCGGGACGAACGGGCGGAAGAGGGAGTTCATGGCGCGGGGCAAGGCGGGGAAGGCGCTCGGAGAGAACGCCGCCTTCCAGGGTATCGGGGCCGCCGCGGCCTGCTGGACGTGACGCCGGAGCTCCCGGAGAGCGGGAGGGAAAGGGCGTCTTCGCGGGATGGGGGCGCGCTGGATGCCCCCCCCGGGTCGGGAACGTCAGAAAAACCGTTCCGGGGCCATCATCGGCTGCGGCTTGCAGAGGCGGTCCACGCACTGCTGCCAGCTTTCGTGGCCGGTGAGGATTTCGATCTCGACGCGCAGGTAGTAGATCGGAAGCTCCTGTTCCTTGAGCTTGGGGAAACGCACGGAGTCCTTTTCCGTGGTGACGATGGCTTCCACGCCCCGGTTGGTGCAGCGGCGGATGAACCCGGCGATCTCCCGCGCGGAGAAGCGGTGATGATCGGCAAAGTGCCGGGAAAGCTCGATCTCCGCCCCGAGTTCGCGGAGCGCCTTCTCGAAGCTGTCGGGCTGGGCGATGGCGGAGAGCGCGGCGACGCGCCGCCCCCGGAGGAACTCCAGGGGAAGCTGCGAGCCGTCGTAGACGTGCCGGAGGTAGCGCGGGCGGTGGGCGCACTCGATGATCTCCGCCGTCCGGTTATAGCGGCGGATGCGGTGGATCAACCCGGTGTTGTCGGCGCCCGGCTCGCTTTTGGTGATGAAGATGTACGAGGCGCGGCGCAGGTTGGGCGGCGGCTCGCGCAGGGTGCCGCGCGGCAGCAGGTGCTCGTTGCCGAAGGGGGCCTGCCGGTCGATCAGCACGATGTCGAGCCGGTGCTTGAGCTTGATGTACTGCAAGCCGTCGTCGAGCAGGAGCGTGTCGCACCCCATTTTTTCCACGGCGTAGAGGCCGCTCTTTACGCGGTCGCGATCGACGAGGACGACGACATCCTTGAGGTTGCTGGCGAGCATGTACGGTTCGTCCCCGGAAAGGCGCGAGTCGAGCAGGAGCTTCTTGCCGTCGGAGACGATGCGCGGGACGAATTCCTGGTCGGAGCCAAACCGGTTGACCAGGCGCTTGAGCAGCGGCGGCTTCTTGCTCTTGTAGCCACGGCTGAGGATCGCCACGCGCCGTCCGCCCGATTGCAACGCCCGGGCGAATTTCTCCACCACGGGGGTCTTGCCGGTGCCGCCGACGGTGAGGTTGCCGATGGAGACGACCAGGCAGCCGAGCTGCCGCTCGCGGATCACCCGCTTGCGGTAGAGCCAGAGCCGGAGCTGGACGATGCCGCGATAGAGCCACGAGAGCGCGGCGAGCAGGGCGCAGAGCAGCGCCGCGCGCTTGCCGGTGCGCTTCCCGAGGATGACCTCGATGGCAAACTGCTCAAACTCGTCCAGCCAGCGGCGCACAGGGGGAGATTTCCTCTACTTCAGCCGTTTTACCCCGTCGTTATCGGCGCTCGTCACGAGCGTCCGGGCCTGGACTCCCTTCGGGAGCGCCCCGGCCATCGCGGCGGCGACGGCCTCGGCGTTTTGCAGGGCGAGGCAGGCGATGGTGGAGCCGGAGCCGCTCAGGAAGCCACCGAGCGCCCCGGCTTTTTCCCCGGCCTCGATCACCTTTGGCAAAAACGGGATGAGCGCCTGGCGGAAGGGTTGGTGCAGGAAGTCCGCGAAAGCCCCCTCCAGCACCTCGTACCGGCCGGAGGCGAAGGCGGCGGTGATGCGCGCCGCGTTGGCCGCGCTCGCGACGGCTTGCGGGTGTGCGAGGGTTTCCGGGAGGACTTTGCGCGCTTCCGGGGTGGAGATCTCGAACTCCGGGATCAGGAGCACGAATTTAAGTTTCGGCGCGACCGGGAAGGCGAGGCAGCTATCGTTCCCGGCGACGGTGAAGCCGCCGAACTCCGCTGGGGCGGCGTTATCGGGGTGGCCCTCCAGTTCGCTGCACAGCATGAAGAGTTCCTCGCGCTCCAGGGGCCGCCCGGCAAGCTCGTTGAGGCCGTGCAGAAGCCCGAGCCGGACGGTGACGCTGCTCCCAAGGCCGCGCGAGCGGGGGACATCCCCCTCCGCTTTCCAGGTGAAGCCGAAGGAGGGGGTCTCCGCCGTTTCGAAGAAGAGTTCCGCCGCGCGCGTTGCCATCGGCTCCGGCGGGGCGGGCGGTTGCTCCCCGCGCGGGAGGCGGCGCACGACCACGCGGTTATAAAGCTGAAGCGCGACCCCGAGGCAGTCGTACCCCGGGCCGAGGTTCGCGCTGGTGGCAGGGACGCGGAAGGTTACGCAATCCGTCATAGGGAGCAAAGATGCTCCAAGCCCTCGCTTTGCGGAAGAATTTTCCGCCGTTCCGCCGTCCAGGGCGCGCCAATTCCGCTTTTCCTCTCCTGCGTTCCTCTCTACGGTACGCGATCCGCCTCATGACCACTCCCTCTTCCTCCTCCGCTTCTTCCGCGATTTCCGGCAGCGCCAATCCCTTTGCCACCCTGCGGGGCGACGGGCGCGCGGCTGACCAGCTCCGCCCGCTCTCGTTTACGCCGCATATCGCTCCACATGCCACCGGCTCCGTCCTCGTGGCGGCGGGCAACACCCGGGTGATCTGCTCGGCGATGATTACGCCCGATGTCCCCCGCTGGATGAAGGAGCAGAAGGTGCCCGGCGGCTGGCTGACGGCGGAATATTCGATGCTCCCCTACTCCACGCTGGACCGGAAGCCGCGCGACATTTCCAGGGGGAAGCTCGATGGCCGCTCTTCGGAGATTCAGCGGCTCATCGGCCGCTCGCTGCGCGCCGCCGTGGACCTGCGCGCGCTGGGGGCGAACACCCTCTGGGTGGATTGCGATGTGCTCCAGGCCGATGGCGGTACGCGCACGGCGTCGATCACCGGCGCGTGCGTGGCTTCCGCGCTGGCGTTTGAGAGGCTCATCGCGGAGAAGAAGCTGGCCCGCTCTCCGCTCCGGTCGCTGGTCGCGGCGGTGAGCACGGGAATCGTCGGCGGCGTGCCGATGCTCGACCTCAACTACCCCGAGGACAAGGATGCGAGCGTGGATATGAACCTCGTGATGACCGAGGAACTCCGCTTTGTGGAGGTGCAAGGCTCCGGCGAGGAGGCGACGTATACGGACGGCGAGCTGGAGGCGCTGCTCACCCTTGGCCGCAAGGGGATCCGGGAGCTTCTCGCGGCCCAGCGGCAGGCGATTGAAGCCGGGCGGTGAGGGATGGAACGTGCTCTATTCGAAGAGAATTCGAAGAGAAAAGGGGCGTTTTTTCCCTTAATCAAGCCTTCCCAAGCGGGGGAAGACGGATTATAAGCTCCCGCAACAGGCTTGAAGGAGGCTGAAAAAACCGCTTGACCGCCCCGCGTTCAATCGACACCTTTAGCGCCCTTTCCAGAATCTCACAGAGAAAACTCCGCGAAAAACCCGTACCAAAAACCCTCGATTTTTTATGTCACGTATTTGCAGCATCACAGGAGCCGGCGTTACGCGCGGCAGCGTTATTCACCGTCGCGGGATGGCCAAGAAAAAGGGCGGTGTTGGCCGGCACGTTACCAAGAACGTCCCCCGGACCTTCACGCCGAACTTGAAGACCAAGCGCATCTGGGTGCCGGAGCTGGGCCGGTTCGTCTCCATCAAGCTCTCCGCGCGCGCTCTCAAGACCGTCGCCAAAAACGGCGCGTTGACGACGCTCAAGAAGGCGGGGCTGCTGTAGGGTTGCGACGACCGAAGAGCGATTTTTGAGTCAAAAGGCGGCTTCCAGCCCGATTTCTTTTCCGTCCGGGTGCCTGAACCCATCGGGTCGCGGGCAAAAGGCCGGTTCCTGAAAAACCCCTTCGAATCCCCCCCCCTCCGAAAACCAAACCAGAAAGAGTCATTATGGCATACAGCGTAAAAAGCGCCAAAAGCGGCAAAGAATACTTCCTCCACGAAAGGAAACAACAGCTTAAGGGCGGCCAGCAGGTTACCCTCTACTACTTTGCCGGAAAGCCCGGAGAGGGAGCCATCAATGCGCTCCCGGAAGGCTACGAGGTTTCCGAAAACAACAACACCGGCCTGCCGCTGTTGAAGAAAAAGAAGTAGACTGCCCCGGAGTGCGCGAAAGTGCACAGGAGTGATTTCGAACCGGCGTTTTCCTGAGGGGAGACGCCGGTTTTTTTGTCGGCTGGGTCCAGAGGTCCAG
>CAZYVL010000035.1:0-3588 GCA_964651005.1 uncultured Chthoniobacteraceae bacterium | reverse complement strand
GTGGATCGGCGCTTCGTTGGTCTGTGCGGGAAATAGCTAGTCCCGGAAGACGATGGAGCGGTTGCCGTGGATGAGCACACGGTCGTCGAGGTGATAGCGGACACCGCGCGCCAGGGCGAGGCGCTCGCAGTCGCGGCCGAGGCGGCGCAGGTCGGAGGGGGTGTGGAAATGCTCCACGCGTACCACTTCCTGATCCACGATCGGCCCCTGGTCGAGATCTGCCGTGGCGTAATGGCAGGTCGCGCCGATCAGTTTGACCCCGCGTTCGTAGGCGCGGCGGTACGGGTTTGCCCCCGCGAAGGAAGGGAGGAAGGAGTGGTGAATGTTGAGGATTTTCCCCTGCCACTCCTCGCAGAGCGACGCCGGAAGCACCTGCATGTAGCGGGCGAGGACGAGGAGGTTCGCTTCCACCTCCCGGAAGAGGCAGTCCATTGCCGCGAATCCTTCCTCGCGCGTCTCCGGCGTGATCGATACCCGCTCAAACCGGATGCCCTCCCGCTCGACAAGCGGCCGCAAGGTGTCGTGGTTCCCAATGACGAGCGGGATCTCCATCGGCAGCTCCCCCGCGCGCCAGCGCCAGAGGAGATCGACCAGGCAGTGGTCCGCCTTGGAAACGAGGATGACCATCCGGACTTTGCGGGCCGCGTCGCGCAAGGTCCATTCCGCGCCAAGGGCTTCCGCGACCGGGGCGAACGCCTTGCGCAACGCTTCGAGGTCGAACCGGAGGCTCTCCGTGTCGATGGCCATGCGGCAGAAGAACCATTGCGCGAGCGGATCGGTAAACTGGTGCACTTCCAGCAGGTTGCCGCCGTGCGCCGCGATGAAGCCGGTGATCTGCGAGAGAAGCCCGACGCGATCGGGGCACGAGAGTTTCAGGACCGTGGGAGCCAGAGCCATGCAGCACAAATGGTAAACCGGATCGCCCGCCCGCCACAACTCCCAACTGGCCCGACGGCGCACTTTCCACTTCGTCCCCGCGTCGCGCTCCGGTATCCTCGGCTTCATGGCACGCACCGAATCCACCATGCTTCCGCTCGGCACCCCGGCCCCCGCTTTCCGCCTACCCGATGTCGCCACTGGCGCTTCGGTTTCGCTGGAGGATTTCGCGGAGGAGCAGGCGCTGCTGGTCGTCTTTCTCTGCAACCATTGTCCGTATGTCGTGCATGTGCGTGAGGAACTTGCGCGGATCGCGCGGGATTACGCGCCCCGCTCGGTCGCTTTCGTTGGCATCACCTCCAATGACGTGGAGAGCCACCCCGATGACGCCCCGGAGCCGACCGCCGCGCTGGCCCGGTTGCTCGGCTTTCCGGTGCTCTACGATGCCTCCCAGGAGGTCGCGAAGGCGTACACCGCCGCCTGCACGCCCGATTTCTTTCTCTTCGACGCCGAACGGCGGCTGGTCTACCGCGGCCAGCTCGACTCCACCCGCCCCCGGCAAGACCCGCCCGACGGAGCCGACCTCCGCGCCGCGCTCGACGCCGTTCTCTCCGGCAAGCCGGTGAACCCGGAGCAGCGGCCCAGCGTCGGCTGCAATATCAAGTGGAAGCCGGGGAACGCGCCGGGTTACTTCGGCTAGGTTGTGTTTACGAATTGAGAAAGATGGATGATCGGTCGTTCCTCAACGCAGAGGTTGGATTCGATCACAATCCATGTCGTTAGCGGAACACAACGCCAGCGCCGACAAAGGTCCGTCTGCCGGTCGCCTGCTTGAGATCGCAAAAGCATTTTCCCGCCTGGGGTGTATTGCCTTCGGAGGGCCGGTGGCTCATTTGGGCTATCTGCGGGAGGAGTTTGTCGGTCGGCGTTGCTGGCTTGATGACAGGGCGTTTGGCGATCTTGTCGCCCTCTGCCAATTTCTTCCCGGACCGGCCAGTAGCCAGACCGTCTTTGCTCTGGGAATGCAGCGGGCGGGCATTCTCGGAGCGCTCATCGCTTCTCTTTGCTTTACGCTCCCGTCTGCCCTTCTCCTGATCCTCTTCGCCTACGGCGTCGGCGCAGCGGGCGATTTGCAAAATGTCGGTTGGCTGCACGGGTTGAAGCTGGCAGCCGTTGCCGTGGTGGCGCAAGCGGTATGGGGCATGGGCCGGAGGCTCTGTCTGGACCGGGCGCGAATCACCATCGCGCTCATGGCGGCAGCCGTTTTGCTGATCGTCTTTGGCGCAATTGCCCAGATCGGGGTGATTGCCGCCGGAGCGATTGCCGGGTACTGGTTGTACCGCGACGCCGAGGCGGGGAACCCCCGGGCCTCTTCCGTTGGGCTGGGCCGGGGGCACGCCTGGGCGGCAGGGAGCCTGATTCTCTTTCTGGGCTTGCTCTTGATTTTGCCGGTATGGGCCGCCGCAGTCCAAAGCCCGCTGCTGGAGCAGTTCGACAGCTTCTACCGATCAGGCTCCCTGGTGTTTGGTGGAGGGCATGTCGTGCTCCCCTTGCTCCGCGCCGAGGTTGTTGTGCCTGGCTGGATCAGTGACAGCGAGTTTCTGGCAGGCTACGGGGCGGCTCAGGCGGTACCCGGCCCGCTTTTTACCTTTTCGGCTTATCTGGGTACGGTCATCAACCATGGCCCTCACCCTTGGCTCGGCGGGTTGTGGTGCCTGCTGGCGATTTTCCTGCCCGCCTGGTTATTGATCGGCGGTGCCCTTCCGTTCTGGGATTTGATCCGCAGCAAGGGTTGGGCGAAGGCCGCCTTGTCCGGGGCGAACGCCGCAGTGGTCGGAGTGTTGCTGGCGGCTTTGTACCACCCCGTGTGGACCCTGGGCGTCAGGGGCGGGCCCGACGTTGCTGCGGTATTGATGGCCTTTGCCTTGCTGGAAGTCTGGAAAGCCCCGCCCTGGCTGGTGGTGGCCCTTAGTGCCGCAACCGGGCAGTGGCTTTTGTAGAGAACCCATCAGATCGAAGCTCCGCTCGCCCTCTCATCATGAACCCTTGCCGTCGCCCTGCGGCTCACGCTGGGGTCCGTCTCAACGCGTGAGCTGCTTGGGCCCCCGCCCTTTCAGCCTTTTGCGCGCTTCTTCCATCGGCAGGCCATCGACGAAATAGCCGGTGGCGGCGAGGCCGATGGCGTAGGTCCCTGCCCCTGCCACCGCCCCGGAGACCGCATTCCCCCACCCCGGGAAGAATTTTACAACAGCCCGTGCTCCCTCCCGGAAGAGAAAGGCGGCTCCGACGTTCACGCCGGTCGCGGCCAGAAAATCGTGGTCATCGGGGTCAATGCTTGATACTTGACATGCCCTCTAGCCATTCGATCAAAGCTTTCGGCATATGCTTCGATAGAAGCGTCTTCAGCAATGCGGGCTTTCAGGTGTTTAAGGATTTTGATCACGGTGCTGCCGTCTTTATAGCCGAGCGATTGGGCTACGTCAATGCGGCGTTCCCCTGCGTAATTCACCCATGAGCCACATCTTCCATGGCCTATTTTGTCCTTCGTATTCTATTCGCAGCAGACACGCCGTTTCTCTGCAACACTCCACTAGAAAAATCACCCCTTGTCAAGTGTCAAGCGTTGACCCCGTAACCATGGTTGCGTTCCCCTGCGCAATTCACCCATGAGCCACATCTTCCATGGCCTATTTTGTCCTTCGTATTCTATTC
>CAZYVL010000034.1:13368-21309 GCA_964651005.1 uncultured Chthoniobacteraceae bacterium | reverse complement strand
CAGCCCGCAGCCGATCGCCGCCGCCATCGGCTCCTCGATCAAGAAAACCTCGTCCGCCCCCGCGTGCAGGGCGGATTCCTTCACGGCCCGCTTCTCCACCTCCGTGATGCCGGAGGGGACCGCGATGACCACCTTCGGCCTCGGGCGGAAAAACTTCCGACCGCTGTGCACCTTGCGGATGAAATGCCGGAGCATCTCCTCGGTCACTTCGAAGTCGGCGATCACGCCGTCCTTGAGCGGCCGCACCGCGACGATGTTGGCCGGGGTGCGCCCGAGCATCCGTTTCGCCTCGTCACCGACGGCGAGAACCTTGTTGGTCCCCGCCTGGACCGCCACCACGGACGGCTCCCGGAGCACGATGCCGTGGTCACGCACATAGACGAGCGTGTTTGCCGTCCCGAGATCGATGCCGATATCCTTCGAGAAAAGCCTGAAAAAGCCACTAAACATGGAGAGTTCCTCGTTCTAAAAAAGAGTGAAAAATGGAGATGGAAGATGGAATGGAGATAAATGGAAGCGTCTGCGCCACGCCGCATGCCGTGCCGCCGGAGAATGCCGCGAAGACCATGCCACGCCGGTGTCGGCGCGTCCGCCCAATCGAAGCACTTGTTTCTAGGGAAACGGGCCTTGCAGCGTCAAGGCAAACTCGGGTAATCCCCCCCTCTCCCGGCGGCTTTCTTTCCGCCAGCGAAAAGAGGGGGGCATCCCGATGGCGATTTAGGGGGGCAAGAAGCGGTTTCGAAGGGGAGGGGAGCGTCGGCGGTCATACGCGGCGTGGTGCAGCTTCGATGCCAGCGGTGGGAATTTCAGGAACCGGTAGCCATTTTTCTTCCACCGCCAGCGCACGATCCGGGTGGTCGGTGAAAACGCCGTCCACCCCCGCCTGCCGCAGCCGGACGATTTCCGCCTCGTCGTTGACCGTGAACACCAGCACCCGCAGCCCCAGGGCACGGGCGCGCGCCAGCATCCCCGGGCTGGCCAGCCGCCTCGGCAGGTGCAGCGAGGTGGCCCCCAGCGCCTCCGCCAGCCGCGCCAGGCTCACCGGCCTCCTGGCAAGCAGCAGCCCCACCCGCACGGACGCCGCGCCCTCCCCGCCCAGCGCCCGCATCGCCTTGATCTCTGCCCGGTGGAAGGAGGAGACCACGATGTCCTCGTAACGCCAGCCCCCTTCCGCCACGGCGCGTTCCGTCTCCCGGAGCACGGCGGCTCCCGTCCCGCGCGCCTTGAGTTCCACATTGAGCCACGCCCGCCCCGCCACGAGGTCGAACACCTCCCGCAGCGTCGGGATGCGCTCGCCCCCGCCCGCGTCGAGCTGCCTCAGCTCCGCCAGCGTCCGGCGCGAGACGGTTCCACGGCTCCCCGTCGTCCGCGCCAGCCGCGCGTCATGGAATACCACCAGCTCCCCGTCGCGGGAGAGCCGCACGTCGATCTCGATGCCGTTGGCCCCCATCTCCAGGGCGCGCCGAATGGAACGGAGCGTGTTCTCCGGCTCGTGCGCCGAAGCGCCGCGATGCCCGATGCGGAGGAAGGAAGTCATGAAAAATCGCCGAGCGTAACGAATTGAACAGATCGGGCGAAACGTCGAGCCTTCGAATCAAAAAAAGTAAACGGCGCGGCACGCCGGGGCGGCCCGGACGCCGTGGAGCGCGGCCTTTCCCCGGGGGCGAATTCCGCCCCGCACCGCACGCACCGGGAAATCGCGCCCGATTCATTCGTGAAGGCTGGAACCAAATGGAGGGCGGCGATTTGTGAAAGGCATTCTCTGGGGCATGGGCGGGGCAGTGGTCATCGCCGCGCTTGCGTCGCTTCCCAAGCCGGGGGCGGGAGGCGACCCGACCATCGCCGCCGCCCAAACCTTCCTGCGCGCGGAGCGTCTCTACCCCGGGGAGATCACCGGTGCGCGCGACCGCGAGACCGAGGCAGCCATCCGCCGCTTCCAGATGCTGCGCCGCCTGCGCGTCACCGGGATGCTCGACGGGCCGACGCGGGCGGGAATGCGCCTGCCTGCCGCCGCTCCAACGCCTTCGCTTCCCTGGATCGGTTCGTCGGCGCAAGCCGAAGCCGACCGCCGTTTTCTCGAACATCTGGAGCAGGCCGCCCCTTCTCCACCTTCTCCCCCTGCCGCGCCCGCTCCCGTTGCCGAAGCCTCGCCGCGCCCGGGCCGGAAAGAGCCGCCGCCGCCCCACGCTCCCCGGCACCGGAATCCGCGGCGGCGGTGAGCCGGGGGTGCCGCAGGGGTTCTTTTCGCATGGGCATCGGGCCAAAAAGGCGTCCGTTCCGAATCGGTCTTTGAAATCATGCCTATGAAAAAAATCATTTCCTCCGTTTGCGGAGTGGGGCTGCTGGCCGGTTGCGCCTCAGAGCGTTGCGCGACGTACACCGGCCTCCCGCCCTACTACTACCGCCAGCCGCTCACTTGCGGTCGCACGATCTCCGAGCCGCGTGAGATCACCCGGACCGAGGTCGCCGTCGCCAGGCGGCATGCCGCGGCCTGCCGCACGCACGCCGCCGAGATCGAAGAAGCCTCCTTCTGGGGCTCCTCCCCGGCGCAGCCCTCCGGCGTCGGCGTTTCCAACTTTATGCCAGCCCCCGGCCCGGCATCGCCGTACGGCCCCGCCGTCGGCCCGGCGAGCATTCCTTCCGTGCCGCCCGGGCCGCCGCTTGGGCTCTCTCCCGTCGCGGAGAAGGGGGGCATCCCCTTTGCCACGCCCGTTCCCGGCAAGCCGGGCTTCGTGGTCAGCCCCTTCTCGCCGAACTCGGGCTATGTCGATGTCTCGGGGATGACCCCGGGCAGCGAAGCCCGCGATCCTTACACCGGCAAGGTCTTCCGGGTTCCCTGAACCCTTGAAAAAAAAACGCCGGGGTTCCTTGCGGGAACCCCGGCGCACACATGCCCAACAATACCCAACACTGACAGTTTTCGGGTGCCTTAGAACACGAACCGGATGCCAGCCCGCGTGGTGTCCACGTCGTTCTTTCCCTTTCCGGTCCAGTTCCAGCGCCAGTCGGCGAAGACGCCGAAGTGCTCCGTGGCGCGCCATTCCAGGCCCGCCCCCGCGTCTCCGAAGCCGACGCGCTCCCCGTCAAAGAGGCCGCCGCCGCCGCCGAAGATGTACGGAGCGATGCAGAAGTTGCACATCTCGATCGGGTAGCGGAGGACGAAGTTCCCCGTCACCTGGTGCGCGACCGAGCGGTCGGAGGTCTTTTCGGTGCGGTTCTTGTACTTCGTCGTCTCGACCCACTTGTGCTTGTGGTAGTCCCAGCGGCAGCTGGTCCCGCTCTTCACCCGTTCCGTGGTTTCGTCGTGGGTCTGCACGCCGTCCCACCAGTTGCCTTCGACGCTGACGCCGAAGTACCGGGCGAAGAACCAGGTGAGGCCCACGCCGCCCCCGCTCCCGTCGCGGAAGTAGCGGTCCCCGCCGTGCCGGGCGTTGTTGTACGAGTAGAAGAGGTCGAAGGCGACCTCGTTATCCCGGAAGCACGGGGGAGGGAGGAGGACTGGCTGTTTGTATTCCTTCGACGTCACCACGGTCACACCGGCAATCGCCGGGGTTGCGACCGCGCATGCCGTCAGAAGGCTCAATGTCAATTTTTTCATGTAGTGGTTTACTCCGTTGGTTTGTTTGTCTGCGGTGCGATGGCAAATCGCTGGCATGAGCAAAGGAAACTTCGATCGCTCAAGCAAGATGTTTTAACCCTGTGTATCTAGTAGTGAAAACACCGTTAGTTATCAGTTTACTAGAGGTGCGCCCGGAGGAGGAAACCGGCATTCCGGGTAAACGGACCGGAATTGCGGCGGGAGTGAAAACCGCCGCAAGTTTGCCATTGAATTTCTTCCTCAGAGGCATAGAGTCTGCGTTCCTTTCGTCAAAAAACCGTCATGTTGTGCCAGTCATCCGAACTGAAAATTTTCTCCGGTTCCGCCCATCGTGAGCTGGCTCGGCGCATTGCTCACTGCGTGGGGGTCCCGTTGGGTGATGCGACCGTTGATTCGTTTCCCGACGGAGAGACGTACGTAAAAATCAACGAAAACGTGCGTGGCCGGGATGTCTACATCGTCCAGTCCACCTGCCCGCCCACCAACCAGAACCTCATGGAGCTTCTGATCATGGTGGACGCCGCCCGCCGCGCCAGCGCCGCGCGGATCACTGCGGTCATCCCTTTCTTTGGCTACGCCCGGCAGGACCGCAAGGACCAGCCCCGGGTTCCGATCACCGCCAAGCTCGTCGCCAACCTGCTCACGGCAGCGGGCGTGGAACGGGTCTTGACGGTCGATCTCCACGCCCAGCAGGTCGCCGGGTTCTTCGACATCCCGGTCGATCATCTCTACGCCCTCCCGGTGGTGCACAAGTACCTCAAGGAAAAATTCGCGGGGGAGCAACTCGTCGTCGTCTCGCCCGATGTCGGCGGCCTGAAGATGGCGAGCGCCTACTCCCAGGCGCTCGGCGCCGGGCTGGCCATCGTCGCCAAGCGCCGCAAGAGCGCCACGGAGATCGAGTCACTCTACGTCATCGGTGACGTGGAAGGGTGCAACGTGCTCATCATCGACGACCTCACCGAAACCGCCGGAACCTTGACAAGCGCCGCCGTCATCCTTAAGAGGCACGGCGCGAAAGAGATTTACGCCGCGGTTTCCCACGCCGTGCTTTCGGACATGGCGATCGACCGCCTCCGGAAGTCGGAAATTCGGGAACTCATCACCACAAACAGCGTGCCGGTACGTGCCGGGGAGGGGGTCTCCCTCACCGTGCTCTGCATCGCGGAACTCCTCGGCGAAGGGATCAAGCGGATTCACCACGACGAATCCGTCAGTTCGCTATTTGAAATCAACGGAAAAAAGTAAGTTATGGCCAAACAAGTCAAGCTCGCCGCACAGACCCGCTCCGAAGTGGGCCGCGCCGCAGTCAAAAAAATCAAAAGTGACGGTTTCGTTCCCGCAGTGATCTACAGCCACCGCGAGGCACCCGTGAACCTCAAGGTCGTCGAGCGGGAAATCAGCACCGTTCTCGCGCACGCCGCGGGCGAGCACATCCTCGTCGATCTCGACATCGCGGGCGGCGCTTCCGGCCAGATGGCGATCATCCAGGAAGTGCAGCACCACCCCGTCACGCAGCGGATTCTCCATGTCGATTTTCAGGGCGTCTCCGCCAACGAAGAGATCGAGTCGAGCATCCCCGTCGAGCCGGTGGGCGAAGCCATTGGCGTCAAGAGCTACGGCGGCATCCTTGAGCAGCTCCTGCGCTCGCTCAACATCAAGTCGCTGCCGAAGGATCTGCCCGAAATCATCACCGTCGATGTCGCCAACCTGAACGTGGGCGAAGCCCTCCACGTCAAGGATCTCCAGCTTCCCGCCGGAGTCACCGCCGTGGACGATAGCGACCTGACCGTCTTCCTTGTTGCCGAGCCGAACGTCGCCGCCGAAGCCCCGGCCGGTGGCGCTCCCGCCGCCAGCCCGGAAGTTCTCAAGGAGAAGAAACCCGCCGGCGAAGAGAAGAAATAATTGGAAGCCGCCGCGCAAACCTCCCGAACCCCCGGTTTCCGGCTGCTCGTCGGGTTGGGCAACCCGGGCCGGGAGTATGAGCGCACGCGGCACAACGTGGGGTTTATGGTCCTTGATCGACTCGCCTCCGCTTCCGGCGCCCGCTGGCGCATGGAGAGGGAATGGAAGGCCGAAGTGGCCGCCCAGGAAGGCATCGTCTATTGCAAGCCCACGAGCTTCATGAACCTCAGCGGCAAGCCAGTCGCCGCCGTCTCCCGCTTTTACAAGGTGCCCCCGGCGGAAACCCTCGTGATCTACGACGACCTCGCCCTGCCGCTCGGCAAGCTGCGGCTGCGCCCGGACGGATCGGCCGGGGGGCACAACGGCATCCAGTCCATCATCGAGCATCTCGGCACCCGGGAGGTGCCGCGCCTGCGGATCGGCATTGGCGGCGCGGGGGAGGAGGGAATGGTTTCCCACGTCCTCGGCCGCTTTTCCCCCGCAGAAATGCCCGCCCTCGAAGACGCCCTCAACCGGGCGGAAAAAGCCGTTGCGTTTCTCCAGGCCCACGGCCTGGAAGCCACGATGAACCAGTTTAACTAATCAAGCCCAAGCCCAAGCCAACTCCAAGCCCATGAAAAACCGTTACGAAGCCCTCTTCATCCTCAACATCAAAGGCGGCGATGATACCGTCAAGGAAACCGTTGACCGCCTTGAAGGCGAGTTCAAACAGGAAGGCGCCGCCATCGAGGCCGTCCAGAAGATGGACCGCCGTCAGTTCACCTACGTCGCCGGAAAGCTCGACTCCGGGTACTACGTGAACTACATCTTCGAAGCCGAACCCACCGTCATCGAAAAGCTGCGCGGCAAATTCAAGCTCGACGCCAGCGTCTATCAGCAGAATTATAAAAAGCTGGCCGCAACCAGGGCGAAGGCCAAGCCCAGGATCAAGGCGGAAGCCACCGCCTGATCCTTGATCGGGCGGTTTTCCCCCGCACGGTCCCTGCGCCCCAATCGTCCCCTCATTCACCCCCGCCTCATCCATCCCAAGGAGAATAACCTATGGCCAATCTCAACAAAGTCATGCTTATCGGGAATCTTACCCGTGATCCCGAGGTCCGCTACACCCCGAAGGGAACCGCCGTGGCAGAGATTGGCCTCGCCGTCAACCGCCGCTACACCGCAGAGAGCGGCGAAAAGCGCGAGGAGACGACGTTCGTGGATGTCACCCTCTGGGGACGCACGGCGGAACTCGCGGGCGAGTACCTCAAGAAAGGCCGCCCCGTCTACATCGAAGGGCGGCTCCAGCTCGATAGCTGGGATGACAAACAGACCGGCCAGAAGCGAAGCAAGCTCCGCGTCGTCTGCGAAGAAATGCAATTCCTCGGCAGCCGCGAGGGAGGCGGTGGCGGCGGTGGTGGCGACTACGAAAACCGCGCCCCGCAGGCATCGCGGCCCCAGGGCGGCGGCAGCCGCCCCCCCGCTCCCCAGAGGCCGCCCGCCGATCCCGATCTCGACGTGGAAGGCGACGACATCCCGTTTTAGCCTGACCTAACCTCACGAGGTTCATCAAGGGTTCCAGCGACAAACCGGTCGCATTACAAAGCAGGCTGCCTCGGCATGGCTGAATTTCCCCCGGCAAAGCGGTCCGGCCCCGGCCCGGTCGTTCTCCTGCCGATTATCCTCCTTGCGCTTGGGCTGACCTGGTTCGTCTTTGCCGGGCCGCTGTGGCAAATCCTCAGAGCCTCCTATTGGAAGGCGGTCCCGTGCCGGATTGTGTCGAGCGATGTGCGGCAATCCCGGGGGAGCCAAGGGGGCGCCATCTACAAAGTCGCGATCACCTACGACTACAAAGTCGCAGGCACGTCGTACCGCTCCTCGCGCTACCGCTTTCTCGACTTTTTCAGCAGCGGTCGCCGGAGCAAGGCAGAGGTTGTCAGGCGACTCCCGCCCGGCTCGGAAAGCGTCTGCTTTGTCAACCCCGCCTCGCCCGAAGAAGCCGTCCTCATGCGGGGGGCGAACTGGGAACTCTGGTTCGGTGTTCTCCCTTTCTCCGTCCTTCTCTTCGCGGGAACGCGGCTGCTCCAGTCGCTGCGGCCAGCCAGGCCGCTCCGCTGGGATTCGGGCGAGGTCGTTTCCCGGAATGGGAAGGCGCTGCTCCCGGCCTGGGGAATCGCCGGGGCGGTCATCTGGATGGAGATTCTTCTTTGGTTCATCGTTTCGTCCGAATCGCTCAAAATGACGCACCCCGCGGGCATCGCGGCGATGGCCATTGGCCTGGTTGGCATGATCGTCGTCGGGCGGGCCGTTTACGTGACGGCGCGCTACCTGAAATTCGGAGAGTCGGTTTTCAAGGCGCGGGCGCTTCCCGCCTCCCCTGGGGGGCCGCTGGAAGGGGAGATTCGCCCGGGCCGCCCCTTGCGGCTCTACGGCGGGGAGAAATGCTTTGCCCTCCGGCTGCA
>CAZYVL010000034.1:0-13358 GCA_964651005.1 uncultured Chthoniobacteraceae bacterium | reverse complement strand
CCTGCGGCGCTTCACCTCCGGCACCGGGCGCAACCGGGGGCAGGTGGAGGAGGTCTGCTGGGAAGAGGAAAGGCCGGTGGAGGTGGTGGACGGGACGACGATCCCCGTCGCTTTCGCCCTCTCGCCCGACGCGCGCGAGAGCACGACGTTCGATTCCGGAGACGGCATTTTCTGGCGGCTCGAAGCGCGGGCGCCCCGCCGGGGCATCGACCGCTTGATGCGGTTCGAGGTGCCGGTGCTTCGCGGAGAGCTTTCCCCGGAGCAAATCTCCCGGGCCACGGAACTGCGGCGGGAGGAGACGCAAGAGAGGGCGGAGTACCGCCCGCCCGCCTCGTCGCCGTTCCGGCTGGAGCCGTCAGCTGGCGGGGGCACGCGCTTGGTCTTTCCTGCCTTTCGCAATCTCGCGGGGGCCTTTACTCTTTTCGGGTTCTCCGCCGCCCTGTTCGCCGTGGCCGTCGCGTTCGGGATGCCGTTTATGATCCTCCTCGGTATTTTTGGGCTGCTGATGGCCGCCGCCGGGGTGGAGATCGGGTTCAAGCGGACCGAGGTAACAATCGAGCGCGGGGAGATCGTCGTGACGAACCGTCGGCTCGGCCTGGCCTCGTCCAAAAGAATCGTTGCGGGCGAGGTTCTCCGCATCGGGACGAAAGTGGGAGGCCGGACCAATTCCATCCCCTGGTTTGTGATCGAGCTTGCGCTTCGCGACGGCAAAAAGATCACCGTGGGCAGCGGAATGCACGACCGGCGCGAGGCCGATTGGCTCGCCGCCGAAATGGGTCGGCTCGCCGGAGTTCCGGCTGGCGTGTGATGGGGTTAATTACACGCGCGGGGGGAGTGGATTCCGATTGTCCTCTGGATGAAGGCGCTACTCTCCCGGCTGCGACTGGCCATTCCGGCTCCCGAGGCGGAAATCGTTCCCCCGCTGATCGGCGCGGCGTTCCTGGCCGCTTCGCTTCTGCATTGGCTCTCGGAATCGTAATATCCAATCTTTGGAAGAGGGAGGTCCGGCGCGCAGCCCCACGCGGAGCCGCTTTTTGCGAACGGGCTTGCGTTTTGTCCCCGGTTCGGTGAACTGCATCCATGCATGCACTCATCGCGCTCTGGTTCACCTGGGTCAACAACTGGGGTTACCTTGGCATCATCATCCTGATGGCGATGGAAAGCTCGATTTTCCCGGTCCCGAGCGAGGTGGTGATCCCGCCCGCCGCCTTTTACGCCGCCCAGGGAAAGATGAGCTTCTGGGGCGTCGTCCTGGCGGGGACGTTCGGCTCGTGGCTCGGCTCGGCTATCACCTATCTGGTGGCGCGCGGATTGGGGCGGGCATTCATCACGCGCTTCGGGCGTTATTTCCTGATCTCGGAAAAGAAGCTCGAACTCGCCGAGACATGGATTCACCGCTACGAGGCGGGCGGCATCTTCTTCGCGCGGCTGCTCCCCGTGGTCCGGCATCTCATCTCCATTCCGGCGGGCATCGTGCGGATGCGTTTCCTGACCTTCAGCATCATGACCACCACGGGCGCGTTCCTCTGGTGCCTGGTGCTCGCCTACCTCGGCCAGAAGGCGTACGACCAGGAGCCGAATCTGATCCAGAACCCCGACGCGATGATCGGTTTTGTCAAAACGCATTCGTGGGGAATCATTGGCATGATCGCCGCGCTCGCCGTGCTCTACTTCCTGGTTCTCAAGCTGACCTCCCGGCCCGCCGCGCGGGACGGCGCGGGCGCGGAAGCCGAGGCGGAATGACCGGGGCGGTGCGTACGGCTGCCCCATTGCCGCGCCTGCCACGCGAGTTTTTCCAGCGCGAACCGCTGGTCTGCGCACGCGAGCTGGTGGGGTGCGAGCTCTTCTGGGGCGAATGCTCCGGGGTGATCGTGGAGACGGAGGCGTACGTCGCCGTCGGGGACGCAGCCTGCCACGCCGCTTTCCGGCCCAGCACGCGCCTCTTCATGGCCTCCCATCTCCCCGGGACCGCCTACGTTTACTTCAACTACGGCGTACACTGGATGCTCAACGTCCTCGTGAAAGGGAACGACCGGGAGGAGCAGACGCCGGAGAACGGCATCATCCTCATCCGCGCGGTGGAGCCGGTGCGCGGCCTGGAGCGGATGCGGCAGCGGCGGGGCCGGGAGGCCGCGCGCGATCTCTGCTCCGGCCCGGGAAAGCTGACATGCGCCTTCGGGATCACCGGCGCGGACCACTGCCTCGACCTCACCTCCGGCAACGCCGGTTTCCGGCCACGAAGCGCCGCCGTGGAGGTGGAGAGCGACTTGCGGATCGGCCTCACGCGGGCCGCCGATCTCCCGTGGCGCTTTTTGCTGAAGGGGAGCCGCTTCGTGAGCGTAGCGAACGGGAAAGGCGGGAAACCGGGGAAGGCCGGGAGGGGAAAAACAAAAGGCCAGACCGGGAAACGGTCTGGCCCTTGACAGAGGTAAAGAAAGCCTGGCGATCGGGATCACCGCCGCGCGGCTACCCCAAATTACTTGGCGTAAGTCGAGGAGGTCGTCGTCGAAACGCTTTCGCACTTCTTCGTCGAGGCGCAGGCGCCGAGGCTGAGGGCGAAGGCAGCGGCTGCGAGGATCGTGATGGCTTTGGTGACTTTAGTCATTTTGTATGGGATGGGTTGCAGGTTTGCGGGTTTTTGTTTAGGGCGAGCGAGCCTCGCGATGCAATGTTTTTCCTTGGGAAAAGCGCGATTTTTGCAACCCGGCAGGTTTTTCTAGCCAATTTCGACCTCCGTTCCCGGCGTCACCATCTCGAAGAGCACTACCACGTCGGCGTTGCGCATCCGGATGCACCCGTGGCTGGCCGGTTCGCCGATGCGCTCTTCGTGGTTCGTCCCGTGGATGTAAATGTAGCGTTCCCGGGTGTTGGCGTTGTGCGGCTCCAGCCCGTCGAGCCAGAGAATGCGCGAGAGGACGAGATCCTCCGGATCGCCCGGGTTGGCGAACGTGGGGATCTGCCCCACTGCGGTGCGGCTTTTGAAGACCGTCCCGAGAGGCGCGCTCTCCCCGATCATCTCCGCCACGGCGAAGCGCCCCAGCGGCGTCTTGAGGCTCCCCGGCTCGCTCCCGTGCCCGAACCCGGAGCTGGAAACCGGAAAACGGCGCAGCACCCGCCCTTCCTCCAGCAGTTCGAGCTGCTGGGCGGCGAGATCGACCCGGATTTTGCGTGGGAAAGATTGCATGGGCGCGCGTCGATTATATCATATACGGCTCCTCGCGGTGCCTAAAATACCCCGAGCACCCCGAGCACCCCGAGCTTTCCCATTACCTACCGCAACCCTTCATGAGCCGCAACACCACCGTCGCCATCGTCGGCGCCACCGGCGCCGTCGGCGCCGAAATGATCCAGGTCCTCGAACGCCGCAACTTTCCCGTGGGCTGCCTCCGGCTGCTCGCCTCCGCCCGCTCGGCGGGGAAAACGCGCCCCTTCCGGGGGAGCACCGTGACGGTGGAGGAACTGCGGGAAGATTCCTTCGCAGGCGTGGACATCGCCCTCTTCAGCGCGGGGGGGGACATCTCGCGCCACTACGCCCCGCTCGCCGTGAAGGCGGGCGCGGTCGTCGTGGATAACTCCTCGGCCTTCCGCATGGAGGAAGCCGTGCCGCTCGTCATCCCGGAGATCAACGGCGGCGACGCCAAGAACCATCGCGGCATCCTCGCGAACCCGAACTGCACCACCGCCATCACCCTCATGGCGCTCCACCCGCTGCACCGCGCCTTCGGCGTGCGCCGCGTCATCGCCTCCAGCTACCAAGCCGTCTCCGGCACCGGCGCGCAGGCGATTGAGGAGCTTCGCGAGCAGGTGGAGGCCATCGCCGCAGGCCGCGAGGTGCCAAAGAAAGTCTACCCGCACCAGATCGCCTTCAACGTCCTCCCGCACGTCGATTCCTTCCTGGATACCGGCTACACCAAGGAGGAGATGAAGATGCAGAATGAAGCGCGGCGCATCCTGCACCTGCCCGGCTTCCGCGCGTCGGTCACCTGCGTGCGCGTGCCGGTCTACCGGGCGCACTCCGTGGCGGTGAACGCCGAGTTCGAGAGGCCGGTTTCCGTCGCCGAGGCGCGCCAGGTTCTCGCCCAGGCCCCCGGGCTGCGCCTCGTGGACGACCCCGCCAACAACCTCTACCCGCTGCCGCTGCGCACCGCCGGGCAGGACGACTGCGAAGTGGGCCGCCTGCGGCTCGACTGCGCGCTGGAGAACGGCCTTGCGTTCTGGGTGGCGGGGGATCAGCTTCTTAAAGGGGCCGCGCTCAACGCCGTCCAGATTGCCGAGTTGATCTAGGCGGTGCGTATCCAGGCGCGCTCTCCCGCCATCCTTTATCGTCCATACCCATGTCGTGTGCCAAAATCGACCCCGCCCTGCACCAGGCCCGCAAGCCCGACTGGATCAAAGTCCGGCTTCCTTCCAACCCGGTCTTCTTTTCCACGAAGGCGCTGATCTCCGATCTCCGGCTGGTGACGGTGTGCGAAGAAGCGCAATGCCCCAACCGCTGGGAGTGCTGGAGCGCCGGGACCGCCACGTTCATGATCGCCGGGGAGCGGTGTACGCGCGCCTGCGGCTTCTGCGCCGTCGCCACGGCCAAGCCGTTCGCGCTTGACCCGGACGAACCGCGCCGCGTGGCCGAGGCGATCCGCCGCATGAAGCTGCGCCACGTCGTCATCACCGCCGTCGCCCGCGACGACTTGCAGGACGGCGGCGCGGAACACTTCGTGCAGACCATCCAGGCGATCCGCGATGTGGACCCCGGGATCGTCGTCGAAGTGCTCACCCCCGACTTCAAAGGCCGCGAGGAATCGCTGCGCGCTGTCGCGGAGGCCGCCCCGGATGTCTTTAACCACAACCTGGAGACCGTCGAGCGGCTCACGCCGTTCGTCCGCTCGCGGGCGAAATACGCGCTCTCGCTCCAGGTGTTGCGCCGGATGAAGGAACTCGTCCCCACCATGGCCACCAAGAGCGGCATCATGCTCGGCCTCGGCGAACGGGAGGAGGAGATTTTCCAGACCATGGACGCCCTGCGCGAAGCCGGGGTGCAGATCCTGACCATGGGCCAATACCTGCGGCCCAGCCCGCAGCACCTCCCGGTTGTCGCATACATCGAGCCCACCAAGTTCGACGAATACCGCGACGTTGCCTACTCCAAAGGGTTTGACCACGTTGCCAGCGGCCCGCTCGTGCGCAGTTCCTACCACGCGGCGGACTACAAACCGGCCCGGATTTCCACCCCGGCGGCCTCCGTATAACCCCCGCGCGCGTCATGGTCATGGACCACGGAGAAGGTGCGACGCGTGGCGCGGCGAAAGTGGCGGCCCTGATCCCCGCCTACTGCGAGCAGGCGCATATCGGCGCCGTCGTCCAACGCACCCGCGCGCAACTGCGCGATGTCCTCGTCATCGACGACGGCTCGGAGGACCAAACCGCCGCTCTCGCCCGCGAGGCCGGGGCGGAAGTGCTCGCGCACCCGCGCAACGCCGGGAAGGGGGCCGCCATCAAGACCGGCTTCCGCACGCTCCTCGCGCGCGGGTTTGATTACGTCATCATCCTGGATGGCGACGGCCAGCATCGCCCGGAGGAAATCCCCCTCTTCCTCCAGGCCGCCGCCTTGGAGAACCAGGCGGGCCTCATCATCGGCGACCGGATGGGCGACACCGCGACGATGCCCCGCGTGCGCCTGCTTACGAATCGGTTCATGTCGTGGCAGATCAGCCGCCTCTGCGGGCGCGCCATCGCCGACACGCAATGCGGTTTCCGGATGGTCCACCGTTCCGTCATCCCGAGCCTCTTCGGCCAGTGCGAGGCGTACGACTACGAGACGGAGATGATCCTCCTCGCCAGCCGCGCCGGGCACGCCATCGCCAGCGTCCCGATCACCACCCTTTACGGAGACGAGAAGAGCAAGATCCGCGCGCTCCGGGACGGATACCGCTTCTTCCGGCTGCTGGCGCGGTATGCCTGGTGTTCGGCGTCAGAGTAGCCAACGGCATCACCCGCACCGGAACTCGCTTTTGCGATGATGGAAATGGCCCTGGCCCTGGCCCTCGCGGTAGTTGGCGTAGGTGGCCAGCGCGAGCAGCGGGAAGTTGTTCCGGTACATGTCGTAGCTCAGGTAGAAAACCTTCGGAAAGCCGGTCCCGGTGGTCTGCGGCTCGTCCCAGCTTCCGTCGCGGTTCTGTGTCTTGAGGAGAAACTCGATGCCGCGCCGGATCGGGCGGCGCTCCGGCTCGCCGCAGGCGCAGAGCCCCATCAACGCCCACGCAGTCTGCGAAGGGGTGCTCTCCCCGCGCCCCTTGAGCGCAGGGTCTTCATAAGTGGCCGGGCTCTCCCCCCAGCCGCCATCGTCATTCTGGCACCCCTCCAGCCAATCCCGCGCGCGCAAAATCCACTCCTGCTCCATCGGCTCGCCAATGGCGCGCAACCCCCGCAACACCTGCCATGTTCCGTAAAGATAGTTCACCCCCCAGCGTCCATACCAGGGGCCGTCCCGCTCCTGGGTCTTGCGGAGATAGGCGACCGCCCGGCGCACCGCCGGGTCGTTGCGGTCAAACCCGATGTAGCCGAGCAGCTCCAGCATCCGCCCCGTCAGGTCGCTGCACGTCGGGTCGGTAATCGCGTTGTGGTCGGCGAACGGGATGTGGTTGAGCCATTGGCGCGTCACATCCCGGTCGAACGCCGCCCATCCCCCGTCCCGGCACTGGAAGGAGAGCAGCCACGGCAGCGCGCGCCCGAAGATCGCGGTAAGCCCCTCCCTCTCCTCGCCGGGAGCGGGCGGGGCAAAGCGGAGCGCGATGAGCACCATCATCGTGTCGTCCGTATCGGGGTAGAAATCGTTCCGGTACTCGAACGCCCAGCCGCTGGCGGTGCGGTGCGGGTTCTTCACCGTCCAGTCGCCCTTCCGGCGCACCTCGCGCCGCGCCAGCCACGCGCCTGCACGGGAGATCGCCTCCGCGATCGCCGGAGCGGAAGAAGCCGGTTCCGGTTCGCTCTCCGCCAGAGCGATCAGATTGATCGCCGTATCCCACACCGGCGAGAGACACGGCTGGATGCGGAAATCTTGCGGATCGTCCACGAAAAGCTCCTGAAAATCGCCGAGCGCCTTGGCCAGCAGCGGGTGGCTCTCGTCATGCCCCAGCGCCTGGAGGGCGATGATCGAATTGAGCATCGCCGGGAAAACCGCCGCCAGCCCGCCGGAGCCTTCGCCCATGCGCGCGCCCATCCACGCCACGGCGCGTTCCATCGCGAGATCGCGCAGCGGGTGGAACCCGGCGCGGTCGCACCACTTCAGCGCGCGGTCCAGCCCGAAAAAGAAATTCCGCCAGCGCGGGCGCCAGCGCTCACGCCTCTCGCCCGGCGAGAAGCCGCCCGCCTCCGTCCCGGCGGGATAAAGCTCGCGGATCTGGCACTCCGGAGGGAGCTGGCGCGTCGGCTTGAGGTGGTTGAGGATGGAGAGCGGGACGATCATCGCCCGCGTCCAGGAAGAGATTTCGTAAAGGCTGAACGGCAGCCACGAAGGGAGCAGCACCACTTCGGGCGGGATCGTCGGAAGCGCCTCCCAAGGGAACTGCCCGAGCAACGCCAGGTAGAGCTTGGCGTAAGTGTTCATCTTCGGGATGCCGCCGAGGCGCAGCGCCGCCGCGCGCCCCTCCTGCATCCACGGCGCGTGCGGCGGGTGCCCCGCCAGCTTCAGCGCGAAGTACGCCTTCACCGTCGCGTTCACCTCGTCCGGCCCGCCGTAATAGAGATTCCAGCCGCCGCCCGGCTGCTGGCGGCGGCGGATGTGCGCCGCGCATTTCTCCTGGAGCACCGGGTCCGGGCGGCCCGCCCAGTGCATGTAGAGGATCAGGTCCGAGCAGAGCGTGCTGTCCACGGTCAGCTCTCCCGCCCAGTGGCCGTCCGCGTCTTGCAGGCGCAGAAGATTCTGCTGCGCCAGCCGGATCGCTTCGCGCAGCCCCACGGGGTCACTTTCCCCGGCAGGCGAAAAGCGACCGGGAACGACCGGGCTGTGCGGTTCTGAAGATCGCGATGCCATTCGCATAAATTTACCGGAAATCGCGAGCCGGAGGCGAGATTGTTGCGCCCCCCGCGCAGAGCCGGGGAAACCCCGAAAACGCGGAATCCCCCCGCTCCCCCGAATCGCCTATCCCGCCGCCTGGGTGTATTCCGCCTCGCCGCGTTCGCCGTTCTTTTCGCGCCCGGCCTGTTTTTCACGCGCTCCCGCGCCGGTCAGATGCCCATTCCCCACGCTCACCCCGTTGTAGGCATTGACGGCAGCCTTTCCCGAGGTGGGAGCGGGCTTCGGCTTCCGGCCAAAGTTGAAGCGGATGTTCTTCCAGGTATCGCCCCGGCGCGCCTGGAGGCCGAGGCTGGCGGAAGGTTCGTAGCCGCAGTGGACCATGCAGTTTTCGCAACGCGGATCGCGCGCCTTGCCCTTCACCACGCCGTAGCGTTCCCAGTCGGTCTCGGAGAGCAGCTCCGCGTAGCTCGCATGGTGGGCGTCCGTCATCAGGTAGCACGGGCCTTTCCAGCCCAGAATGTTGCGCGTCGGGATCGCCCAGGCCGAGCAGGTCAGATCGCGCTTCCCCGCCAGGAACTCCAGATAGATCGGCGTGCCAAAGAACGGGAACCGCCGCCCCCACTCCTCGATCTCCGCGAACTTCTCCACCGTCGCCTCGCGCGTGAGATAGAAGTTCTCCGGGTTCAGGTTGAGCCGCTTGAGCATATCCTTCTTCGCCGCGTCGTAGTCGTAGCCGGGCGAGATCGTGTGCCCGTCGATGCCGAGGCTGCCGAGAAAGGAAAACATCGCCTCGATCTCCTCCATCTGCGTCTCCTTGTAGATGGTCGTGTTAGTCGCCACCTGGTAGCCGAGAAGCTTCGCCATGCGCATCGCCAGGACGCATTCGCGGAAAACCCCCTCGCGCTCGACGATCAAATCGTGCGTCCGCTCCAGCCCGTCGAGGTGGACGTTCCAGTAAAGCCAGCGCGACGGCTCGATGGCCGGGCGGCCCGGGTTCTTCGGCCCCTTGCGGATTTCGGCGGCGTCCGCGGGGGTGATGAGTTCCTGCTCCAGCAGTTGGTCGATCTGCCGCTCCACCGCGACCGGGCGGCGCAGCGTCTCTGCCGCGAGGTAGTCGCGCATCTTGCGGCGCATCAGCATCGCGTTCGTGCAGAGATAGACGATGCGCCCCTGCGCGAGCAGCCCGGCGGTAAGCTCCTCGATCTGCGGATAAATGAGCGGCTCCCCCCCGCAGATGGAGACCATCGGCGCGTCGCATTCCCGCGCCGCCGCGAGGCAATCGGCAAGCGGCAGCACATCCTTGAGCGACGTGGAGTACTCCCGGATGCGCCCGCAGCCGGTGCACGTCAGGTTGCAGGTGTGCAGCGGTTCGAGCTGGAGAACCGTGGCGAACTTCGGGGTCTTCTGGAGCTTGTGCTTGATGATATACCCCGCAATCTTGAGCGTGAGCGGCAGAGGAAATCTCATAATCTCATGGCGGGTTGAACATGGGGAGGCGACGCGGGGGGCGGCAATCTTTTTTATCGGCGAAAAAGCCGGGGCTCAATAGCGGTTATAGGCCGGGAAAACATTGGGTTCGCCTGCAAATCGCGCGCGAGCGTCTTTCCGGGCTGAAAAATCAGGCAGACGCCCCGGCGTTGCGCTTGCGCGCCCGCTCGCGGAAGAACAACTGCGCCTGCGAGGGCACCTCCCCCGGCTTCGGCTTGAGCCGGACATACGAGCCGTCGGCCCGGAGCTCGCGCGCTTTCACCCGGTCGTTGAGGAACGCGGGGAGCATCTCCTCGATGATCTCCCGGCGCAGCCGGGGGCATTCCACGGGGAAGGCGATCTCGATGCGCCGGTAAAGATTGCGCGGCATCCAGTCCGCGCTGCCGAGGTAGAGCGCCGGGTCGCCGTCGTTGGAGAAGTAGTAGATCCGGCTGTGCTCCAGAAACCGCCCCACGATGCTCAGCACGCGGATGTTCGCGCTCAACCCCGGCACGCCCGGGCGCAGGCAGCAGATGCCGCGCACGATCAGGTCGATCCGCACCCCCGCGCGGGAAGCCTCGTAGAGCGCGACGATGAGCGTTTCATCCACCAGGGCGTTGAGCTTCACGACGATCCGCGCGGGCCGCCCCGCCCGGGCATGGTCGCGCTCGCGCTCGATCATCGCCTTGAAGCGCGCCGCGAGGTCGTACGGCGAGACGAGCAGCTTCGTGAACCCCGGGTACTCGGCGGGGCCGGTGAGCGTGTTGAAGAGCGTCGCCACTTCCGCCGTCAGCGCCGGGTTGCTGGTGAGCAGCCCCAGGTCGGTATAAGTGCGCGCGGTGCGCGGGTGGTAGTTCCCCGTGCCGAGGTGGACGTAGTGGCGGATGCGGTCTTCGTCCCGCCGTACGATGAGCAGCATCTTGCAGTGCGTCTTGAGGCCGACCACGCCGTAGACCACGTGCACGCCGAACTCTTCGAGCTTCCGCGCCCACTGGATGTTGGCCGCCTCGTCAAAACGCGCCCGCAGCTCCACGATCACCGTCACCTGCTTGCCGTTCGCGGCGGCCTCCCCGAGCGCCGCGACGATCGGCGAGTCGCCGCTGGTGCGGTAGAGCGTCATCTTGATCGCCAGCACCAGCGGATCGGCGGCGGCGTTTTCGATGAAATCGACCACATCGTCGAACGGCTCGTACGGGTGATGCAGCAGGAGGTCTTCGCGGCGGAGCACCTGCCAGACATCCGAGCCGGGCGGCAGCGCGGGATCGTGCGCGGGGTGGAAGGGGCGGTCCTTGAGCGAGGCGAACGCCTCGTTGGCGATCAGCGGCGCGAGGTGCGTCATGGTGATCGGGCCGTCGAGCAGGTAGAGATCGTCCTGGGTCAGCTTGAAGCGTTCCAGCAGATATTGCCGGAAGTCGGCGGGGCAATCGGTTTCCACCTCCAGCCGCACCGCGTTGCCCCGGTTCGCGCGGCGCAGCTCCTGCTCGATGGTACGCAAGAGGTTCTCGGCCTCTTCCTCGTCGATGTAGAGATCGCTGTTGCGCGTGATCCGGAAGGCGTGCACCCCTTCGAGAACCAGCCCGGGGAAAAGCTCCACGATGTGCGTCTTGATGAGGTCGCTCAGGTAGATGGAATCCCACGTCGCGGCCTCTTTCCTGCTTTTGCCGGAACCGGCCTTGGCGCGCGGCAGCGCGATCAGCCTCGGGAGCACACGCGGCACCTGCACGATCGCGTAGAGCGGCTCCTCCTCCCCGGGGCGGCGGGCGCGCACCATCAGGTTATGGCTCTTGTTGAGCACCTGCGGGAAGGGGTGGCTGGCATCGACGGCCAGCGGCGTGAGCACCGGGAAGACTTCGTTGTGAAAATAAGCGCGCGTCCAGGCGGCCCGCTCGGCGGAGAGCGAGGCGACCGTGTGGATCTCGATGCCGTGCCGCCCCAGCTCCGGGAGGATCTCCTTGTTCCAGAGCGCGTACTGTGTGGCGACCAGCGCATGGACCCGCTTGCAGATCGCCTCGAAAACCGCCGTCGGCGCCATCCCGTCGGGGCCGATGTCGGCAGTCCCGCCGTGGATCTGCTGCTTGATCCCCGAAACGCGGATCTCGAAAAACTCGTCGAGATTGGAGGAGAAGATCGTCAGGAACTTGACCCGCTCCATCAGCGGCTGCGTCGCGTCCTGCGCCTCCTCCAGCACCCGGCGGTTGAACTCCAGCCAGCTCAGCTCGCGGTTGATAAAATTTTCCGGGGCGATTTCCGCAGCGGCAATCGGGGCGTTTGTCTCCTTCTGCATGACGCCCCCCAATCTAGAGCATTTCGAACATTCTGTAGCCTTAAAAAAGCGCACAGTTTCCAGCCAAGCGCGGGAACGGCCCCGGGGCTGCGGACTGCCCGGAGGGAAAACGGTTGCAGTCGGGCCGCGAAATCCGGAAATTCGGTCCCTTTCCCGCCTTCGCTGCTCTTGTCATGAAACCGCTGCTTTCCCCCGTTGTCCCCCCGCTCGGCGCGGTGGGCCGGACGCTCGCCTTTATCCGGTTTTCGCACACAGTCTTCGCGCTCCCGTTTGCCCTCGGGTCGATGTTCGTGGCGCGGGGAGGGATTCCTTCCGCACGGGTTTTCGGGTTGATCGTGGCCGCGATGGTCTGCGCCCGGACGGCGGCGATGGCGTTCAACCGCCTGGCGGATTGGCGCATCGACCAGCGCAACCCGCGCACGGCGGGCCGCCACAAGCTCGTCTCCTTCCCCGGGGCGGTCGCCCTCTGCGCCGCGAGCGCGGCGGGGTTCGTCGCCGTCACCTGGGCCATCAACCCGCTCTGTTTTCGTTTAAGCCCCGTCGCGCTCGGGTTGGTGTTTTTCTACTCGCTGACCAAACGCTTCACCGCCCTTTGCCACTTTTACCTCGGCCTGGCGCTGGCCGTCTCGCCGGTCGGGGCGTGGCTTGCCGTCACCGGCGAATGGGCGTTCCCCCCGCTGATCCTCGCGGCGGCGGTGGCACTCTGGGTCGCCGGGTTCGACTTGATCTACGCCACGCAGGACCAGGAGTTTGACCGGCGCGAGGGCCTGCACTCGCTCGTGGTCCGGCTCGGTGTGCCCGGGAGCCTGCGGGCCGCCCAGGGGCTTCACGGCGTGGTGGTTCTGCTGCTGGCTGCCTTCGGCGTGGCCGCCACGCTGGGGGCGGTCTACTTTGGCGGCCTCGCGCTCGTCGCCGCTTCGCTCGTGTACGAGCACCGTGTCGCGCGGCGGGCCGATCTCGACGCCATCAACCGCGCATTCTTTGCCAGCAACGCCTTCGTGGGGCTGGTCTTTGTCGTGGCCACCCTTGCCGATGTCGTTTCGCAGTAGGGAAGGGGGGAAAAGGGGGAAAGGGAAGCGAAACGCGAGAGAGGAGAAATCGCCGCCAGGGGGCGGAGGGGGGGCGTGCCCCGCTCCCCTGGAAAGGCGGGGATCGTTACTTCAGGAAATAACGCTTGGAACGGAAAGCGCCGGTCGTCTTGAAATCCTTCGGGTTATTCTTCAGATAAAGAACGACGGTGTTGTAGCTCAGTTCGGTGATTGCAGCGATCTCGCTCTGGCCGAGCCCCTCGGGAGACTCCGAAAGCGCCTTGAGAATGCGGCCCCGCACTTCCTCGGAGCTGGTGCGCTTGCGGCGGGTCTCCGTGGCGGGAGCCTTGCCGGTGATCGAGGCGATCTTCGCTTCAAGATCCAAGACGACCTGGCGGGCGTCCTTGAGCTGTTGCTGGAGTTCCTGGAGTTGACCGGAACGAAGCTGTTGGATTTTCGCTTCGAGTTCCTGAATTTGGGATTGGACATCTTTTTCCATAGGGGCGGAGTCAATACCATTGCGCCTCGGGACTCGTCAACGGCGCGAATGGGAAAACCATTTGATTTC